>NZ_BAZG01000344.1 GCF_000964525.1 Anaeromyxobacter sp. PSR-1
ATCGTCGGCGCCGGCATCGGGGGCCTCGGCACCATCGAGGACGAGCACAAGACGCTGCTGGAGAAGGGCGTCCGCAAGATCGGCCCGTTCTTCATCCCGTCGCTCATCATCAACCTGGCCCCGGGCCAGATCAGCATGAAGTACGGGATGCAGGGCCCCAACTTCTCCCCGGTGTCGGCCTGCGCCACCGGCAACCACTCCATCGGCGACGCCATGCTCTACATCGAGCGCGGCCTCGCCGACGTCATCATCGCGGGCGGCTGCGAGGCCACCATCACGCCGCTCGGCATCGGCGGCTTCTGCGCGGCCCGCGCGCTCTCGGAGCGCAACGACGCGCCGGAGAAGGCGAGCCGCCCGTTCGACAAGGGGCGCGACGGCTTCGTGGCCGGCGAGGGCGCCGGCCTGCTGGTGCTCGAGGAGTACGAGCACGCCCGCAAGCGCGGCGCGCGGATCTACGCGGAGCTGGCCGGCTACGGCGCCAGCGCCGACGCGTACCACATCACCGCGCCGGCCGAGGGCGGCGAGGGCGGCGCGCGCGCGGTCCGCATGGCGCTGCAGGACGCGGGCGTCGCGCCCGAGCAGGTCGGCTACGTGAACACGCACGGCACCTCGACGCCGGTCGGCGACGTGGCCGAGTGCCAGGGCATCAAGCGCGTCTTCGGGGAGCACGCGAAGCAGGGGCTGATGGTCTCCTCCACCAAGTCCATGACCGGCCACCTGCTCGGCGGCGCGGGCGGGCTCGAGGCGGTGGTGACGGTCCTCGCCATCTCGCGCGGCGTGCTGCCGCCGACCATCAACGTCGACGAGCAGGACCCGGAGTGCGATCTCGACGTGATCCCGAACACGGCGCGCGAGGTGCGCGTGGACGTGGCCGTCTCGAACTCCTTCGGGTTCGGCGGCACGAACGCCGTGGTGCTGTTCAAGCGCGTGTAGCGGCCCGCCGGCCGCGACGCCCCGAGGCGCCGCCCCGCCGCGCGGGGTCGGCGCCTCTCGCGTTCCGGGGAGCCGCCAGGCGGGCGCCGGCGCCTCGCCCGGACGGGCGAGGCGGCCCCGGGCGGCCGGCGCGGC
>NZ_BAZG01000343.1 GCF_000964525.1 Anaeromyxobacter sp. PSR-1
ACCACGCCCGCGCCGACCGTGCGGCCGCCCTCGCGGATGGCGAAGCGGAGCTCCTTCTCCATCGCGATGGGGGTGATCAGCTCCACCTCCATCCCGATGTTGTCGCCCGGCATCACCATCTCGACTCCCTGCGGCAGCTGCACCGACCCCGTCACGTCCGTCGTCCGGAAGTAGAACTGCGGCCGGTAGCCGTTGAAGAACGGGGTGTGACGGCCACCCTCCTCCTTCGTCAGCACGTACACCTCGGCCTTGAACTTCGTGTGCGGCGTGATCGACCCCGGCTTCGCCAGCACCTGCCCGCGCTCGACCTCCTCGCGCTTCAGGCCGCGCAGCAGCGCCCCGATGTTGTCGCCCGCGCGCCCCTCGTCCAGCAGCTTGCGGAACATCTCGACGCCGGTCACCACCGTCTTCGCCGTCGCCTTCAGCCCGACGACCTCGACCTCCTCGCCGACCTTGATGATCCCGCGCTCCACGCGCCCCGTCGCCACCGTCCCGCGGCCCGAGATCGAGAACACGTCCTCGACCGGCATCAGGAACGGCTTGTCCGTCGCGCGCTGCGGCGTCGGGATGTAGGCGTCCACCGCCTCCATCAGCTTGAAGATCGCCTGCTCCCCCAGCTCGCCCTTGTCGCCCTCGAGCGCCTTCAGCGCAGACCCCTTCACGATCGGGATCTCGTTGCCCGGGAAGTCGTACTCGCTCAGCAGCTCACGGACCTCCAGCTCCACCAGGTCCAGCAGCTCCTTGTCGTCCACCATGTCCACCTTGTTCAGGAAGACCACGATGTACGGCACGCCCACCTGGCGGGCCAGCAGGATGTGCTCGCGCGTCTGCGGCATCGGACCGTCCGCCGCCGACACCACCAGGATCGCGCCGTCCATCTGCGCCGCCCCGGTGATCATGTTCTTCACGTAGTCCGCGTGGCCCGGGCAGTCGACGTGCGCGTAGTGCCGCTTCTCCGTCTGGTACTCCACGTGCGCCGTCGCGATCGTGATCCCGCGCTCCCGCTCCTCCGGCGCCTTGTCGATCTGGTCGTACGCCAGGAACTGCGCCCCGCCCTTCTGCGCCAGCACCTTCGTGATCGCCGCCGTCAGCGTCGTCTTGCCGTGGTCCACGTGCCCGATCGTCCCGACGTTCACGTGCGGCTTGCTGCGCTCGAACTTCTCCTTGGCCATT
>NZ_BAZG01000342.1 GCF_000964525.1 Anaeromyxobacter sp. PSR-1
TTTCATGCGCGGTCCGAACCGGCAACATCGGTAACGGTCAGACCGGAGACATGGGTAACAGTCCGAGCCCATGCCCTGGGCCCACACCGACCCGATGAGCGAACGCCTCCGATTCGTGCTCGCAGCGCGCAAGCACAAGGCCACCTTCACGAGCCTATGCGCCGCGTTCGGCGTGGCGCCGAAGACCGGCTACAAGTGGCTGAGCCAGTTCGAGGCCGAAGGACCGGGAGGGCTGAAGGATCGCTCCCGACGGCCAAAGAGCAACAGCCGGTCCATCGCTCCCGAAGTCGCCGAACGGCTGATCGAGCTACGCCAGGAACTGGGCTGGGGGCCTAAGAAGCTCGTGGTCGAGCTCGAGAAGGAGCGGCGGTGGGAAGTGCCGGCGGCCAGCACCGTGGGCGAGCTGCTGAAGCGGCGCGGGCTCGTAAACCCGCGCAAGTTGCGCATGCGCAACAGGCAGCCTCGTACGCAGCCGCTTCGGCACGCAGACAAGCCGAACGCGGTCTGGGCGATGGACTTCAAGGGGTGGTTTCGACTGGGCGACGGCACGCGGTGCGACCCACTGACGGTGACCGATGCATTCAGCAGATACCTGCTCTGCTGCAAGGGCGGCACGTTCGGCGTTGGCGGCGCGGGACGGGAGGTCTGGGGCGAACTGGTCCGAGCGTTTCGGGAGCACGGGCTGCCGGAAGCCTTTCGAGTCGACAACGGTCAGCCCTGGGCGGCGCCCAAGGGCCAGCTCGCCATCACGAAGCTCGCCGTCCAGATCCTCAAGCTCGACATCGCCATCGAGCGTATCGAGCCGGGGAAGCCGCATCAGAACGGCCGTCACGAGCGCTTCCACCTCACGCTGCAAGAGACAGCGCGCCCTCCCGAGAGGAACATGCGCGCCCAGCAGCAGCGCTTCGATGCGTTTCGCCGCATCTACAACGAGCGGCGCCCGCACGAAGCGCTCCAGCAACGCACTCCGGCCGATGTGTACGTCCCCTCGCGGCGGAAGTTCCCGACCCGCATCGCAGAGCCGGACTACCCGCACTGCTTCGAAGTCCTCACCCCGAACCAGTGGGGCCTCGTCACCCTCCGGCGTCACCAGTACTTCATCAGCGTGGCGACGCGAGGCGAACGCGTCGGCTTCGTCGAGGTCGAGGAGGGCTGCTTCGAGGTCTACTTCTGCAAGCTCCTGCTCGGCCGCATCCACACTTCTCACCCGGACCTGGGCCTCGTCGCCGCCTGACGAGTGTTACCCATGTCTCCGGTCTACTCGTTACCCATGTCTCCGGTTGCACAGCGCATGAAA
>NZ_BAZG01000341.1 GCF_000964525.1 Anaeromyxobacter sp. PSR-1
CCCGGTGCAGTACCAAGACATCGCTGACTGAAAACGGCTCAGGACATCGCTGACAGATTCGACTGCTCGACTGTCGCGGTGCCCTGGAAAGAGCAGCGAGTCATGAGCCAGAAGCTCGAGTTCATCGAGAAGGCCAGCACGCCCGGTGCGAACATCTCGGCGCTCTGCCGCGAGTACGACATCTCGCGCCAGACCGGCCACAAGTGGCTCCGCCGCTTCCACGAGCAGGGCTACGTCGGCCTTTCCGAGCAGAGCCGCCGGCCGGTCTCGAGCCCGCTTGCGACCGGCGAGGACATTGTCGTGGGGATCCTCGAGCTGCGCGACCGCCACTCGACCTGGGGCCCCGACAAGATCGCCCGCGTGCTGGAGCGTACGCTGGGCGAACTCGCGCCGAGCAGGAGCACGGTATCGCGCGTCCTCCAGCGGCTCGGGAAGACACGGCGGAGGCGAACTCGGGTGCGGGTCTGGGGCGTCGAAGGCCGCCCCCGGATCGAGGTGAAGGCGCCGAACGAACTGTGGACGATCGACATCAAGGGGTGGTGGCGGGCGCAGAACGGTGAGAAGTGCGAGCCGCTGACAGTGCGTGACGCCTTCAGCCGGAAGGTCCTCGCTGTCACCTTGCTTGCACGGACCGGTGCGCAGCAGGTCCGGCGCGTCCTGCTGGACGTGTTCGAGCAGCACGGCCTGCCCGCGGCAATGCAGTGCGACAACGGCCCGCCTTTCATCTGCGTCCGTGCCCGCGGTGGGCTGACCCTTCTCTCGGCCTGGCTCATCTCGCTCGGAATCCGGCTCGTGCGATCTCGCCCGGGCTGTCCGCAGGACAACGGCGGCCACGAGCGGATGCACCGCGATCTGAGCGAGCTCGAGCTCCGGCCAGCGCGTACGCGCCGCGCCCAGCAGCGCGCGTGCGACCGCTGGATGGTCGACTTCAACGAGGTCCGCCCGCACGACGCCCTCGGCGGGAAGACGCCGGCGGAGGTATATCGAGACTCCAATCGGCGATCGTTGGCGCCGCTGGTCCCGAGCTACCCGCCCGAGTGGAAGACGAGGCGGGTCTCGAGGAACGGAAACGTCTCCGTCAACGACGACACCGTCTTCGTCAGCTCGGCCCTGGTCGGCCACATCATTGGTCTTCGCCAGGAGGACGCGCTGCGCTGGCACGCGTACTTCTTCGGCGTCGATCTGGGCTCGCTCGAGATCATCCCGTCGCTGGGCGACGTCTACAGCAGCGGCCCTGTCAGCTCACTCGTCAGCCGCGTCAGCCCCGACCCGTCCACCGTCAACGCCTCCGAAGCAGGACCGGAGCCCCGGAAGAAGAAGACCGTAACTGCCTGAAAACCACGCCGACCCTACAGCCAAGTGTCAGCGATGTCTTGACTGGTT
>NZ_BAZG01000340.1 GCF_000964525.1 Anaeromyxobacter sp. PSR-1
TTCTCCGCGAGGCCGTTCGTGAAGACCCCGTTGGTGAACACGCCGTTCGTGAAGACGCCGTTCTCCACGAGACCGTTGGTGAAGACGCCGTTGCCCAGCAGGCCGTTCTCGAGGAGGCCGTTCTCGGCCGGTGCCGCGCGAACGGAGCTGGAGACGACGAGAAGCGCCGCAATCACGAACGAACGAGCCTGGTTGTGCATCGGTTTCCTCCCACCGTCGCCTGTGTACGCATAGGGCCCCACCGCCACTCCCCGGCGCACACCTTTGGGCACGGCTCCGCACCACTTTTTGTCCCTTCAAACGGGTATGATATCCCGTGTTCATGTGACACTCGACAGGGGTAAGCTGTGGGTGAATGGGACAGATCGGCGTCCCTAAGGATCACACGGCTTTACTCCAAGCGGATATCGGGCAGCCGGCCACGGGTTTCTCGGGACCCACCCTTCGGCGCATCGTATGATGCGTTCCGTGAACACCCCCGGACACCGCCCGCCGGCACTTCCGCCGATCCCGGGGTTCGAGATCGAGGGTGTGATCGGACGGGGCGGGTTCGGCGAGATCCTGTCGGCGCGACGCACCCGCGACGGGACCGCCGCCGCCGTGAAGATCTCCCAGGGCTCCACGCCGCGCGCGCGCGACCAGCTCCTCCGCGAGGCCGCCGCGCTGCGCGAGATCGGCCCCGAGCTCGCGCCGGCGGTGCTCGCGAGCGGCATGCTCGAGGACGGCCGCGCCTGGGTCGCGCTCGAGCGGCTCACCGCGCCGTCCCTCGCCGACCGCGTCCGCGCGGTCGACGGGCCGCTCGATCTCGAGACCCTGCGCGACGCGGTGCTCGCGCTCGCGGACGCGCTCGCGGCCCTCCACGGCCGCGGCTGGCGCCACCTCGACCTCAAGCCGCGCCACGTGTTCGTGGAGCCCGGCGGCGCGCGGCTGGTGGACTTCGGGCTGGCGCACGGCCCGGAGCCGGTCGCGACGGAGGACGCGCCGGCGGGCGCTTCGGCCGGGACGGCGGCGTACATGGCCCCGGAGCAGGTCCGCGGCGACGCGGCGGACGCCCGCGCCGACGTCTACGCGGCGGGCGCGATCCTCTTCGAGCTCGTGACCGGGGCGCCGCCGTTCGAGGGCTCGCCGGGCGAGCAGCGGCAGGCGCACCTGGCGCGCCGGCCCGGGCGTCCGTCCGAGCACGCCGGCGTGCCGCCGGCGCTCGAGGAGGTCATCCTCCGTTGCCTGGCCAAGCTCCCGGAGGCGCGCTACGCCGACGGGAGCGCGCTGCGGGTCGCGCTCCGCGAGGCGTTCGCCGCGGTCGCCGAGCCCCGCGCCGCCGCCGACGCGCCGCGCGCGCCCGCCCTGCGCCCCCGGACCGTCGGCCTGCTGCGCGTCGCCTACGACACGGACGTGCTGCACCTGCAGCGCGCCGCGCAGTCGGTGGGCGGGCGCCTCGGCGCGCTCGGGACCCGCGCCGCCTCGGTCGTGTTCGAGCCGGGCGCGCGCGAGAACGCGGTCCGCCTGGCGCTCGACGGCGCCCACGCGCTCCTCCGCGACGCGATCGTCCGCCACGCGGTGGTGGACCTCGCCAGCGTCATGGTCCACGACGCCGCGGCCGGCTCGCGGT
>NZ_BAZG01000339.1 GCF_000964525.1 Anaeromyxobacter sp. PSR-1
GCCGCGCCCGCGCCGGCCTCGCCCCCGCCGCTCCCCGCCCGCGCCGCGCCGCCCGACCTGCTCGCGCGGCTGCGCGGCCTCGGCCGGTCCGCCGCGCCGGCCCCGGCGCCCGGCTTCGAGGCGCTGCTCGCGGAGAGCGCCGAGGACCAGGCGCTGCGCCGCAAGCTGGCCGGCGGCCAGGCCGGGAGGGTCCGGTGAGCCCGCTCGGCCTGCCGATCGCGGCGCTGTCGGCGGCGAGCCCCGCCGCCGAGGGCGCGCTCCAGCTCTCGGTGAACGGCGGCGGCTCCGCGCCGGTGAAGCTGTTCCTGGTGCTCACCGCGCTGAGCTTCGCGACCGCGCTGCTCGTCTCGGTCACCTCGTTCACGCGGGTCGTGATCGTGCTCTCCTTCTTGCGCCAGGCGCTCGGGACGCCGCAGGTCCCGCCGAACCAGGTGCTGGTCGGGCTCGCGCTGGTCCTCTCGTCCTTCGTCATGTCGCCCACCGCCACCCGCGTGTACGCCGACGCGCTGGGCCCGTACCTCGACGACCGCATCGGCCAGGCGGAGGCGCTGGAGCGCGCGAGCGGCCCGGTGCGCGAGTTCATGCTGCGCCAGACGCGCGACCAGGACCTGGCGCTGTTCTACGAGATCTCCGCCACGCCCCGGCCCGCCAGCGGCGACGCGATCCCGATGTCCATCGCCGTCCCCGCCTTCATGATCTCCGAGCTGACCACCGCCTTCCGCATGGGCCTGTTCCTCTACGTGCCGCTGCTACTGGTGGACCTGCTCGTCTCCGCGATCCTCATGTCGATGGGCATGATGATGGTCCCGCCCACGCTCGTCGCGCTGCCGGTGAAGATCGGCCTGTTCGTGATGGCCGACGGCTGGCGGCTGGTGGTCGGCGCGCTAGCCCGGAGCTTCGCGTGACCCCGGAGCTGCCCGGCGCGCTGCTGCGCGAGGCGCTGCTGCTGCTCGCCGCGGTCGGCGGGCCGGTGCTGGGCGCGCTGCTCCTCGTCGGCCTGGTGGTGGGCGTGCTGCAGGCGGCCACGCAGGTGAACGACGCCGCGGTGGGCTTCCTCCCGCGCGCCGCGGCGGCCGGCGCGGTGATCTGGCTGCTGGGCGGCTGGATGATGGACCGGCTCTCCGGGTTCCTGGCGCAGTGCATCCTCCGGATGGCGGGGCGCTGAGTGGAGCTGCCGCTCGCCACCGCCTGGGGCTTCGGCCTGCTGCTGCTCCGCACCGCGGGCCTGTGCGCGGTCGCGCCGGTGCTCGGCGCGCGGGTGGTGCCGGCCCGGGTCCGGCTCGGCCTGGCCCTGGCGCTCACCTGGGCGGTGCACGCCGGCGCCGGCTCCCCCGCGGTGCCGCCGCCCGCCGGGCTGGCCGGGCTGGCCGGCGCCGCGCTCGCCGAGACCGCCACCGGGCTCCTCGCCGGCCTCGCGGCGCGCTGGACGCTCGACGCCGCGCTCGCCGCCGGCCACCTCGCCGGGCTCTCCGCGGGCCTGGGGTACTCCGCCCTCGTCGATCCCATCACCGGCGCCGAGTCGAGCGCGGTCTCGCAGACGGTGTTCGTGGTGGCGCAGGCGGTGGCGGTGGCGCTCGGCGTGCACCGCGAGGCGGTGGTCTGGCTCACCCGCGCCGCCC
>NZ_BAZG01000338.1 GCF_000964525.1 Anaeromyxobacter sp. PSR-1
GGGTACGCTCCCTGCTGTTGGCGCGTGCGCCGGATGACTCGGCTACCGCGACGGAGTGACTGAGAGCCCTCGTCCAGGATTGAACTGGAGACCTCGTCCTTACCAAGGACGCGCTCTACCGACTGAGCTACGAGGGCAATTCCTTTGATCCGACCTCACTGGAGCGGGAAACGGGATTCGAACCCGCGACATTCAGCTTGGAAGGCTGACGCTCTACCAACTGAGCTATTCCCGCAAGTTTTCCCGAACCTCTTCTTCGCTTCTCGCCCAGCGGGCCGCTGCTACCGGTGCTGCTCAGTGGAGGGGGGTGGATTCGAACCACCGAAGGCGTAAGCCGGCAGATTTACAGTCTGCTCCCTTTGGCCGCTCGGGAACCCCTCCTGATGTCTTCACCTCGATGACGCTGCGTGAACCCCACGGCGCGCTGAGCTGGCGGTGGGATTCGAACCCGCGACCTGCTGCTTACAAGGCAGCTGCTCTACCAGCTGAGCTACGCCAGCAAAATCCTTCCCGAATCCACGACCGCCATCCCTCGGGCACGGCTCGGGCGAACCACCGCCGTCCGTTGTGGAGGGCGGTCTTTAAAATGAGTGGCCCCATCTTGTCAAGGACGCATTTCGACCGCTGATTTCGACGGCGCGCCCGCGCGCTGCCGCGCGGCCTCGTACAGGGCGACCGCGGCCGACGCGGACACCGACAAGCTGTCGAGATCACCCGACATGGGGATCCGCGCGGAGAGGTCGCAGGTGCGGCGCACCAGCGGCCGCAGCCCCTCCCCCTCGCTGCCCAGGACGAGCGCGGTCGGCCCCTTCAGATCGACCTCGCCGAGGGGGCGCTCGCCGTCCGCCGCGAACGCCACCGACCAGATGCCCGCCTCCTTCAGGCGCTCGAGCGTCTTCGCCACGTTGGTGACGCGCGCCACCGGGCAGCGCTCCACCGCGCCGGCCGAGGCCTTGGCCACCGCCGGCGTGACGCCCACCGCGCGGTCGCGCGGGATGACGACGCCGTGCGCGCCGAGCGCGTGGGCCGAACGGATGATGGCCCCGAGGTTGTGCGGGTCCTCGACGCCGTCGAGCACCACCAGGAGCGGCGGGCGCCCGCCGGCCTGCGCGCGCGCGAGCAGCTCCTCGAGCTCCGCGTAGCGGAAGTCGGCCACCACCGCGACGATGCCCTGGTGCCGGTCGGTGCCGGCCAGCCGGTCGAGCTTGGCGCGGGGCGCCGCGCGCACCTTGGCGCCCGCCCCTCGCCCGAGCCGCTCCAGCTCCGCGAACGCCGCGCCGCGCGTGCCGCCCTCGGCCAGCCACAGCTCGGCGACGTCGCCGCCCCCGGCGCGGAGCAGCTCGCGCACCGGGTTCACGCCGTAGACGACGCGCATCGCGCCTACTCGACCTTGACCGGGACCGACACGTCGCGCGCCTGCTTCACGCACCACTGGTCGGAGCAGATGAAGAAGTCCACCTTCGCCCGCGCCTCCTGGGCGCCGGCCTGGGCGGCGGTGAACGGCACCTCGAAGCGCGGCCCCTCGGCCTTCGGGTCCACCGCGTCCTTGTGGCCGAGCTTGTCCTTCGACAGCGTCAGCCCCGGCGTCGCCGAGAGGGTGATCTTGAGCGGCGCCTGCGGGTGCACGTGCGTGCCCGCCACCGGGACGATCGAGATCACCAGCTTGCCGGCCGCGCCGGCCTTCACCGAGCGCGTGGTGCCCTCGGTGTCGATCCGGT
>NZ_BAZG01000337.1 GCF_000964525.1 Anaeromyxobacter sp. PSR-1
GCTCGCCGGCGTGGCGATCCTGGCGGTGCTGGCGTGGAAGGGACGGGAGTACTACCCGCTCGCGCGCCTGGACCGGCTCCGCTCGCCGCTCCACCCGGCGATGAAGCCGGCGGGGCCCTGGGGCCACGGCGTCGGCATCGTGGCGACGCTGTTCATGCTCTCGAACTTCCTCTACGCGGTCCGCAAGCGCTGGAAGCGCTTCGCGCCGGTGGGGAGCATCCGCGGCTGGCTCGACTTCCACGTGTTCGTGGGCTTCATGAGCCCGCTCGTCATCGCGTTCCACGCGGCGTTCCAGTCGAACAACCTGCTCGCCACCGGCACCGCGGGCGCGCTCTGCATCGTGGTCGGCACCGGGATCGTGGGGCGGTTCATCTACGGCGCCGTCCCCTCCGACGGCGGCAAGGCGGTGGAGCTGGCCGACCTGCTGGCGCGGTTCGAGCGCTCCCGCGCGGCGCTCGGCCCGCTGCTGCAGGAGGCGGGCGCGCCGGCCCGGGCGCTGCTCGACCGCGCCACCGCGCCGGTCCGCGCCGGCTCGCTGGCGCTGCTGTTCGTGCGCATGCCGGCGGAGTCGCTCCTGCTCCGCCTGCGCCTGCTGCGGGTGCGCGGGCGCTTCCGCGGGACCGGCCACTACGCCGAGTTCCGCGCCACGCTGGTCGCCCTGGCGCGGCTGCGCTGGCAGATCCGCTTCTACGCCTCGCTGAAGCGCCTGCTCCGCGGCTGGCGCGTGTTCCACGCCTCGCTGGCCGTGTTCCTGGTCCTCGTCATCGCCGCCCACATCGGCGTCTCCCTCTACCTCGGGTACGGACTCCTCCACCGGTGAAACCCTCGACCGCAGCGCTCCTCGCCTCGCTCGCGCTGGCCGCCCCGGCGGCCGCGCGCGCCGACGTGTTCTCGCCGGGCCCGCTCTCCCGGTCCCACCAGGGCCTGGAGGGGCTCCAGAGCTGCACGAAGTGCCACCTGGCCGGGCAGCAGCTCTCCGCCGACACCTGCCTCGCCTGCCACGCCGAGCTGAAGGACCGCGTCGCGCGCGGGCTGGGCTTCCACGGCCGGCTCCCCGCGGCCGAGCGCGCCTGCGAGCGGTGCCACCACGAGCACCAGGGCCGGGACTTCGCGCTGGTGGACTGGGGGCCGGGCGGGAAGAAGGGCTTCGACCACGCGCGCGCCGGGTTCGAGCTGCGCGGCAAGCACCGGCGGGTGGACTGCGCCCGCTGCCACGACCCGCGGCTGGTGGCGGATCCGGCGGTGGCCGAGGTGCTGCGCAAGCAGCCGGAGCGCCGGACCAGCCTGGGCGCGCCGCAGCGCTGCGCCGCCTGCCACTTCGACGAGCACCGCGGCCAGCTCGGCCCGGACTGCGCGCGCTGCCACGGCGAGGACGCCTGGAAGCCGGCGGCGCGCTTCGACCACGCGCGCACCGCGTACCGCCTCGACGGCAAGCACGTGCGCGTGGCCTGCGCGAAGTGCCACGCGGACGTGGCGGAGGCCGCCGGCGCGCCCGGCCCCGGCATGACGCCGCCGGTGCGGGCGGCCGCCTACGCCCGCTACAAGGGCGTGGCGTTCCAGGCCTGCACCGACTGCCACAAGGATCCCCACCAGGACCGGTTCGGCCAGGCGTGCGCGAGCTGCCACGTCACCGCCGACTGGAAGCAGGTGACCGGGCTCGGCGCGAAGCGCGCCTTCCACGAGAAGACCCGGTACCCGCTGCGCGGCGCGCACGCCACGGTGGCCTGCGAGGCGTGCCACGGCCCGTGGCCCGGCGAGAAGGCGCGCTACAAGGGCATCGCGTTCGCGCGCTGCACCGACTGCCACGCCGACGC
>NZ_BAZG01000336.1 GCF_000964525.1 Anaeromyxobacter sp. PSR-1
CGCCGGAGGTGAGGAGCGCGTCGGCGCCGCGGGCGGCGGCGAGCGCGGCGGCCAGGCTCGCGGCCTCGTCGCGGGCGGGGCGCAGCAGGATGGGCTCGCCCCCCGCCTCGCGCACCGCCGCGGCGAGCGCGAGGCCGTTCGAGTCCACCAGCTCGCCGGGCCCGGGGACGCTGCCCGGCGGGACGAGCTCGTCGCCGGTGGGCAGGATCGCGACCCTCGGGCGCCGGCGCACCACCAGCTCGGCGCGGCCGATCCCGGCCGCGAGCCCCACCGCGCCGGGGTCCACCACCGTCCCGGCGGCGATCGCCACCGCGCCGGCCGCGAGGTCCGAGCCGCGCGCGCGCACGAAGCGCCCCGGCTCCGCCGCGCGGCGGAACACCGCGGCCTTGCCGGCGCGGCGCACCTCCTCCTGCATCTCCACGGCGTCGGCGCCCTCCGGCAGCGGCGCGCCGGTGAAGATCCGGCAGCAGCTCCCCGGCGGCAGCGCCGCGGCGGCGGGCCGGCCGGCGTACACCTCGAACGCGATCGGCAGGCGGGCGCCGGCGCGGCGCGCGTCGGCGGCGCGGAGCGCGTAGCCGTCCATGGTGGAGGCGGCGAACGCGGGGAGGTCGCGGTCGGGGACGAGGTCCTCCGCCAGCGCCCGGCCCACCGCGTCGGCGAGCGGCACGCGCTCGCCGGGCAGCGGCGCGAGCGGGGAGAGGGCGGCCAGGATGCGCGCCCGGGCGGTCTCTGGGGTGAGCACGGACCGTTTATACACCCGGCCGGCGAGGCGCCCGCGCGGGCGGGCGGGGCGGTGGGCGCGCTCCCCCGCCTTCCGCCCCTGGCCTCGGGGCATCGCGTGTAGACTCGCGCCATGCGCTGTCCCAACTGTGGAGACGAGGCCGGGCCCGACGCCGCCTGCCGCGCGTGCGGCGCGGTGCTGCGCGCCGGCGCGGCCGCCCCCGCGGCCGGGGACGTGCTCGCCACCACCTCCGCCGCGAGCACGCTCCGCTACCAGCTCGTGGGCGGGAACGCGTTCGCGTGCGCGCGCGTCGAGCTCGCCGCCGGCCAGTCGATCCTGGCCGAGGCGGGCGCGATGGTCTCGATGAGCGGCAACGTGGACCTGCAGTCGCGGATGCAGGGCGGGGTGATGGGCGCGCTCCGCCGGATGGTCACCCGCGAGTCGGTCTTCGTCTCGACGTTCACGGCGATGGGCGGGCCGGCCGAGGTGCTGCTCGCCCCGCCGGTGCCGGGCGACGTGATCGGGCTGGAGCTGGAGGGGCGCACGCTGCTGGTGCAGTCCTCCTCCTGGCTCGCCTCGGACCCGGAGACCCGCATCGACACCGAGTTCGCCGGCTTCCGCGGCCTGTTCGCCGGCGAGGGGCTGTTCTTCATCCGCCTCTCCGGCCGCGGCACCGCGCTGCTCTCGTCCTACGGCGCCATCGTGCGCCGGCCGATCCCGGCGGGCGGGCGCTACGTGGTGGACACCGGCCACGTGGTCGCGTTCGACGCGGCCATGCCGTACCAGGTGCGCAAGGCCAGCCGCCGCGGGTGGCTCCGCTCGATCGTGTCGGGCGAGGCGCTGGTGGCCGAGTTCGCCGGGCCCGGCGAGGTGTGGCTGCAGACGCGCAACCTCCAGGCGCTCGCGGGCGCGCTGTTCCCGCTGTTCCCCACGCAGCACCAGGGCGGCTCCGATCTCGGCCGCCTGTTCGGAGACTAGGATGCAGCGCGACCTGCAGGAGCGCCGCCGGGCGGCGCTGATGGACGAGCTCCGCAAGGCCGAGGGCAAGGCGCTCTCGGTGCGCGAGGTGATGCAGCGGGGGAACATCCACGCCGGCCAGCGGCACCGAGGTCAAGCGCATGCTGCGCGACCTCGCGCGCGA
>NZ_BAZG01000335.1 GCF_000964525.1 Anaeromyxobacter sp. PSR-1
GGAAGCAAGGGAGCGCAGGTCCCCGAGCGAAGCGAAGGGGACCGAGCGCTCCGGATGAAGCTGAAACGCGGCCACGCCCGCGGATGGCGTTTGGAGCAGTAACCTCAGCGAGCGCAGGCCCACGCGGATGAGCGTGGGCCGGAGCGAGCAGGGGGTCTGGGGGAGCGCAGGCTCCCCTGGCGAAGCACGGAGCAGTTGGGCGCTCCGGAGGATTTGGAGGGAAGGACCTTCAGCGAGCGCAGGCCCACGCGGGAGCGTGGGCCGGAGCGAGCAGGGGGTCTGGGGGAGCGCAGGCTCCCCTGGCGAAGCACAGGGGAGCCGAGCACTCCCCCAGGTATAAGGAGAGGTGACCGAGCGGCTGAAGGTGCACGACTGGAAATCGTGTGTACCGGGAACGGTACCGTGGGTTCAAATCCCACCCTCTCCGCCAGCGATGCAGGCCCCACGCCGTTAAGCAAGGTGGGACCCGCGAGCCGGCGATGCGCCGGGCGAGCCGGCCCAGAATCCTCGGGCGACGTGGGGGCCATCGAACCCCGCCAGGCCCGGAAGGGAGCAACGGTAGGTGGTCTTCCGTGCGCCCGGGGATTGTGGGCCGGCTCTTTTTGCTGGAACGTGAGGCGCGCCGCGTCCCCGCGGTGACCGATCCCAATGGGTTACCTCGTCCTCGCCCGCAAGTACCGGCCGCAGCGCTTCGGCGAGATGTCCGGCCAGGAGCACGTGGTCCGGACGCTGTCGAACGCGCTCAAGACCGGCCAGCTCGCCCACGCGTTCCTGTTCACCGGCCCGCGCGGCGTCGGCAAGACCACCACCGCCCGCCTGGTGGCGAAGGCGCTCAATTGCGAGAAGGGCCCGACCGCCGAGCCGTGCGGCGTCTGCACCCCCTGCGTCGAGATCGCCGAGGGCCGCGCGGTGGACGTGGTGGAGATCGACGCCGCCTCCAACAACGGCGTGGACAACGTCCGCGACATCGTCGAGGCGGTGAAGTACCGGCCCGCCCGCGACCGCTTCAAGGTGTTCGTGGTGGACGAGGTCCACATGCTGTCGCAGGGCGCGTTCAACGCGCTCCTGAAGACGCTGGAGGAGCCGCCGCCGCACGTGAAGTTCGTGCTGGCCACCACCGACGTCCACAAGGTCCCAGAGACCATCCTCTCGCGCTGCCAGCGCTTCGACTTCCGGCGGCTCACGCTGCAGCAGATCGCCGACCAGCTCGCCAAGGTCGCGGCGGAGGAGGGGATGCGGCTGTCCCCGGCCGCGCTGGCGCTGGTGGCGCGCCAGGCCGAGGGCGGCATGCGCGACGCGCTGTCGCTGCTCGACCAGGTGCGGGCCGCCTGCGGCGACGCGCCCGGCGACGACGCGGTGGCGGAGGCGCTCGGCGCGGTGGACGCGGCGGCGGTGTCGCGCATCGCGGCGGCGCTCGTCGGCCGCGACGGCGCCGCGCTGCTGCGCGAGATCGAGGCGCTCCACGACCGCGGGCTCGAGGTGAAGCGGCTCGCCGAGGAGCTGGTCCGGCACCTGCGCAACGTGGTGGTGGCGAAGCTCGTGCCGCAGGCGCCCATCGACCTGCCGGACGCGGAGCTCGCCGAGGTGCGCGCGCAGGCCGCGGCCGCCGACGCGGCGCAGCTCACGCGCCTGTTCGACCTGGCGCAGCGCGCGGTGGTGGACGTGAAGCTCGCCGAGCAGCCGCGCTACGCGCTGGAGGTGGCGCTGCTGGAGGGCGTGTTCCTGGCCCCCGGCGCGCAGGTCTCCGAGCTGGTCGCGCGCGTCGAGGCGCTCGCCCGAGGCGCGCCGCTCCCGCCTCCCCGCGCCGCCGGCCCGGCCGCGCCGCCCGCGCCCGCCGCGCCGGCCTCCGGCTCCCCGCCGCCGG
>NZ_BAZG01000334.1 GCF_000964525.1 Anaeromyxobacter sp. PSR-1
CTCGGTGACGGCGGCGCGGACGGGCGAGGGCGGCGCGGGGGGCGCCAGCGGCGGCGGCGCGAGCGGCTCGACCATCGGCCCCGGGGCGGGCGCGGGCGTCACCGGCGCAGCGCCGGGCGCGCTCACCTCGGCCATGGGGATCCGGCGCGCCAGCTCCGGCCGCTCCGCCAGCCCGGCCTCCACCAGCCCGCGCCAGGTCTCGGCGCCGGAGCCCTCGCCGGAGAGGACCAGCAGGTCGCGGGCGCGCGTGAGCGCCACGTACAGCAGCCGCCGCGACTCGGCCGCGGCGGAGCGCTTGTCGTCCTCCCGCGCGCGCGCCAGCGCGGCGGTCTCGACGAACGCCTCGCGGGCGGGGTCGAACAGAGCCACGCACAGCCGCCCCTCCCGATCGAGCAGCGCGCGCCGCAGGTCGGCCCGGGCCCGCGCGCCCAGGTCGGGCACGAACGCCACCGGCCACTCCAGCCCCTTCGCCTGGTGCACCGACAGGAGCGCCACCGCGTCGGCCGCCTCCAGCTCGGCCTCGGGCTCGCGCGGCGGCCGGGCCGCCTGGGCGCGCAGGTGCCCGGCCAGCTCCGCGGGCGTGCCGCCGTCCTCGCCGAAGCGCGCGGCGAGCGCGAGCGCCTTCTCGAGGTTCACCGCGCGCCGCTCGCCGTCGGGGCCGGCGAGCAGCGCGGCGTCGAGGTCCAGGGCCTCCACCGCGCGCGCGCACAGCTCGCCCACCGGCACCCGGTCGCGGAGCGCGTGCAGCCCGCGGTACGCGGCGAGCAGCCGGAGCAGGCGGGCCCACTCGTCCGCAGGGATCGCGCGCGGCGCGGCGTCGGGGAGCGGGGTCGTGCCGGGCGCGGGCGCGGCGACGGCCTCGACGACGCCCTGGGCGGCCGCGCCGGCCGCGGCACGATCGACCTCCGCGGCCAGCTCCGCCGGCGAGAGCCACGGGAGCCGGCCCAGCCCGGCGCGGGCGAGCAGCAGCAGCGATCCCTCGGACACCGCGCACGCCGGCGACCGGAGCAGCGCGGCCCACGCCACCGCGTCCGACGGGTCGGCGAGGGCCGCGAGCAGCTCGCCGAGGTCGCGCACCTCCGGCGCCTGGTAGAAGCCGCCGCCGCGCGCCAGCCGGTACGGGATGCCGGCGGCGCGCAGCGCCCGCTCGTACGGCGCGATCTGCGTGAGCCGCCGGAACAGGATGGCCACCTCGCCGAAGCGCGGGCGGCGCGCGGTGACGCCGTCGCGCTCGCGGATGTCCACCCCCGCCGCGCCGGACACGAGCGCCCCGATCCGCGCCGCGATGGCCTCCGCCTCGCGCTCTCGCCGCTCGGCGGCGTTCCCCTCCGCGCCGTCCTCCAGCACCTCGCAGGCCGGCCGGAGCGCCTCGGGGCGCGTGGGGACGAGCCGGTCGTGCTCGCCGAACACGAGCTCGTCGTCGCGCGGAGGCGCGCCGGGCGGCGGGCGGAACGCGCGCGCGGAGACCTCGTTCACGAGGTCGAGCACCGCCGGCGCGGAGCGGTGGTTCTCGGAGAGGTGCAGCACCCGCCCCTCCCCGGCGTCCAGGCGGCGGATGAGCCGCGCGAACACCGCCACGTCGGCGCCGCGGAACCGGTAGATCGACTGCTTGAGATCGCCCACCGCCACCAGCACCGGGGCGGCCGGCCCGCCCCTGGGGCCGGCGACGAGCTCGAACACCTCCTGCTGCACCGGGTTCACGTCCTGGTACTCGTCCACGAGCAGCGCGCGCAGGCGCCCGCGCAGCTCGGTCCGCACCCCGGGGTCCGCGCGCAGGAGGTCGCGCGCGCGGAGCAGCAGGTCGTCGAAGTCCACCGCCCGCGCCGAGGCCTTCCGCGCTGCGTAGCGCGCCTCCGCGTCCTCCACCAGCCGCGCCAGCTCGGCCTGCTGAGGC
>NZ_BAZG01000333.1 GCF_000964525.1 Anaeromyxobacter sp. PSR-1
CCCGCGTCCGCGGGCGCGCCCGCCGCCGCGGCGCCGGCCGCGAAGCTCGGCCCGCCCGGCTCGATCGTGCTCTACGAGTACAGCGACTACGAGTGCCCGTTCTGCGCCAGGAGCCACGAGGCCAACAAGCCCATCCTCGCGTCCCGGCCCGACGTGAAGGTGGTGCGGCGCCACTTCCCGCTCGACGACACCTGCAACCCGAAGCTCACCCGGCCCTTCCACGTGGGCGCCTGCGACCTCGCCCGCGCCGCCATCTGCGCCGAGGCGCAGGGCCGCTTCGAGCAGATGGACGACGCGCTGTTCCGGAACCAGGCGCAGAAGGCGCCGGTGCGGGAGCTGGCCCGGCGGATCGGCCTCGACGTGCCGCGCTTCGACGCGTGCCTCTCCTCGCCGGAGACCGAGAAGCGCCTCGCCGACGACATCGAGAGCGCCATCCAGGCCGGCGTGCGCGGGACCCCGAGCTACGTGTACGGCGGCAAGGTCTACCCCGGCGACCTCGCCACGCTGCTCGGCGCGAAGCCGGCGGCCACGAGCGGCGGGTAGCGCTTCAGCCCTCGCCGCCCTCCACCGCGAGGCCGTGGCTCGCGAGCAGCGAGTACAGGCGGCGCCGGGTGACCCCGAGCAGCCGCGCGGCGCGGGTCTTGTTCCCGCCGGCGCGCTCCAGCGCCGCCTCGATCACCTCGCGCTCGAACGCGTCGAGGCCGAAGCCCTCCACCAGCAGGTCGGCGGCGCGACCGCCGGCCCGCGGCGCCGCGCCGGGGGCGACGTGCTCGGCGCGGATCTCGCCGTCGCCCGCCAGGATGAGCGCGCGCTCGAGCGCGTTCTCCAGCTCGCGGACGTTGCCCGGCCACGGGCGCTCCAGCAGGCGCGCGCGGGCCGCCGGGCCGAGCCGCTCCGGCGGCACGCCGTGGCCGGCCAGGTGGCGCTCCGCGATGGGGAGCACGTCCTCGCGGCGCTCGCGCAGCGGCGGCACGCGGATCGCGAAGACGTCGAGCCGGTAGTAGAGGTCCTCGCGGAAGGCGCCCTCGGCGACCGCCGCGGCGAGGTCGCGGTTGGTCGCCGCCACCACCCGCGCGTCCACCGTCCGCGGGGCGGTCGCGCCGAGCGGCACGAAGCTGCGGTCCTGCAGGAAGCGGAGCAGCTTCACCTGCGTGGACGGCGGGATCTCGCCGATCTCGTCGAGGAACAGCGTCCCGCCGTCGGCGGCGGCCAGGTGGCCGGGCCGGCGCTGCGCCGCGCCGGTGAACGCGCCGCGCTCGTGGCCGAACAGCTCGCCCTCGAGCAGCGTGTCGGGCAGCGCCGCGCAGTGCACCTCGACCAGCGGCCCGGCGGCGCGCTTGCTCCGCCAGTGGACGAGCCGCGCGAGCTGGCTCTTCCCGGTGCCGCTCTCGCCGAGCAGGAGCACGGTCGCGTCGGTGGCCGCCACCTGCTCGGCGGCCGCCACCGCGGCGCGCATCCCCGCGCTCTCCGCCACCAGGTCCGGGGCGAGCCGCGCCACCAGCCCGGCGCTCCGGGCCGCGGCGGCGCGCTGCTCGGCCAGGCGCCGCACCCGCAGCCGCAGCTCGTCCATGGGGAACGGCTTCGTGACGTAGTCGGCCGCGCCCGCCTTCATCGCCTCGACCGCGCTCTCGGCCGAGCCGTGCGCGGTCATCATCACCACCTCGGGCGGCGGCGTGCGCGCGCGGGCGGCCCGCAGCACCGCCAGCCCGTCCAAATGCGGCATGCGCAGGTCGGTCACCACCACGTCGAACGCGCCCTCGCCGAGCCGCGCCAGCGCCTCGGCCCCGCCGCCGGCGCGCACCACCTCGTGCCCGTCCAGCTCCAGCATCTCCTGCACGAAGCGGCCGAGCTTGGGCTCGTCGTCCACCACCAGCACGCGGGACATGCGGCGATCCTATCC
>NZ_BAZG01000332.1 GCF_000964525.1 Anaeromyxobacter sp. PSR-1
GCGCCCGCCGCGCCGCCGCCGGCCGCGCCCGCCGCCGGGTTCCGCGCGCCGCCGTCGGCCCGGCGCCTGATGGCCGAGCTGGGCGTGACGCCGGAGCAGGTGATCCGCAAGGAGGACGTGGCCCGCGCGCTCGAGGCGCGCCCGGCCGCGCCCGCGGCCCCGGCCGTGGCCGGCCCGCGCGAGCGCGTGGTCGCGATGACGCCGCTGCGCCGCACGGTGGCTCGCCGGCTGGTGGAGGCGCAGCACACCGCGGCGCTGCTCACCACCTTCAACGAGGTGGACATGTCCCGGGTGCTCGCGCTCCGCGAGCAGCACGGCGAGACGTTCCTGAAGAAGCACGGCGTGAAGCTCGGCTTCATGTCCTTCTTCGTGAAGGCGTCCATCGAGGCGCTGCGCGCCTACCCCGGCGTCAACGGCGAGATCCGCGGCGACAGCATCGTCTACAAGGACCACTACGACATCGGCGTGGCGGTCGGCGGCGGCAAGGGCCTGGTGGTCCCGGTGGTCCGCGACGCCGACGCGCTCTCCTTCGCCGAGGTGGAGACGACCATCGGCGAGCTGGCGAAGAAGGCGAAGGAGAACCGCATCACGCTCGAGGACCTCGCCGGCGGCACCTTCACGATCTCCAACGGCGGCATCTACGGGTCGATGCTCTCCACGCCCATCATCAACCCGCCGCAGTCCGGCATCCTCGGCCTGCACAAGATCCAGAAGCGCGCGGTGGTGGACGCGCACGACCAGGTGGTGGTCCGGCCGATGATGTACGTCGCGCTCTCGTACGACCACCGGCTGGTGGACGGCCGCGAGGCGGTCTCCTTCCTCGTGAAGGTGAAGGAGTGCATCGAGGATCCGGAGCGGATGCTGCTGGAGGTGTGACGCGCGCGCCGCGCGCGGTCACCCACCGTGCATCCCCGCGTCCGGCGCGGGCCGCCCCGCGCCGACGAGCTCGAGCAGCGCCAGCGCGTCGCGGACCGCGTCGCCGCGCAGGTCGTTGTTGAAGTAGACCCACGCGGCGCGCCCGCGCGCCGACCAGCCGAGCAGGTCGCGCGCCACCGGCGCGAGGGCGTCGCGGCCGTAGCGCCCGTGGTACCTGCCGCTCGTGCCGTGGAAGCGCAGGTAGCGCCAGCCGCCGGTCGGGCGCGGGGGAGGGCGGGGCAGCAGGTCGTGCTCGCAGAGCGCGGCGCCGTGCGCGTCCAGCACCGCGCAGGCCTCCTCCACGTACCAGCGCGCGTCCCGCACCTCCAGCGCGTGCCGCCCCGGCGGCAGGCGCGAGAGGAAGCGGTCCAGCCGCTCCAGGTCCGGCTTCATGCCCGGCGGGAGCTGCCACAGCACCGGCCCGAGCTTCGGCCCGAGCGCGGCGAGCGGCGCGAAGAAGCGGTCGAGCCCGCGCTCCGTGTCGAGCAGCCGCTTCATGTGCGTGAGGTAGCGCGAGCCCTTCACCGCGAAGCGGAACCGGGCCGGGACCACCGCCCGCCAGCGCGCCGCCGCCTCCGCGGTGGGGAGCCGGTAGAACGTGGCGTTCAGCTCGACCGTGTCGAAGCGCTCGGCGTAGCGCGCGAGCCAGGCGCGGGCGGGGAGGTCCTCCGGGTAGAGCACGCCGCGCCAGTGGCGGTACTGGAAGCCGCTCGTGCCGATCCGGATCACCGCCGCCCCCCGCCGCGCGCCGGCTCGCCCGCCGGCGCGGCGCCCACCGCGGCCAGGTGCGCGTCGGTGAGCGGCCGGGCGGCGCGCGCGTAGCCCGCCCACGGATCGGCGCCGAGCCGCGCCAGCCGCCGCGGGACGGTCCGCGCCCCCAGCCGCTCCGGCCGCAGCCGCGGGCCCAGCTCGTCCCAGGCCACCGGCACCGACGCCGGCGCGCCCGGCCGGGCGCGCAGCGAGAACGCCGCCACCGAGGTGTTGGTCCGGTT
>NZ_BAZG01000331.1 GCF_000964525.1 Anaeromyxobacter sp. PSR-1
GCGCCTGCGCCGCGAGCAGGTGCGCCAGCACCGGATCCCCGTCCTGCGGGCCGATGCGCCGCTGCAGCGCCACCGCGCCGGCGAGGTCGCCCTGTTCGACCTTCACGTCGCGCAGCCCCTCGGCCGCGGCGCGATCCCCGTCGCGCTCCGCCAGCCGCGCGTACAGCTCGGCGGCCTCGGCGAGCATGCCGCTCCGCCGGTAGTCCTCGGCCAGCTCGCGCTCCACCTCGGCGCGGCGGCGCGAGCCCGCGGCCGAAGAGCATGTTCCGGTGCAGGCGCACCGCCCGCGCGAGGTCGCCCTCGCGCCGGAACAGCGCGCCCAGCGCCAGGTAGGTGTCCACCGCCTCGGGCGTGCCCAGGCGCGCGGCGTCGGAGAGCGCCTCGATGGCGGCGTCCGGGTCGCCCTGCACGATGGAGCGGACGCCCTTCAGGTAGGCCTGCGCCTCGTCGCGGCGCCGGCGCAGCCGCTCCGCGAGCAGGATCGCCACGATCGCGGCGAGCGAGCCGGCGGCGAGGGCGAGCCAGAGCTGCGTCACGTGCCCAGCGCGGCGAACCCGGCGTGCAGCCGCTGCCAGGCCTCGTCGAGCGCCTCCACGACCACGCGGTTGTCGGCCAGCACCGGCATGAAGTTGTTGTCGCCGAGCCAGCGCGGCACGACGTGCCAGTGCAGGTGGTCCGCGATCCCGGCGCCGCCGGCGCGGCCCAGGTTCATGCCGACGTTCATCCCGTCCGGCCGGTAGACCGCCTTCACCACCGCGGCCGCGCGGCGCAGCTCCTCCTGCAGGTCGGCCCACTCCGCCGGCCCGAGCGCGCCGAGGTCGGCGAGGTGCGCGCGCGGGATCACCATCACGTGCCCGGAGTTGTACGGGAACCGGTTCAGGCAGGTGAACGCGTGGGCCGAGCGGTGCACCACCAGGTTGCCGCGGTCGGCCGACTCCGGCGCCGCGGGGAAGTCGCAGAAGATGCACCCGGTCGGCTTCTCCGACCGGATGAACTCCATCCGCCACGGGGCCCAGAGCGGCTGCTGCACGGTGAGGTCTCCTTGCGGCGCGCGCCGCTACCGCGCGAGGAAGTACACGCCGGGCTGCCGCGCGTCGGCGGCCCCCTGCGCCACCCGGGTGGCGACCGCGTCGGCGACGGCGCCGGCGGCGCCGCCCATGAGCTGCTCCAGGAAGCGGCCGCGCTCGTCGGGCGGGTAGACCAGCACCGGCTCGCCGCTCAGCTTCGCCTCCTGCTTCGCCAGCTCCACCGCGTCGTAGAAGTTGCCGAGCTGGTCCACCAGGCCGGCCTCCTTCGCCTGGGCGCCGGTGAGCACGCGGCCGTCCGCGATGGCGCGCACCTTCGCCTCGTCCAGCTTGCGCCCCTCGGCCACCGCCTTCACGAACTGGCCCAGCGTGTTCTCGACCAGCCCCTGCCAGTAGGCGCGGTCCTCCGGCGTCATGTCGCGGAACGGGTTGCCGGCGTCCTTCAGCTTGCCGGTCTTCACCGTCTCGACCTTCACGCCGAGCTTCTCGGCGAGGTCCTTCACGTTCGGGAACTGGCTGATGACGCCGATCGAGCCGGTGAGCGTGCCGGGGTTGGCGACGATCTTCGGGCAGGCCACCGACACGTACAGGCCGCCCGAGGCGGCCAGGTTGCCCATCGAGCAGACCACGACCTTCTTCTGCGCGAGGCGCTTCACCTCGTCGTGGATCTCCTGGCTGGCGCCCACCGAGCCGCCGGGCGAGTCCACCCGGATCACCACCGCCTTGAGGTCGCCGTCCTCGGCGAAGCGGCGGATGCGCTTCAGGATGTCCTCGGTCTCGTCGCGGTCCGCGCCGCCGCCGATGGTGCCCTTCACGTCGATGACGCCGACGCGCGGGCCGGAGCCGAGGCGCGGGGACTCTCCGCGCACGGCGCCGAACGCGAGCAGCAGG
>NZ_BAZG01000330.1 GCF_000964525.1 Anaeromyxobacter sp. PSR-1
GCACGAACGTTCGCTCTCCTGCCCGCCGCGCGCTCCGCGCCGGCTTCTCCGCGCTCTCGGGGGTGGCGCCGGGCCTCGCCGCCCGCGCCGCCGGCCGGCTGATCCTGACCCCGCCGCGTCACCCCGCCCCGCGGGCCGAGCGCGAGGCGCTGGCGCGCGCCGAGCCGCTGGCGCTCCCCGGCGGCGGCGGGGCGCTGCGGGCCTGGCGCCTCGGGTGCGGGCCGGCGGTGCTGCTGCTGCACGGGTGGGGCGGCCGCGCTGGCCAGCTCCTGCCGATCGCCGAGGCGCTCGCGGCGGCCGGGTGCAGCGCGGTCACCGTGGACGCGCCCGCCCACGGCGCGTCGCCGGGGTGCCTCGCGTCGATGATCCACTTCGCCGAGGCGGCGAGCGCGGCCGCCGCGGCGCTGGGCGCCCGCATGGCGGTCGGCCACTCGCTGGGCGGCTCCGCGGTGGTGCTCGCCATGATCCGCGGCCTGCGGCTCGACGCGGCGGTGGCGATCTCCCCGCCCCGCGGGCCGGCCGGGTTCGTGTCGCACGCGGCCGCCGAGCTGGGCGTCTCCGCCGCGGCGCTCGGCGCCGACATGGAGCGGCGCCTGGGCGTGTCGCCGGACGCGCTCGACCTGCCGCGGCTGGCGCCGCCGGGCGCGGCGCCGCTCCTCGTCATCCACGACCCCGGCGACCGCGAGATCCCGTTCGCGGACGGCGCGGCGCTCGCCGAGGGCTGGCCCACCGCGCGGCTGCTCGCGACCGAGGGCCTGGGCCACCGCCGCATCCTGCGCGATCCCGGCGTGATCGCCGCGGTGGTCGCGCACGCGCGCGAGCGGCTGCCGCGCTGCGGCGGGTGCGGCCGGCTGGCGACGGCGGCCTCGCCCGAGCCGCGCTGCGACGGCTGCGCGATGGCGGACGACCTCTGGGACCGGGACCGTCGGCGGGCCGCGTCCTGAGCGGGCGCGGCGGCGGTCAGGGGCCCGACGGCCCCGCGCCGAGCGGGGAGAGCCAGTAGGCGAGGCCGTTCAGGTCCGCCACCGAGAGCGCCACGAACCAGCCCTGCGGCCCCGGCCGCGCGCCGGGCTCGCGCGCCCCGACGATCACCGCGAACCGATCCTGGACCGCGGCCAGCCGCGCCTCGACCCCCAGCCCGGAGGATCCGTCCCAGTCCGCCCACCACCGGGGCCCGGCGCCGAAGGAGACGCCGCGGGCGTGCCCGAGCACCACCACGCCGGCCGCGCTCGACCAGGTGTCGTGGCTGGCCCGGTAGCCGACCGGCTCCAGCGTGGAGGCGATGGTGAGCCAGCGCCGGAGGTGGAGCTCCGGCTCCAGCCAGGCCAGGGCGAAGCCGCCGCGCGACACGTCGAGCGAGACCCGGTACGGGACGAGGCGCGCCACCAGCGGCCGCCACGCCGCCTGCCCGGGAGGCGCCGAGGCCGGGAGCGTCGAGGGATCGAGCACGAGGCGCGGGGTCGGCCCGCGCTCGGCCTCGCGGCGGGAGAGCAGCTCGGCCGCGCCGAACGCGGAGATCATCGCGCCGGAGAGCGGGCCCGGGTCGGCGCCGGTGGCGGCGCGCTCGACGGCGAGCGCGCGACCCGCCAGCCGGTCGAGGGTGTCCGCCCACCAGGCGTCCTGATCGCGCATCGCGAGCCGCAGCCCCTCCGAGCCGGCCCGGTAGCCGTGGGCGGAGAGCGCGGCCAGGAACTCGCCGAACCCGAGCTCCGCCGGGCAGAGCGCCTCGGCGTCGCCGGGGCGGCACGGCACCCGCCGCGCGGTGAGCGCCTCCAGCGTGGCGAGGACCGGGTCGCCGGCCGGCGCGGGGCGAGGCGCCAGGCCGTCCAGCCAGCTCCAGCTCGGATCCTGCCGGAGCAGCTGCGCGCGCGTGGACCGGCCCATCCACGCGGCGAGCTCCAGCTCGGCGAGGCG
>NZ_BAZG01000329.1 GCF_000964525.1 Anaeromyxobacter sp. PSR-1
CCGGCGCTCGACGCCGATCCGGCCGGCCACGTCGCCGCGGCGGAGGCGCTCCCGCGCTGGGTGGCCGAGGAGTGGGTGGCCTGGCTCGGCGCCGGCGAGGCGCTCGCGCTCGCCCGGGCCATGAACGCGCCGGCCCCGCTGTGCGTGCGCACGCCGGATCGCGAGGCGCTGCTGGGGCGGGCCCGCGCCGCCGGGCTCACCGCCGCGCCCGCGCCCCGCGCGCCGGGCGGCGTGGTGCTCGCCGGCGCGTCGGTGGCCGAGCTGGCGCGCGCGGCCGGGGACGTGCCGTTCCAGGTGCAGGACGAGGCCGCGCAGCTCGTGACGCTCCTCGCTGCGGGCGACCTGGCCGGCCGGCCGGCGCGCGTCCTCGACGCCTGCGCCGCGCCGGGCGGGAAGGCGTTCCACCTGGCCGAGCTGCTCGGGCCCGGCGCCGAGGTGGTGGCGATCGAGCTCCACCCGCGCAAGGCCGACGAGCTGGCGCGCGAGGCCGCCCGCCGCGGGCTCGCGGCGGTCCGGGTGGTCTGCGCCGACGCGGCGAAGCCCATCCCCGGGCTCGAGCCCGGGAGCTTCGACGCGGTGCTGGTGGACGCGCCCTGCGCCGGCCTCGGCACGCTCCGGCGCCACCCCGAGCTGAAGCTCCGCCGCGCGCCCGGCGACCTGCCGCGCATGGCCGCGCTCCAGCGCCAGATCGCCCGGAACGCGGCGCGCTACGCCCGGCCGGGCGCGCCGGTCACCTACTCCATCTGCTCGCTCTCCCGCGCCGAGGGGCCGGAGGTGGTCGAGGCGCTCCTCGCCGAGGGCTTCCGCCGGGCCCCGCCGCCCGCCGGCTTCCCGGCCGACGTCCTCGACGCGCGGGGCGATCTCCTCACCCTCCCCAGCCGCCACGGGACGGACGGCTTCTACGCCGCGCGGCTGGTGCGGGACGCGCCCTCCACCGACTAGGATCCCTCCATGCCCCTGCCCATCCGCATCGCCCCGTCGATCCTCTCCGCCGACTTCGGCCGGCTCGCCGACGAGGTCCGCGCCGTCGAGGCCGCCGGCGCCGACGTGATCCACGTGGACGTGATGGACGGCCGGTTCGTGCCGAACATCACCATCGGCCCGCTGGTGGTGGAGGCGGTGCGCAAGGTGACGAAGCTCCCGGTGGACGCGCACCTCATGATCGTCGAGCCGGAGAAGTACGTGGAGGCGTTCGCGAAGGCCGGCGCAGACCTCGTCTCGGTGCACGCCGAGGCCTCCCCGCACCTCCACCGCACGCTGCAGGCCATCCGCGCCGCGGGCGCGCGGCCGGCGGTGGCGCTCAACCCGTCCACCGATCTCTCCGTCCTCGAGTACGTGCTCGGCGACTGCGAGA
This sequence comes from Anaeromyxobacter sp. PSR-1, assembly GCF_000964525.1. Taxonomy (GTDB): domain Bacteria; phylum Myxococcota; class Myxococcia; order Myxococcales; family Anaeromyxobacteraceae; genus Anaeromyxobacter. The sequence goes on from NZ_BAZG01000329.1 coordinate 1,355, forward strand.
TGGTGCTCGTCATGACGGTCAACCCGGGCTTCGGCGGGCAGAGGTACATCGAGGCCTGCACCGAGAAGGTCCGCCGCCTGCGCGCCATGGCCGACGCGCGCGGCCAGGCGCTGGAGATCGAGGTGGACGGCGGCGTGAAGCCGGAGACCGCCGCCAAGGTCGCGGCCGCGGGCGCGAACGTGCTCGTCGCCGGCACGGCCGTGTTCGGCGCGCCGGACTACCGCAAGGCCATCGCCGACATCCGGGCCGCCGCGGAGCGCGGCCGCTAGTCGCCGTCCACCGGCTCGACCCGGACGCGCACCACGCCGTCCTCGACCATGCCCAGCTTGCGGGCCGCCGCGTAGGACAGGTCCACCACCCGCCCGCCGGCGAACGGGCCGCGGTCGGTGACCTTCACCACCACGCTCTTGCCCGACTCGAGCGACGTCACCTTGAGCCGGGTGCCGAACGGCGCGGTCCGGTGCGCGCAGGTCATGGCGTGCATGTCGAAGCGGCTTCCGCTGGCGGTCCGCCGCCCGTGGTGCCGCTTGCCGTAGTAGCTCGCCAGGCCGACCTGCTCGCCGGGGCGCGC
>NZ_BAZG01000328.1 GCF_000964525.1 Anaeromyxobacter sp. PSR-1
CCGCGCCTTCGCGCCCGCCCGGCGCGGCGCGCGCGCCTTCGCGCCCCGGGCGGCCTGCGCGCGGACCGCCGCGTCGAGCGCGAGCCGCGCCCACGGCAGCATCGCCTCGGCGTCCTCGTGCGCCTCGTCTGGCGGGCGGTAGTAGCTGGTCTCGTACATGCCGGGGTAGATCCACATCCGGCAGCCCGCCTCCAGGAACCACGGGCGCGTCTCGCCGTCCGTCTTGAGGAACAGCTCGTCGCCGTCGAGCAGCCCGAACATCAGGCCGTCGCAGTACAGGCCCACGCCCCCGAACATCCGGCGCGCCTGGACGGGACCGAGCGCGGAGAGCAGGTCCACGGCGTGATCCACGAACGAAGGTGAGATGGCCATGTCGGCGCGCCTCCCGGTGCCGCCGAGCGTACCTCACTCGAAGAGCCGCTCCGAGATCGCGCTGTGCAGATCGAGGCCGCGGCGGGTGAGCACCAGCGCGCCATCCCGCCGCACCGCCAGCCGGTGCCGCACCAGATCGGCGGCCTCGCGCGCCTGCGCCGGGCCGAGCGCGGCGAGCGGCGCGCCCTCGCGGGTCCGCAGCGCCAGCATGAGCCGCTCGTTCCGGTCGGCGCGCGCGTCGATCCGGTCCTCCTCGGCCGTGGGCAGCCGCCCCGCCTCCACCGCCCCGAGCCAGGCGCCCGCGTCGCGCAGGTTGCCGTAGCGCACCGAGCCCGCCTCCCCGCGCCGGCAGCCGTACGCGCCGGCGCCGAGGCCCAGGTAGCTCTCGTGCCGCCAGTAGAGGCCGTTGTGGACCGACTCGCGGCCGGGCCGGGCGAAGTTGGAGATCTCGTAGCGGCGCAGCCCGAGCCGCCGGAGCGCCGCGCGGAGCGCCGCCGCCTGCGCCAGCGTGTCCTCGTCGGAGGGGAGCGGCAGCCGGCCCTCGCGCCGCAGGCGCGCGAGCGGCACCTCCTCGGCCATGACGTCGGGGTCGAGCGTGAGCGCGTACGCGGACACGTGCACCGCGCCGGCCTCCACCGCCCGCTCGGCGTCGCGCCGCGCGGTCTCCACGCTGGAGCGCCGCGCGCCGTAGATGAGGTCCACGCTGACGTTGCCGATCGCGGCGGCGGCCTCGCGGATGGCCTGCTCGGCCCGCTCCGGTCCGTGGCGGCGCCCCAGCTTCGCGAGCACGCCGGCGTCGAACGACTGCACGCCGACCGAGATCCGGTTCACGCCGGCGGCCCGCCAGGCGCGGAGCCGCGCCGGGTCGGACGACTCCGGGTTCACCTCCAGCGTCACCTCGGCGCCGGCCTCCAGGCCGAACCGGTCGCGGATGGCGGCGAGGACGTCGCGGATCTCCTCCGCGTCCCAGAGCGACGGCGTCCCGCCGCCGAGGTAGACGCTGCGGAGCGAGAGGCCCTCGAACGCGGGCGCGCGCAGCGAGAGCTCCGCCCGCACCGCGCGCGCGTACCGGCCGGCGCCGGGCGGGCGCTCGGTGGTGACCGCGAAGTCGCAGTATGGGCAGCGGTGCGTGCAGTACGGATAGTGCACGTACACGCCGAACGGGCGCGCCATCCCGGGGAGGATAGCGCGGCGCGGCGCGTCGCGCCGTGTCAGCGCCCGGCGCGCCGGGCCACCTGGAACGGCCCGCGCTCCTCCGCGGAGAGGCCGGCCTGGCGGGCGAGCGCGGCCGGCAGGCGCGGACCGGCCGAGACGATCATCGCGGCGCGCTCGAGGAGCAGCTTCCGGAGCCGCGCGTGGTCGTCGCGCCAGGGCGACGCGCCCACGGCGCCGAGCGCGACCGACAGCTCGCCCTTGCCGGCGAGGTGAGCGAGGACGCCGGGGCCGCGCGCCACGGCCGCGTCGGTGAGCTCGGCGGCCACGTGCCGGTGGGTGCGCGTCCGGGTGCGCGGGTCGTCGCCCCGGCGCACGAAGGTGAGCTCGGAGCTGGCGAGCGGCGCGCGCGCGCCGAGGTCGGCGCGGGTGAGGTGGCGGAGGGTGCCGTCGGGCTGGACCTGGAAGTAGCGCAGGCC
>NZ_BAZG01000327.1 GCF_000964525.1 Anaeromyxobacter sp. PSR-1
CGCAGCGCCTCGCCCTCGGCGCGCGCCTCCTCCTCGCGCTCGGCCAGCTCGCGCGCCAGCCCCTCGATCTCGCCCTCCAGCGACCCGATCTGCTGCAGGTGGTCCTGGATCTCGCGGCCGAGGTCGTCCTCGCGCCCGCGGGCGGTGTCGCGGAAGCGCTTGTATTCCTCGTCGAGCAGGCGCAGCCGCTGCTCGCGCTCGCGGATGGCGTCCTCGCGCTCGTCGATGCGCGCCTGCAGCGCCGCCTCGTTCTCGCGCGCGGCCTGCTGGGCGCGATCGCGCTCGGCCTCGACCTCGGCGGTGGCGGTCTCGGCCGCCTTCAGCCGCTCCTCCAGCGCCGCCCGGTCCCGCTCCGACTCGGTGCGGAGCCGGTCGCGCTCGGCGGTGAGCGCCGCCTCGCGCGCCGCCGCCTCGACGTGGCGGCGCTCGTGGTCGCCCTCGCTCGCGGCGGCCTCGCCCTGCGCCCGCGCCAGGTCCTCCTCGAGCGCCCGGCGGGCCGCGGTCTGCTCCTCCAGCCGCGCCGCGGCCTCGCGCGCGGCGTCCTCGGCCGCGCGCCGCGCCTGCGCGAGCGCCTCGTCGGCCGCCGCGACCTCCTCGGTGCGGCGGGAGATCTCGTCCTGCAGCTCGCGCTCGCGCGCCTCGGCCCGCGCCGCCTCCGCGCGCGCCGCCCGGTCCATCCGGACGATCTCCTCCTGCGCGCGGTCCAGCGCGACCTTGCGGTGCGCCAGGTCGTCGTCGCGGCGGCGGACCTCGCGCTCCAGCTCGTGGATGCGCCGCTCGCTGCCGGCGACCACCTCGATGAGCTCCTTCTCCTGCCCGAACTTCTCCAGCAGGAGGCCGTCGATCGAGGCGCCGAACTCGCGCTCCTTCTCCACGAACAGGTCGCGCGCCCCGGCCAGCCGCCGCAGCAGGTCGTCCACCTGCAGCTTCGCCGCCTGCAGCTCCACCTCGCGCTCGTGCATGCGCGCGTCGAACGAGGCCAGCTCGCGCTCGCGCACCGCCCAGATCTCGCCCAGCCGGGCCAGCTGCGCCTCGCGCCAGCGCAGGTCCTCGCGCAGCAGCTCGGCCCGGCCCTCCGGCGTCTGCAGCAGCTCGCGGCGCGGCGGCGGCCGGCGCCGGTGCGCCTCGGCCAGCAGGTCCTCGCGGCGCTCGGAGATCGACTGGAAGACGCGGTCCACGAAGAGCCGGTCCTCGTCGGTCACCGTGGACCGCAGCGGCTTCCGCGGCACCGGCGGCGGCGCCTCGCCGGCCGCGGGCGGCGGCGCAGCGGCCTCGGGGGCCTCGGGGGCCGCCTCGACCGCGACCTCGGCCCCGCCCTCCGGCTCGGGGCGGGCGGCGCGCGCCTCCGGGGCCAGCGCCGCGTCGAGCTCGGCGTCGAGCGCCTGCACCTCGTCGTCGGACAGCACCGCGTCGTCGGCGCTCTCCGGCTCGGGCTCGGCGGCGGCCAGGATCCCGCCGGCGAGCTTGCGGAGGGCCTCGGTGTCGAGCGGCATCGCCAGGTAGCCGTTCGCGGCCCAGGGCGTGCGCGCGTGCTCGGCGAGCGCCTCGGGCGCCGTCTCCGACGCGTACAGGATCACCGGCAGGCGCGCGGTGGCGCGGTCGTGGCGGAGCTGCGCGCACAGCGAGAAGCCCGACAGGTCGGGGAGCTCGGCGCGCACCACGCACAGGTCGGGCCGGTGCGACGCGACCTCCAGCTCCGCCTCGGCGGCGCTGGCCGCGAGGCGGGTGACGCACCCGTCCTCGTGGAAGAGCGACGCCAGGGACAGCGCGAATGCGTGGTCGGGCTCGACGATGAGGACGCGCTTCGTGGGTTCCATGATGGACCGCGGGAGGGCTCCCGCTCGGGCGGCCAAGTGTAACCTGCCCCCGCGTCAATCTAGGCATCGGTCTTCCCGCGGAATCCGCGCACATCGGAGCCACGCCGCGCGGGTCGGCCGCGGCGGGGAGCGGGATTGCCGCCGCCGCGGGGTGGACCGAACGTGTCGGCGCCGGCGCTCCTGCGCTCGCACCCGCCGATGCCCCTCCTCCCGCTGCTCCTCGCCGCCGCCG
>NZ_BAZG01000326.1 GCF_000964525.1 Anaeromyxobacter sp. PSR-1
GGCTCGTGGCGCGCCACCGCGGCGGCGAGGCCTCGCGCGAACGCGAGACAGTCCTCCCAGCGCCGGCGCGGCACGAGCGGCGTCACCACGTGCAGCCCCGCGCCGCCGGTGGTCTTCACGAACGCCGCGAGCCCCAGCGCCTCCAGCGCCGAGCGCAGCAGCCGCGCCGCGCGCACCACCTCCGGCCAGGGGACCGCCGGCCCCGGGTCGAGGTCGAGCACGAGCCGGTCCGGCTCCTCCAGCGCCTCCGCGGTCGAGTTCCAGGTGTGCAGCTCGACGACGTCCAGCTGCACGAGCGAGAGCAGCGCCGCGCGGTCGTCCGCGACGAGGTACTCGCCGAGCTTGGTCTTCTCCTGGATGCGCACCCGCCGCACCGCCGGCGGCGCCCAGGTCTTCGAGTGCTTCATGAACCGGCACTCGCCGGAGAGGCCCTGCGGGCAGTGGAACAGGGTGAGCGGCCGGCCCCGCAGGTGCGGCACCATCGCGTCCGCCACCGCGTCGTAGTACCGGGCCACGTCCGCCTTGGTGAGCGCGGCCCGCCCCTCGCCCGGGAACACCACCCGCTCCGCGTGCGAGAGCCGGACGCCCCCGACGATCACCTCGCCGGCCGCCGAGCCCGGCCGGGCGCGCCGGCGCGCGGGACCGCTGGCCGCTGTCGGGGACGCCGGCGCTGAGGCGGCCGCGCCCGGCGGCGCGGCAGCGGCGGGGGCCTCGCGGACCACCTCCGCCGCGCGCTTGTCCTCGCGCAGCCCCTGGAACGACGGGTGGCGCACCTTCCCGTCGCCGGTCCACTCGGTGAACGCGACCTCGGCGACCAGCTCCGGCCGGACCCAGTGCGCGATCCGGCCGAGCGGGCCGGGCGGGCGCGGCGTGAACGGCGGGTCGGCGCGCTCCAGGCGATCCAGGCGCGCGCGCAGCGCGCGCGCCGACGCCTGCGTGAAGCCGGTGCCGACCTTCCCGGCGAAGCGCAGCGCGCCGCCCTCGTGGAAGCCCACCAGCAGCGCCCCGATCCCCTTGCGGCTGCCCTCGGGGTCGGTGAAGCCGCCGATCACCAGCTCCTGGCGGGCGAGGCACTTCGCCTTGGTCCAGGTGGCGTTCCGCCCGGGCCGGTAGGGCGCGTCGGCGCGCTTCGAGACGATCCCCTCCAGGCCGAGGCGGCACGCCTCCCGGAGCACCTCGGCGCCCGGCGCGTCCACGTGCGGCGCGTACCGGAGCACCTCGCCGCGCGCGCCGAGCAGGCGGCGCAGCGCGTCCTTGCGCTCGAGCAGCGGCCGCCGGGAGAGGTCCTCGCCGTCGAGCCAGAGCAGGTCGAAGACGAAGTAGGCGAGCGAGCGGCGCCCGCCGGAGAACGCCTGCTGGAGCGCCTGGAAGCTGGTCCGGCCGCCGGGCAGCACCGCGGCCACCTCGCCGTCGAGCAGCGCGCTCCGCGCCGGCAGCGCCTCGGCGGCGCGCGCCACCTCGGGGAACTGCGCGGTCCAGTCGTTGCCGCGCCGGCTCCACAGCGTGGCGCGCCCGCCCTCCAGCGCGCAGCCGATCCGGTAGCCGTCGTACTTCGTCTCGTGCACCCAGCCCTCGCCCGCCGGCGGCGCCGCCACGAGCGTCGCGAGCTGGGCGCGGTACGGCGGGACGGGCGCGCGGGCCACGTCCTGAAGCTCACCACCCCGGGCGCGCCCGGGCAAGCGGCGCCCCCGGCGGGCGCCGGCAGGGCGGGCGGGCCGGCATCCGGCGAGCGCCGCCGGCGGCGCGGGGCCGTCAGCCGCCCAGCGGGATGTACGTGATCGAGAGGAGCGCCAGGCCGAGCTGCGGCATGAGGGGCTGATCCAGGTTGGCCGCCTCGCCGCTCAGCCGGATCCCGGGCTGGGCGCGCGCCTCCTCCACGCGGCAGTCCACCAGGTTGCCGTTGAACCGGCAGATCTTGCCGGCGGGCGTGGGGAGGCCGGGGCCGGGCTGGAAGCGCAGGCGGATCTTGAGATCGCCGAGGTTCCCGAGCACCGCCAGCTCCTTCCCCCAGCGGAGGAAGTGCAGGTCGGCGCCGGGGGCGGTCAGGCTGCCGTCGCGCCCGGGCTTCAGGATGTAGTTGCG
>NZ_BAZG01000325.1 GCF_000964525.1 Anaeromyxobacter sp. PSR-1
ACCAGCACCAGGCCCACCAGTGCCCGGTCGTCGGCGCACAGGTTCGTGAGGAGCCGCAGCTCGTCGAACGCGGCGCGGGCCGAGAGGAGCTGCGCCTCGTCCACCACGACGACCGCGAAGCGGCCGTCGGCGTCGAGCCGCGCCACGTGCTCGGCGAGCGCCGAGAACGCGTCCGCCTTCCGCCGCGCCGGCGGCAGCCCGAAGCCCTCGGCGATGGCGCCGAGGAGCTGCGCGGCCGGGAGCGCCGGATGGACCACGAAGCTGAACCGGCAGCGGTCCGCGAACGCGTCCACCAGCGCGCGCGACAGCGTCGTCTTGCCCGCGCCCACCTCGCCGGTGAGCACCGCCAGCTCGCGCTCCTCGAGCGCGTGCGAGAGCCGCGCGAGCGCCTCGGCGTGCTGGCGCGAGGGGAACAGGAACGCCGGATCCGGCGTCTTGGAGAACGGCTTGCGGGCGAGGCGGAAGTGCTCGAGGTACATCCGGCTAGCCCGCCGCCTCGCGGGGCTCCCCCGAGACCACGTCCTCGATGATGGCGCCGACGTCCAGCACCAGCACGGTGCGGCGGCTGCCCAGGTCGGTCGCGCCGGCGATGCCGCGCACGCCCTGCAGCACCGCGCCGAGCGGCTTCACCACCACGTCCTGCTGCCCGACCACCGCGTCCACCGCCACGCCCAGCCGCTCCTGCGCCAGCCCCACCACCACCACGAACAGCCGCTCCGGCGCGCCGGCGCCGGGCAGCCCGAAGAAGCCGGACAGCCGCACCAGCGGCAGCGTCGCGCCGCGGACGGTGACCACCTCGCGCGTGGAGAGCGTGCGCACGTCGGCGGCGCGGACCTCCAGGATCTCGAGCACGCTGTTGAGCGGCACCGCGTAGGTGCGGCCCGCCACCCAGACCACCAGGGCGCGCACGATGGCGAGCGTCACCGGCAGCGTGATCTCGAAGCGCGTGCCGCGCCCGCGCTCGGTGTGCAGGTCGATGATGCCGGACAGCGCGGCGACGTTGCTCTTCACCACGTCCATGCCCACGCCGCGGCCCGAGAGGCTGGTGACCTGGCGCGCGGTGGAGAACCCGGGCACGAAGATGAGGTTCATCAGCTCGCGGCGGGACAGCGCGCCGACGTCGCCGGCGGCCGCCAGCCCGCGCTGCACCGCGACCTCCCGGATCCGGTCCTCGTCGATGCCGGCGCCGTCGTCCTCCACCACGATCCGGACCTTGTTGCCCTGCTGCGTCGCCTCCAGCCGCACCGTGCCGAGCGGCGGCTTCCCGGCGCGGGCGCGCCGCTCGGGCGCCTCGATCCCGTGGTCGATGGCGTTGCGGATGAGGTGCATGAGCGGGTCGGAGAGGTCCTCGACGATGAGCTTGTCGAGCTCGACCTCGCCCCCCGAGACCCGGAGGTCGATGTCCTTGCCGACCTCGCGCGCCAGCTTGCGCACCATCCGCGAGAGCTTGTCGAACACCTGCTCCAGCGGGACCATGCGCACCTCGAGGATGCCGGCCTGCAGCTCCTCCAGGCGGCGCTCCAGGGTGCGGTTGGTGCGCTGCAGCTCCGCGGCGACGGCGGGGTCGCGCCCCTCGGCGCGGAGCCGCTCGGCGAGCGCGACCAGGCTGGTCTTGACCAGCACCAGCTCGCCCACGGCGGTCATGAGCCGGTCGAGCTTGTGGATGTCGACGCGCACCGCCTGCGAGGCGGAGCGCAGCGACGCGGCCTCGTCGCCGGGCGGCTCGGGCGCCGGGGAGAGCGCGGGCGCGCCGGCGGGGCGGCGGGGCGGCTCGGCGCGCGCGGCGGCGGGCGGCGCCTCGACGCGCGGCACCGCCTCGACCGCGGCGGCCGGGCCCGCCTCGCGGCGGATCGCGTCGAGCGGCTCCTTCGAGGCGAACAGCAGCTCGAACGCGATGGACTGCGGGTCCCGGACGTCCGAGGACGGGAGCGTCGAGACCACCTCGCCGAGCCGCTTCAGCCGGCCGCTCAGCGCCGCCAGGTCGCGGTCGAACCCGTCCAGCTCGAAGCTCACCTTCACCCGGTGCAGCGCCAGCCCCTTGGCGAGGTTGGCGCGCAGCCGGTGCTCCTCGTACTCGGTGAGGATGTCCCGGACCTCGGGGCCGAGCGCCACGGTCGCGAGCGGGTCGGCGGCGCGGGCCGGCGGCGGCGCCT
>NZ_BAZG01000324.1 GCF_000964525.1 Anaeromyxobacter sp. PSR-1
CGCCGGCCGCGCCGACGCCGAGCCGCAGCTCCCCCGCCGCAAGAAGGGCGGCGACGAGGACGAGGACCTCCTGCCGTGACCACCGCGCGCACCGCCTCCCTGCTGCTCCTGCTCGCCGCCGCCGGCTGCGGCCGGCTCGCGCGCGAGCGCCCCGGCGCCGGCGTCAGGCGCCCGCCCCGGCCGGGGCTCCCCGCCGACGCGGCCGAGGCGCTCTCGGCCCGCTCGCAGCGGCTCTACGCCGAGGCCGTCCAGGCGCAGGAGGACCAGCGCCGGCTCAAGGTGCCCACCGACTGGGCGGTCCTCGAGCGCAAGTGGCGCGCGGTCCTCGACGCGGGCGAGGTCGCCGAGGCGCGGCACAACCTGGGCGTCGCGCTCGAGGCGCAGGGGCGCGTGGACGAGGCGCGGGCCGAGTACCAGAAGGCGCTCGCCGCGAAGCCGGGCCTGCGCCAGGCGGCCGTCAACCTGGGCGTGCTGCTCGAGAAGCAGGGCGACCTGGCCGGCGCGCAGTCGATCTACGCGGCGGTGGTGCGCGACTTCCCCGAGGACGCCCGCGCGCGCGAGCGGCTCGCGGCGATGTACCGCAACGCCGGGCAGCTCGACGAGGCCTGGCGGCTGGCCCGCGAGGCCCTGCTGCGCGACCCGCGCTCGGTGGGCGCGTACGTGGTGATGGCGCGGGTCTCCCTGCAGCGCGGCAACCTGGACGTGGCGCAGCTCATCCTGCTGCGCGCGCAGAAGCTCGCGCCGTCCGAGCCGGAGCTGCCGTTCCTCGCCGGCGAGGTGCTGGCGAAGCAGGGCGAGGTCGAGGCCGCGGCGGTGCAGTGGCGCAAGGCGCTCGCCCTCGACGACGGCTTCCTGCCGGCCCGCCGCGCGCTGCTCGACGCCGCCGTGAAGGGGCGCCGCTGGCCGGTGGTGGCGGAGCACGCCCAGGCCATGGTGCGCGCGGATCCGAAGAGCGCGCCGGCCTGGCTCGCGCTGGGCGTCGCGAAGCGGCACCTGGACAAGCCGGACGAGGCGCTGGCGGCGTACGCGCGGGCGCAGGAGGCGTCCGGCGACGCGCTGCCCGAGGTGCACCTCGCCCGCGGCGTGCTGTTCATGCGGGTGAAGAACGAGTGCGAGCCGGCGCTGGAGGAGCTCCGCGCCTACGGCCGGATGGTGGGGCCGGTGGCGGCCGCCGACTCGCCGGCGCTCAAGCTCCAGCGCGAGTGCGAGCAGATCGTGGCCGAGAACCGGCGGGCGCAGGAGGCCGCGAAGGAGATGCAGCGGGACGCGGAGCGCAAGGCGGCGGAGGCCGCCGCGCGCAAGGCCGCGGCGGCCGCGCCCGCGGTCGCGCCTGCCGCCGCCGGGGCAGGGGCGGGGGCGGGGAAGGGCGAGCCGGCGGAGCCGGGCACCGGTGCGGGCGGAGGTGCCGCTCCCACATCGCCCCCGAACCCGTCACGGTGAGCGTCGAGGTCGGTTCCGGAGCACAGGCGTTGCTACTTGCACCACCGGCCGCGGTGATAGCCTCGGCCAACGAGAATCGGGGTTCGAAGATGCGAATGCTTCTGCTCATGCTGGTGCTCGGCGTTCCGCTCGCGGCATCCGCCCAGTCGAAGGGCCAGGGGGCGGCCCAGCAGCCTCAGGGCAAGGTCGAGTACGAGAAGAAGACGGTGATCAACTTCGAGGACGACACCATCGAGGGCGACCTGAAGCGGCCCGACGGCGAGTACGTGGAGTCGCGCCAGAAGGTGGACCACTCCAACCTCATCAAGATCCGCGAGGACTGGCGCGACAAGGTGATGCAGGCATCCGGCGACCTGTAGCCGTCACCCAAGGCGACCACCCGGGAGACCATGGCCACCCCCATCACCCTCAAGGTGTTCCGCGGCAACGAGCTCGTGCGAAGCGAGCAGTTCAGCCGCGAGATCATCAAGATCGGACGCCTCGCGTCGGCGCACCTCGTGCTCGATGACGAGAAGGTCTCGCGCATCCACTCGGTGATCGAGGTCTCGCCGGACGGCGCCATCTCCATCATCGACATGGGCAGCGCCGAGGGGACCTTCGTCAACGGCAAGAAGGTCAGCCGCGGCGCGCTGCGTGCCGGGGACCAGATCACGCTGGGCGGCCTGCTCATCGTGGTGGAGGGCGCCGCGGCCGAGGCGCCCGCGCCGGTGCTCGCCGCCGTGCCCGCGGTCGAGGCGGTGAACCAC
>NZ_BAZG01000323.1 GCF_000964525.1 Anaeromyxobacter sp. PSR-1
TGTCAAACGACAGGAACTTCTGACCCCCAAACGACACTAAAACTGACCCCCTCCTCCTCGGGGTTCAGTTCGCCTTCTCGGACCTGCCCAGCAGGCCCGCCTTGCGCTTCTGCTTTAGCCTGTAGCTCTCGCCCTGAATCATCAGCGTGAAGCTGTGGTGCAGGAGCCGGTCGAGGATCGCAGCGGCGAGGACCTCGTCGCCGAAGACCGTTCCCCATTGCGTCACGAGCTGGTTGGTGGTGATCAGCATCGAGCCCTTCTCGTAACGGCGCGCCACGAGTTGGAAGAACAGGTGCGCGCTGCGCTTCTCGAACGGCAGGTAGCCGAGCTCGTCGACGATGAGGAGCTTCGGCTTCGCGTAGAAGGCGAGGCGCTCCGCGAGCTGGCCCTCGGTCTCGGCCTTGGACAACGCGCCCAGCAGCGCGGTCGCGCTCGTGAAGAGCACGCTGTAGCCGGCCTCGACTGCGGCGCGGCCGAGCCCGATGGCGAGGTGGGTCTTCCCGACGCCCGGCGGGCCGAACAGGAGCACGTTCTCCGCGTTCGCGACGTAGCGGCCGACCGCGAGCTCGCGGACGAGCTTCTGGTCCACGCTCGGCTGGAACTTGAACTCGAAGTCGTCGAGCGTCTTCACGGTCGGGAAGTGCGCGATGGTGATCCCCATCGCGACCCGCTTGCGCTGCTTGGCCCCGACCTCTTCGCGCAGGATCGCGTCGAGGAAGTCGAGGTAGGTCGGCTCGCCGCGAGCGGCGTCCGAGAGCAGCGCGTCGAGCTTCTCAGCGATGCGGCCGAGCCGGAGCCGCCCGAGGTGCTCGAGCACGCGCGCCCGCACGATCTCGGCGCTCACGCGGCACCGCCGATCACCGCGGCGTAGTCGTCGAGCGTGCGCCCGAGCGCGGCGAGAGGCTGCGCGAGCGGGACGACGTTCTCGGTGGGCTTGCGCCAGAGCCCGTCGAGGTGCGCGGGATCGACCACGCGCGCGTGAGGCTCGAACGAGCGGGCGTGGACCGCGACGACGTCCCGGCCGTGGAACACGCGGACCTCGTCGGCGGTGACGAGAGCCTCGACGCGGTCTCGGACGAGCCGGTGCGGGACGCTGTAGCGGACCGTGTCGATGTCGATGAACGCATCGTTCGCGACGCGGCGCTGCAGGCGGCGGCCGTGCGTCGGAAGCGGCCGCGCGGGAAGGGGCCGGAGCGCGTCGCGCTCATCGCGCTCGAAGCGGGTCATCGGCACCTCGTGCGTCGTGCCGTGGATGCGGTGGTCGGCGGCGAGCTGCCACTCCCCCAGGTGCACCTGGAGGTGATCGAACGAGTCGAACCGCCGGCCAGCGATGGCGTTGCGCTTCACGTACTTCACGCCCGACTCGGTCTTGCCCTTCGTCCGCGCGCGGTACGGCTGGCACGCTCGCGGCTGCACCTCCCAGTCGCGGCAGAAGGCGACGTACGCCGGCGTGAACGTGACGGTCTGTGCTTCGCGGTCGCGATCAAGCACGAGGCACCGCGTATTGTCCCCGAGCACCTCGAGCGGAACGCCGCCGAAGTGGCGGAACGCCGACGCGATCCCGTCGAGCCACTCGCCCTGGCGCTCGTGCAGGAACGGCTTCACGAAGATCCGGCGCGAGTAGCTGAGGACCGCGGCCATGAAGTGGACCGTGACCTGCTGGCCGGCGATCCAGACCTTCCGCTCGCCGAAGTCGATCTGCATCTGGCGGCCTGGCGCGGTCTCGAAACGAATCGTCGCCACGTCCGCCGCGAGCAGCTCGCGCCGGCGGCCTGCCACGGCCCGCTGGACGGTCCGCACGCTGGCGTCGATGCCGCGTTCGGCGAGCAGCTGCGCGACCACGACGGCGTTCCCCTCCGCCTCGCGCTCGAACAGCGCCACTGCCTCGGCGCTCGTCGTCTCGTCGAGTCGGCGCGCGGCGGGCCGCACCTGCACCTCGGCGGCCTCGCCGCCCCGCAGGTAGCGCCGCACGGTGTTGCGCGCGAGGCCGAGCTCCCTCGCGATCGCCTTCGTTCCCCAGCCCCGCGCGGACAGCTCCAGCATCTGCCGCACCGCCTCCGCCTCGAGCATCGGCACCTCCGCGCTCGGGGGTGCCACAGCCTCGATCTCTCTGCCCATCTCCGTCTCCCTGGTCGAGAGGCAGGGGGGTCAGAATTAGTGTCGCGAGGGGGTTAGTTATCCTGTCGCTCTACA
>NZ_BAZG01000322.1 GCF_000964525.1 Anaeromyxobacter sp. PSR-1
GCGGCTTCAGCCCGCGGTGCTCCGGCGTGAAGCAGAACGTGACCGTCACCTCGAACGGCTCCAGCGCGCGCATCTGCCGGTCGAACCAGGCCTCCCAGCCCGGCCGGTAGCTGTCCGCCCAGGAGAGGCCGGTGCGCAGGTGGCGCACGCCGAGGTCCTCCAGCCAGCGCACGCCCGCGTCGAGGCGCGGGTCCTCGAAGTGGAACCACTGGCAGATCCCCAGGCCGGGCGCGAGCGCGGGGAACGCCGCCAGCGCCGGCTTGGGCGTGCCGTCCTCGCGGACGAGCCCCATGTAGAAGTGCCGGTAGTACGACGAGCCCTCCGCCTCGCGGTGGCGGGTGGTGGCGGGCCACGCGCGCGGCAGGTCGAACAGGCTGTACCAGTGGATGCGCGGCGCCTTGCCGAGCAGCAGCTCGGCGGTGCGGCGGAGCCCCCACTCCTGGACCTCCTCCGCGCCGAACGACGAGACGCCCACCTCGGAGATCCACACCGGGAGCCGCACGGCGGAGGTGATCTCGGCGAGCCGGGCCGGCCACTCGTGGATCTGCCAGTGGTTCCAGTCGAGCGGGAACCCGTGGACGGCGACGGCGTCCACCTCGGCGAGCGCACCCTGCGACTCCAGCAGGCGCAGGAAGCCGGCGTCGATGGGCGAGGTGCCGCCCAGCACGCGGGTCAGGCCGGGCCGCTCCGCGCGCACCGCCGCCCCGGCGAGGCGCACCATCTGCGAGAAGCGTCCCCAGCCCGGGTCCGCGCCGAAGTCCCAGTGCGACAGGTTGTTCGGCTCGTTCCAGAGCATCACCGCCTCGATCACGGCGCACCTCCGTCGCGCGGCGTCGCCGGGTACACCGGTCCGCCGAAGGGATCCGGCTCGGCCGGGCGGCACAGGTAGACCTCGGTGCCCGGCACCGGCGCGGGCGCGAACCCGGCCGAGCGGAGCATCGCCTCGACGCAGGCGCGGTTCGGGATCCACCAGTTGGTCTCGTCGTGCGCGTAGCGCCGCTCGACGAAGTGCAGCTTGGGCCAGGCGGGGTGGTCGAAGACCTCGCGCTCCTCGAACGGATAGTCGGGCTCCGCCGGGAGCCGGCCGTTCGAGCCGCGCAGCATGCTCTGGAACACGAGCAGGTCGCCGACCGCGTGCGCGCGCAGGAGGTCGAGCGCGAGCAGCGGGTGGCGCAGGTGGTAGAGCACGCCCATGAACAGCACCACGTCGAAGCGCTCTCCGAGCCGCGCGACGTCGTAGACCGACAGCTCCCGGAGCTCGATCTCGAGGCCGGAGATCTCGGCGGCGAGGCGCGCCTGGGCCAGGTAGCGCGGGTCGAAGTCCACGCCCAGCACGCGGTCGGCGCCGCGCCGCTTCATCTCGAGCGAGAAGAAGCCCGCGTTGCACCCCACGTCGAGCACGCTCCGGCCCGAGAGGTCCTGCGGGAGCGCGGGCGCGATCGCGCGCCAGACCAGGCCCGGGTAGTCGCCGAGGAAGTGGTCCGGCGCCGTGCGCACGCCGCTCAGCTCGAGGTTGTGGAACCACGGCGAGAGCGCGCGCACGCGCGCCTCGATCTCCGCTCGCGTCATCCGCTCCCCATCCCCGGCGCCTCGCCGGCCTCTTCGGGCTCGGGCTGCGGCCCCTCGCGGAGCAGCCGCAGCGCCTGCCGGTACCCGTCGAGCGTCCCGACGTCCACGTAGGCGCGCCCCGCGTGCACCGCCCGCGCCGCGCCGCCGCGCGCCAGCCAGGCGTTGACCAGCGTCCCGACGTACGCGTCGGTCTCGCCGCGCTCCAGGAACAGCGCGTGCAGCTCGGCGAGCACCGCGCCGGTCAGCTTGAAGCCGCCCCACACCCAGCCGGTCGACGGCCGCGCGGCCTTCACCTGCACCTCGCGCACGGCGCCGTCCGGCCCGCCGACCACCGCGTCGAACAGCTCCGGCCGGTCCACCGGGAAGCACAGGAACGAGAGGCCGCCGCCCGGGAGCGCGCGGTAGCCGTCGGCGGGGAACCAGACCGTGTCCGGCAGCCCCACCAGCACCTCGTCCGCTGGCCCCACGAACGGCAGCGCGCGGAACAGCGCGTCGCACAGCCCGGCCGGCCTGGGCTGGACCACGTAGCAGATGCGGGCGCCGCCGACCGCGCCGCCGAAGTACTCGACGATGTCCGACTTGCCCGGCGAGATGACGAAGCACAGCCGGTCGGCGCCGCCGCGGAGCATC
>NZ_BAZG01000321.1 GCF_000964525.1 Anaeromyxobacter sp. PSR-1
CCCGCCTCGCGGGCAGCCATGCGCTCGCCCGCCCTCCCGCTCGCCGCCCTGCTCGTCGCCGCCTCCGCCGCGTGCGCCGGCGCGGGCGCGCGGCCCGAGGCTGCCGGCCCGGGGGCCCCGCCGCCCGCCGCCGCCCGGACGATCTGCCCCCCGCGCCATCGCCCACTACCTCGAGGCGCGCCGCGCGCGCGGGGCCGGCGACGACGGCGCCGCGGTGGAGGCGCTCCGGCGCGCGGTGGCGTACGACGAGGCCAGCCCCGAGCTGCACGCCTCGCTCGCCGAGGCGCTCGCGCGGGCCGGGCAGGAGGAGCTGGCCGAGGGGGAGGCGCGGCGCGCCGTGGCGCTCGCCGCGGGCGGCCCGGCGGCGTCGCAGGCGCACCTGCTGCTCGCCGACCTCGCCGAGGCGCGCGGGGAGCGCGAGCGCGAGCTCGAGGAGCTGCGCGCGGCCATCCGGATCGAGGAGGCGCTGGGGCGCGCCGGCGAGCGGCCGGATCCCGAGCCGTGGCGGCGGCTGGTGGACGCGTACCTCGAGGCGGGCGACGAGGCCGCGGCGGAGCGCGTCCGGGCGTGGGCACGCACCGCGGGCGCGCCTTGACCCCGCCGCCCCCGGCCGCTAGCGTCCCGCCGATGCCGCTCCCCTCCTTCCCGTCCGACGCCGAGGCGAGGCACGAGGAAGGGTTCATCAACTCGGCCGATCACCTGCGCCTGTACTGGCAGCGCTTCACGCCCCCGGCGCCGCGCGCCACCGTGGCGGTGCTGCACGGCGGCGGCGATCACTGCGGCCGCTACGCCGGGATCACCGCTGCGCTGGTGCGCGCCGGGTTCCAGGTGGCGCTGCTCGACTTCCGCGGCCACGGCCAGTCCGACGGCCGGCGCTGGCACGTGGACGCGTTCGCCGACTACCTCGCCGACCTCGACGCGCTGGTCGCGAAGCTCGCCGCCGACGGCGTCGCCGGCGAGCGGCTCTTCGTGCTGGCGCACAGCCAGGGCGCGCTGATCGCGACGCTGTGGGGGCTGAGCGGCCGCGGGCGGCTCGTGAGCGGGTTCGTGCTCACCTCGCCGTTCTACGCGCTCGCCAGCCGCGCGCCGGTCGCGAAGCTCCTCGCCGCCCGCACCCTGGGCCGGCTCGTGCCCTGGCTGCCCATCTCGTCCGGCCTCGACCCTGCCGACCTGACCTCGGACCCGGACCTGCAGCGCTGGACCGCCCGCGACCCGCTCTACGGGCGGGTGACGACGCCGCGCTGGTTCGAGGAGGCGCGGCGCGCGCAGGCCGAGGTGGCGCGGCGGGCAGGGGAGTGGACGGCCCCGCTGCTCGTGCTCGCGGCCGGCGCCGACCGCGTGGTGGGGCTCGACGCGACCCGCGCCTTCGTCTCGGCGGCGGGGGCCACCGACAAGCGGCTCGAGGTGTACGGGGGGTTCCGACACGAGGTGCTGAACGAGGCCGAGCGGGCCCGGCCCATCGCCGAGGCGGTCGCCTGGCTCTCGGCGCGCGCGCCGCGTTGAACGCTGCGTGTGTGCGCGGAACACCCTGTTGACTGGCCCTCGAACGGACCTCTATCCTGCGCGGGTCTTACGAACCGATGTTCGTCGGGGGAACACCAGAGCCTCGTGGAGGGCTGCGGAACATGGCTGGCATCGAGAAGGTCCCGGCGTCGCGCGCCGGCGCGCACACGGTCATCGGAAGCTCGATCGTCATCGACGGCGAGATCTCGGGCGACGAGGACCTGGTGATCCAGGGCACCGTCAAGGGCCGCATCAGCCTGCGAGAGAGCCTGTTCGTCGAGTCGTCGGGCGTCATCGAGGCGGACATCGAGACGGCGAACGTCGAGGTGTCGGGCCAGGTGACTGGGAACATCAACGCGAGCGACAAGGTCGAGCTGAAGGCCGACTGCAAGGTGGTCGGCGACATCCGCGCGCCGCGCATCCTGATCGCCGACGGCGCCCTGTTCAAGGGCAACGTGGACATGGAAGTCCGCGAAACCAAGGGGAAGTGAGCCGTGGCGACCACTGACGGCAGCACCATCATCGGCGAGTCGATCCTCATCAGCGGTTCCCTCAACGGCGACGAGGACCTCACGGTCCGCGGCCGCGTCGAGGGCACGCTGACCCTCACCAAGACCCTGGTGGTCGAGCCCACCGGCACGGTCAAGGCCGAGGTCCAGGTCCGCAACTGCGTGATCGCGGGCGCGGTCGTGGGCAACGTGACCGCCACCGAGTCGGTCGAGATCACCCGGGAAGGCCGGATGATCGGCGACATCCAGGCTCCGCGCGTCATCATCGTGGACGGCGCCAGCTTCCGCGGCCGCATCGACATGGGCGAGGTGGAGATCGAGGCCGAGCCCGAGGCC
>NZ_BAZG01000320.1 GCF_000964525.1 Anaeromyxobacter sp. PSR-1
CGATGCAGCGGGCGCCCGGCGCGACCGGGGGCCGCGCGCCCTCGGGCAGCACGCAGAGCGGGTCGCGGGCGCGCCCGCGGAGCGCGGCGAGCGCCGCCTCCAGCATGGGCGCGGCGGCCTTCCCGAGCGCCGCCACCCGCACCGGGCCGGGCGGGAGCGGCTCGCGCGCCAGCGCCTCCTTCACCAGGCGCGCCGCGGCGACGCGCGCGAGGGTGGCGCGGTACACCGCCTCGCAGGCGGCCGCGAGCGGCCTGCGCGCGCTCACGCGCGGTGCCCTCCGGGCGGTCCGCCCTGCGCACACCTTGTCCCCGCCGCGCCGACATGGGGTGGCCGCCGCGCGTTGCGGGGGGTCGCTCGCGCGGTAGAATCGCCCGGCCCGATCGGCGTCCAGGCGGGCCCAGGCGGAAAGGGGAACGCACGATGTCCGAGGTCTCCCCCGCGAGCCCTTCCGGCGCGGGCCACGCGCGGCGCCACTTCCTGCTCGATCGCGGGTTCCAGCTGAAGTACGCGCTGACCATGGCCGCCGCCGGGCTGGTGGTGGCGGTCGCGTTCGGGCTCTGGCTGCACCAGGCCCACGCCCAGGCCACCGCGCTCCTGCCGCAGGACGCCGACACGCGCGCGCTCATCGCCCGCAGCGACCGCCTGCTGCTGGCCGCGTTCGCGGGCATCGCCCTGCTGCTCTCGGGCGCGCTCGGCCTGCTCGGCATCGTGATCACGCACCGCGTGGCCGGTCCGGTGTTCGTGATGGGCCATTACCTCTCCATCATGGCGCAGGGGCGGTTCCCGCGCATGCGGACCCTTCGGCGGGGGGACGAGCTGAAGGCGTTCTTCCGCACCTTCCTCGAGGCGGTGGACGCGATGAAGGCGCGCGAGGCGCGCCACGCCGCGGTGCTCGAGGCCGCGGTGGAGCGGATGCGCGCGGCCGAGGCACAAGCCCCCGAGCTCGCCCCCGCCATCGAGGCGCTCGCCGCCGCCGCCCGCGAGCGGCGCGCCGCGCTCGCGATCGACGATCCCGAGCCCACCCCCTTCGCCGTTCCGGCGCCCCGCCAGGGCGCCGCCGGCCGCTGAACGCCGTCCCCCGGAGCCGAGGAGCTGCCCATGATGACGCTGCGCCGCGCCGCCGCCCTGCTCGCCTGCCTGCTCGTCACCGCCTGCGGAAGCCCGAAGGACGCGGAGGGGTGGGCGAAGCGGGCCGCGAGCCGGAGCCGCACCGACGAGAAGCTCGAGGCGCTCGCGCAGGTGCGGAAGGCGCCCGGCGACCGCCGCGCCGCCGTGCCGTACCTCGTCGAGGTGCTGAAGCAGGCGCCGCGGGCCCGCGGCGAGGCGGCGGTGGCGCTCGGCGAGATCGGCGACCCGGCCGCGGTGAAGCCGCTGCTCGACGCGGTGGACCGCGCCGCGCAGGACCGCGACACGCGCGACGCGAACCGGCACATCGCCACCGCGCTCGGCGCGCTCCGGGCCCGGGAGGCGGTGCCGGCGCTCGTCGAGCTGACCGCCTCGCCGGACGGCTACACGCAGGTGGCGGCGGTGGACGCGCTCGGCGAGGTCGGCGATCCCGCCGCCATCGACACGCTGGTGCGCATCGCCACCTCGACCGAGGTCGAGCCGTTCACCGCCAAGCGCGCCATCCTGGCGCTGGGCCGGATCGGCGACGCGCGGGCCGGTCCGGTGGTGCTCCGGATGCTGTTCGAGGAGCGGCCGGGCGTGACGTTCTTCCCGGAGGCGGCGTTCGCCGCCGCGCAGATCGGCCGGCCCATGGCCGCGCCGCTCCTGGCGGTGCTGGAGGGCAAGGACGCGGCGCTGCAGGACTGGGCGCGCACGCGCGGCGTGGTGAGCGGCGCGCTGTACGCGAAGGCGGCGCAGGTGCTCGGCGAGGTCGGCGGACCGGACGCGGTGCCGGCCCTGGTCGCGCGGCTCTCCTACCGCGATCCGGACCCCCGCGTCGGCGTCTACGTGCGCGCCTTCGCGGCGGAGTCGCTCGGCCGGCTGCGCGCCCGCGAGGCGGTGAAGCCGCTCGCCGACCTCGTCGCCCGCGAGCCGGATCCGGACGCGCGCGATCGCTACTGCGAGGCGCTCGCCCGGATCGGCGACCCGGCCGCGCTGCCGGCGCTGCGCGCGGCCGCCGCGGCGGGGTCGTGGCGCGTCCGCGAGGCGCCGCTCGCGGCGTTGTCGCGGCTGGGCGGCGCGCCGGAGGCGTCGCTGGTGGACGAGGCCATCCGCGCCTGCGGGAGCGGCTGCCCGGCGCAGGAGGGCCAGGCGCTCGCCGGGATGAAGGCGCGCCTCGCCGCCGCGGCGGCCTGCCGGGACGCGGCCTGCTGGGCCGGCAAGCTCGCCGACCCCGACCCGGCGGTGCGGGACC
>NZ_BAZG01000319.1 GCF_000964525.1 Anaeromyxobacter sp. PSR-1
GTGAAGCAACCCGTGCGGGTTCCCGGGACGCAGCGTCGCGTGAGTCGGCCACCGAAATGACCGCAGGCACGGTGGCCCGGATCGGAACGACGACCTCGCGTCGGGGCGGGTTCTCGACCGGTCGGATGGAAGCGGCGACGGCGGCGGCGTCGCGGCTCGAGAGACCGAAGAACCGCGGCATGATCTCGGCACAGTTCTCCGTCGTCACCACCTTCGCCAGCTCGCAGACCGACGAGAGGCACAGTTTTCCATCCCGGAGCGCCTCCTGGACGGCGGGGTAGCGCTGGATGAGGTCGGCCGCCGTCTTGCGGAGTTGCGCCGATCCCGCCGAGAGCTTCAGCTCCCGATGCAGGAACGAGAACAGCGAGGTGTGCCCCCGCTCACGCCACAGCGCCCGGCGGTCGAACTCCGCGAGCGCGACCAGGAACTCCGACATGGCGTGACGCTCGGAGCGGAGGAGAGCGACGAGACGGTTCGTGAACTCGAGTGCGATGTCCATGCCCGAAGCATCGCACGCGAATTTCGCGCTCCGTCAAACGCACGAGAACGCCTCAGGATGCGCGAACGCGGCATGGGTGCCGCGACCCCTCGACTCCCGCTGGCGCGCCGCGCCGCCGCCCGGGAGACGCGCTGAGGACCCTCGCTCGCGCCTGCCCGCCTGCGGAATCCGGCCGACGTCGAGAACACGTCAAGCGTTCACTGCAAGACAAATGGGTGCTTCACCCGCGCGCCCCACGCGTCCCCGCGCCCCGCGCCCCAACATCAGGCCTCTCGCGAGCCGATCTCGCCGTCGCGGTTCCGGTCACACGGCACCGCCCCCGACCCCGCCGCACCCCCACAGCCCATGAACGCCCGCCCATCAGAACCGGCGCCTACTCCCCCCGCCCGATGGCCGGCAGCACCACCGGCGCGCCCGTCACGCCGTTCTCGCCGCGCCACACCGGCACCTCCCACACCTCTCGCACCCGCTCGGCCGTGATCACCTCGTCCGGCGCCCCCTCGGCGACCACGCGGCCGCGCGAGAGCACCACCAGGCGGTCGCACGCGGCGGCGGCCAGGTTGAGATCGTGCAGCACCGCCACCACGCACAGCCCGCCGCGCGCGGCCACGCGGGCCATCCGCATGGCGGCCACCTGGTGACCGAGGTCGAGGAACGCGGTGGGCTCGTCGAGCAGCAGCACCCGCGGCTCCTGCGCGAGGGCGCGGGCGAAGAACACGCGGCGCCGCTCGCCGCCGGAGAGCGCGTCGAGGCGGCGGCCGGCCAGGTGCACGAGGTCGCACGCCTCCAGCGCGCCCTGCACCGCGCCGTGGTCGAAGCGGGACGGCACCGCCAGCAGCCCCTGCCGCGGCGCGCGGCCCATCATCACCGCGTCACGTACGGTGAAGGGCCACGTCAGCCGCGGCTCCTGCGGGACGAGCGCGCACACCTGCGCCACGGCGCGCCGCGGGGCGGCGGCCGGGTCGAGCCCGGTCAGGCGCACCGTGCCCTGGGCGGGCGCGGCCAGGCCGGCGATGAGCCGGACCAGCGTGGACTTGCCCGCGCCGTTCGGCCCCAGCAGCCCCACGAACTCGCCCTCCCGCGCCGAGAACGACACGTCCTCGAGCGCCGCGCGGGCGCCGTAGCGGAACGTGACCCCGCGCACGTCCACCATGGGCGCCCCCGCGCCGGCGGCCGGGCCGCTCATCGCGCGCCCTCCGCCTCGGGGCGCCCGGTCCGCCGCAGCAGCCACAGGAAGAACGGGCCGCCCAGGAACGCGGTGACCGCGCCCACCGGCGGCTCGGTGCCGAGCGGGAGGAACGCGAGGCGCGCCAGCGCGTCGGCGAGCACCAGGAACGCGGCGCCGAACAGCGCCGACGCCGGGACGAGCAGCCGGTGGTCCGGGCCGACCACCCGCCGGACCAGGTGCGGGACGATGAGCCCCACGAACCCCACCATCCCGGCCAGCGCCACCGCCGCGCCGGTGGCGGCGCTCGCCGCGAAGAACACCGCGGCGCGGTCGCGCCGCACGTCGAGCCCGAGCGACGCCGCCTCCTCGTCGCCGAGCGTGAGCAGGTTGAGCCGCGCCGAGAGCGCCACCAGCGCGCCCACCGACAGCAGCACCAGGGCGGCGCCGAGCGCCAGCGTCCCGGGTGCCTCGTAGCCGACCGCGCCGAGCAGCCAGTACATGAGGCGGCCGGCCTGCTCCGGCGGGACGAGCATCTTGAGCAGGGTGATGACGCCGGCCGCGAACGCGTTGAACACGATGCCCACGAGCAGCGCCGCCTCGGGCACCAGGCGGCCGCCGATCCGGCCCAGGCCGAACACGATGGCCGTCGCGGCGACGGCCCCGGCCACCGCGCCCGCCGCGACCGGCGGCGCGCCGCCCAGCGCCTCGCC
>NZ_BAZG01000318.1 GCF_000964525.1 Anaeromyxobacter sp. PSR-1
CGCGCCTGGCTGCGCCGCGCCGGCGTGCGGACGTCCCGGCGCGCCGCGTTCCTCGCCGCCTGCGGCCTCGACGACGGCGCCGCGCGCCGGCTCTGCGAGGACCTGGCGCTGGAGGCGCGGCTCCTCGGGATGGCCGAGCGGGCCGTGCCCGACGGTCCGTCGTGGGAGGAGGGGCTGGCCCTGGCCGCGCGGCTCGGCGGCGCCTGGGTGGAGGAGGCGCAGCGGCTCGTGGCCCCGCCCGCGAAGCCGCGCCGCCGCGCGAGGAGGAGGACGCCGTGAGCAAGAAGAAGGCGCCGCCCGTGGACGCGCCCGCCGGCCCGTTCAACGCCGCGTTCGAGAAGCTGCGCGCGCGGCTGCCCGAGGACCACGTCCCCGCGCAGGCGCCGGAGGCCACGCCCTCGCCACCGCCCGCGGCCGCGCCCCCCGCCCCCGCGCGCGCCGTGGTGCGCCTCGAGCGCAAGGGCCGGGGCGGGAAGGAGGCCACCGTGGTGGAGAAGCTCGCCCTCGCGCCCGGGCCGCTCGCCGAATGGGCCGACGCGCTGAAGCGCGCCCTCGGCTGCGGCGGCGGCGTGGAGGACGACGCCATCGTGCTGCAAGGCGACCAGCGGGACCGCGCCGCCGCGTGGCTGGAGCGCCGCGGGGTCCGGAAGGTGATCCGAGGCTGAGCGATCGTTTACTCAGGGTGCGGCCGTCGCATCGGGCTATCCACCCCGGCGTCTCGCCGCGTACCCGTCCATCACCGCGTCCCCGAAGGCCCGCCGCGCCTCCTCGAGGTTGTGGCCCTTGCAGCGGATGCGAAGGTTCTCGGCCGTGGAGGCCCCTCCCCGCGCCCGCGGCACGATGTGGTCGAGCTCGAGCTGGTGCGTGGAGCCGCAGGTCTCGCCGGACGGGAGGACGAAGGTGCACCGCCCGCCATCGCGCCTCCAGACCTCGCGGCGGACGTGGGCAGGGATGCGGTCCGGCCTGGAGGGGCGGCGCTTCGTCTGTGGCCGAGCGGTGATCCCCTTGCGCCGGTCGCGCTCGGCGAGGAGCCGGTCGAGCGCCGCCTCGAGGACGTTCTCGCGGGAGGCGCCGGGCATGGAATGCGAGAGCGCATCGCGGGCCGCGTCGAGCTTCTTCAGGAAGGTCTTCGAGACGGTGAGGTGCATGCGGGCCTGGTCGCCGTCGAGCCAGTCCACGGAGCTGGGCCTGGCGGCGGGCGTCACCGCTCGCAGCTCGACAGGCTCACCGCGAGCGGGCTCTGAACGACCCGCGATCTCGACCCGGCTGGGCACAGGCGGTTTCGGGCGCCCGAAATAGAGTCGGCTCCGCGGCAGGCGCCCTCACCGCAGGCGGCGCGGACACCGCCCGGACCGGCACTGGATGAGCTCGGCCGCGGTCTTCCGGTACTGAGCGGCGCCCGCCGAGAGCCCCAGCTCGCGCCGCAGGAACGAGAACAGCGAGGTGTGCCCCCGCTCCCGCCACAACCCCCGGCGGTCGAACTCCGCAAGCGCGACGAGGAACTCCGCCATGGCATGACGCTCCGAGCGGAGCAGCGAGACGAGACGCTTCGTGAACTCGAGTGCGGTGTCCATTCACGAAGCATCGCACGCGATTTTCGCCCTCCGTAAAACGCACGAGAACGCCCGCCCGCGCCCCCCGCGCCCAGCGCCCCGCCCTCGCGCCTCTCGCGAGCCGATCGCGCCGTCCCGGTTCCGGCCACGCAGCACCGCCCCCCGCCCCCGCCGCACCGTCAAAGCCTCCCAGTCCGCCCCCTTCACCGCGCGCGCAGCGCCTCCCCCGGAAAGAACCCCGCCGCCGCGAACCCGCCCACGAGCTGCACCTCCTCCACCTCGAGCCGCCACAGCGAGAAGTCGAGCGCGAGCAGCCCCTTCGCGCCGGGCACGCGCGCGGCGTACCGCTCCACCGCGTCCGCCTCCTCCTCCGCGCCCACCCGGACCACCCGGCCGACCAGCGTCGCGCGCGCGGCGGTCCGCGGATCCCCTCGCGCCGCCTCGCCGTCGAACACGAGCAGCGTGGCCCGCGGGTCCGCCTCCAGGTTCTGCGTGTGCTGCGCCAGCGCCGACAGCAGCAGCAGCGGCTCGCCGGTCGCCGCCACCGCGAACGGCACCAGCGTCCCGTACGGCCACCCCGGGTGGCGCAGGGAGAGCGTGCACAGCACCCCGGCCCGCTCCCCCGCCAGCAGCGTCCGCACCGCCTCGATCCCGCCCGCGCGCTCCGCGCCCGCCTGCGCCCGCTCCTCCGCCTCGTGCCCCGCCATGCCGAGCCTCCCGGGCGCCGCGACGCCGCCGCGCCCACCCCAGCCGATCTCGCGCCGGCCCGCCGCGCGCCACGCCCGGCCGGGCCGTGGCGCAGCGCCGCGCGACGGCGTCACAGCACCACGAGCCCGAGCCGCGCCGCGCGCACGATG
>NZ_BAZG01000317.1 GCF_000964525.1 Anaeromyxobacter sp. PSR-1
GAACGCCTCGCCGAGCGCGCGCTCCCAGCGATGCGCGAACGCCGCCAGCTCCGCCGAGCACGCCTCCAGCTCGCGATCCAGCGCGGCGATCTCGTCGAGCAGCGCCCGCAGCCGGGCCTCGGCCAGCTCGGCCGGTCCGGGGGGCGGGGCGGGGAGCCGGGCGAGCCCGAGCGCTCGCTCGCGAGGGGACATGCGCCCCCGGTTCTATCACCGGCGGCCGACGCCGGTGGAGACCCGGACCCGCTCCTCGTCGGACAGGCGCCTGCCGAAGCCCCACACCGCGTAGGCGACGAGCGCCACCGCGAAGTACTGCGCGAAGGTGAGGCCGAGGTGGCGCGCGTCGGCGTAGGACACGTCGGTCGCGCGCAGGAAGTCGAGCAGGAAGCGCCCGATCCCGTACACGAGCGCGAGCAGCGGCAGCAGCCGGCCGCGCAGCACGTCGCGGCGGTGCAGCGCCCACAGCACCGCCCCGAGCGACAGCAGCAGGATGGCCTCGTACAGCCCGAGGTCGTGGCGGGGGCCGTCCGGGAACCGGACCGCGAGGAAGAAGTCGGTGAGTCGGCCCGGGTGATCGTGCACCGTGAAGCAGCCCACCCGCGCGATGCCCCAGCCCGGCGCCACGCCCAGCGCGAACGCGTCGGCGTAGGCGGTGAAGCGCACGCGCTTGCGCCGGAAGTAGACCGCCGCGGCGACCATGCCGCCGGCGAGGCCGCCCATCGACGAGAGGCCCTCCCAGAACTTGAAGATGCGCAGCGGGTCCTGCAGCTCCTCCGGGTGGTAGAAGAACAGGTGCGCGAGGTGCCCCAGCACCACGCCCGCCAGCACCCCCACCACCGCGAAGTCGAGGATGACCTGCGGGTCCTTGCCGAGCTGCTTCGCGCCGCGCGCGGAGAGCTGGACGGCGGCGAGGATCCCGAGCGCGGAGAGCACGCCGAAGGACTGGAGGGTGAACGGGCCGAGCGAGGCGCTGGGGAGCTCGAACCAGGGGATGATCGCGAGGGGCATCGGCGCAGCTTTACCTCCCGGACGGCCGGCGGTCCACGCGAAAGCCCACCGTCCGCGGCACCCCGCCGCGACCCGGCGGGCGCCGGCCCCGGGCCGCCCGCGCGGGCCTATCCTCGGGCGGAGGAGGTGGCCCATGGCCCCGACCATCCCGGGCGCGGAGGCGCTGGCCTCGCTCGCCGCCGCGCTGTTCCCGGGCGGCGCGGTCGCGCGGATCGAGCCGCTCGGCCCCGACGCCGGCGGCGGCGACAAGGCCATCGGCTACGGCCGGCCGCAGCGCGTGACGGTGCGGCTGCCCGGCGGCGGCGAGCGGCGCTTCGTGTTCCGCACGCAGGCGCCCAACGAGTTCGGCCACGACCGGCGCGCGGATCGCGCCGAGGGCGCGCTGCTCGCGTACGACCTGTTCGGCCGCTTCCCGCGCCACGTGCGCGCGCTCGACGTGGGCGCGATCGCGGCCGACGGGCGCCTCGTGTCGCTGGGCGGGGCGGGCGAGTTCTGGCTCGCCACCGACTGGGCCGACGGGACGCTGTACGCCGACGACCTCCGGCGCGTGGCCGCGCAGGGCGCCGGGCCGCTCGACCGGGCGCGGGCGGACGCGCTGGTGGACTACCTGGTGCGCCTGCACGCGGAGCGGATCGACGACCCGGTGGCCTGGCGGCGCGCGGTGCGCGACCTCCTCGGCCACGGCGAGGGGATCTTCGGCCTGGTGGACGCGTACCCGCCGGACGTGCCGGCGGCCCCGCCGGCGCGGCTCCGGGCGCTCGAGGAACGGTGCCTGGCGGCGCGCTGGGCGCTGCGCGCGCGGGCCGGCCGGCTCGCGCGCACGCACGGCGACTTCCACCCGTTCAACGTGGTGTTCCGCCCGCCCGGCCCGGGCGAGGACGGCGCCGGCTTCACCCTGCTCGACGCCTCGCGCGGCGGCGCCGGCGACCCGGCCGACGACGTGGTCGCGCTCACGGTGAACTACCCGTTCTTCGCGCTGGGCCACCCCGGCGCCTGGGCGGGCGGGCTGCGCGAGCTGTGGCGGCGCGCCTGGGAGCGCTACCTCGCCGGCACCGGCGACCGCGCGGTGCTGGAGACCGCGCCGGCGTACCTCGCCTGGCGCGCGCTGGTGCTCGCCTGCCCGCGCTTCTACCCGCACCTGCCGGCGCCGGCGCGCGACCGGCTCCTCGGGCTGGCGGAGCGGACGCTCGACGCCGGGCGGCTCGAGCCGGGCGAGGCGGACGCGCTGTTCGCGGCGGAGGGCGCATGAGCGGCGCGGTGGTGTGGGTGACCGGGCTCCCCTCCTCCGGCAAGAGCACCTTCGGCCGGGCGCTGGTGGCGCGCGTGCGCGCGGCGGACCGCCCGGCGGTGCTGCTCGACGGCGACGCGGTGCGGGCCGCGCTCTCGCCGGCGCCGGGCTACGACC
>NZ_BAZG01000316.1 GCF_000964525.1 Anaeromyxobacter sp. PSR-1
CCGGGCGCGGCGAGCGCGAGGGCGAGCGGCGCCGCGCCCAGGAACACCGCCCACGCCGCCACCCCGAGCGCGCGGGCCACCCGGTACTCCGCGCCGGCGAACGCGTTCTTCACGAGGCCCAGCACGGATGGGACGAAGCCGTGCTGCCAGCGGACCGACACCAGCGCCCCGCCGTTCACGAGCCCCTGCGGCACGCCGCTGCGGCGCAGCAGCAGCCCCAGCTTCACGTCGTCCACCACCTCGAGCCGCAGCCGGGCGTGCCCGCCCACGGCCTCGTAGGCGTCGCGCCGGACCAGGTTGAACGCGCCCACCCCGGCGAACCCGCGCGTCCCGGCGCGCGGCAGCTCCCAGACCCGGAACGCCCCGGCCGCGAACGCCGCGAACGCCGCCACGAACGCGCGCTCCAGGGTGCCGGGGGCGACGAACCGCGGCGCGGCGGCGAGGTGGCCGAGCCCGAGCGCCTCGGCGTGGCCGACCGCCCGGCGCAGCGCGCCCGGCCCGAACACCACGTCGCCGTCGGTGAACAGCAGCCACTCGCCCCGCGCGCGCCGCGCCCCGGCGGCGCAGGCGTGGTTCTTCCCGAGCCAGCCTGCTGGCAGCTCGCGCACGTGCACCACTGTCAGGCGGGGCTCGGCCGCCGCGAGCCGGTCGAGGATCTCGCCGGTCGCGTCGCCGGAGCGATCGTCCACCGCCACCACCTCCAGGCCGGGCAGGTCCTGCGCGAGGAGCGACCGCACCGCCCGCTCGACGTGCGGGGCCTCGTCGCGGCACGGGACGACCACCGAGACCCGCGGCACCTCGCGCGGCAGGGGGAGGTCCTCGAGCCGGGCCAGCGCGCGATCGCTGCGGAGCCCGCTCCACGCCACCCGCGCCCACCCCGCGAGCGCCAGCGCCGCGAGCGCGAGGGCGAGCGCGCTCACGCGGCCGGCCCGCCGTCCGCGGCCGGCCCGCGATCCTGCGCCGGCGCGCGGGACCGGGCGCGCGCCGCGGCGGCCGGGAGATCGTCGAGGTCGAGGAGCCACCCGTCCCGCGCCGCCACGGTGGGCACCCCGGTGCGCCGCGAGATCTCGAGCGCCGCGGCGTCCGCCTTCCGCGGCGGGAGCTGCATGCCGAGGTGCGTGAGCACCGCGAGGCGCGGCCGCACCGCCGCCACCAGCCGCTCCGCGTCGTCGGCGCCGAGGTGCAGGTAGCGGCGGTCGCCGCCGCGCAGGCGGGTGGTGTTCACCAGCAGGAGCTCGACCCCGGCGTACGCCTCGGGCAGCGCGTCCATCCAGAACGTGTCCACCACGTGGCCGGCGCGGAGGCCGGGCGCGGAGAGCACGTACCCGTAGGTCTCGACGCCGTGGTCGTGCGCGACCGGCGTCTCCAGCGTCACCCCGGGCGCGAGCGCGTGCCGCGCGCCGGGCGCGAGCACGCCGACGCGGGCCGGGAACGCCTGCGCGTAGCGGAACACCACCGGCTCGGTCTCGAGCGCGTCGCGCGGCGCGAGCAGCGTGCCGCGCGGCGAGAACCCGCCGCGCGTCATGGCCTCCACCACCGCGGTGGCGTCGCCGGCGTGGTCGAGGTGGCGGTGCGTGATCACCAGCGCGTCCACCTTGGCCGGGTCGATCTTCGGCCGGGAGGAGAGCGCGCGCACCAGCGCGCCGGGGCCGGGGTCGACCCAGACCGTGGCGCCGTCGAGCGCCCAGACCAGCCCGCCGGAGTGGCGCAGCTGGGTGGACACGGCGAAGCGCGCGCCGGCGGTGCCGAGGAACTTGAGCGTGCGGTGGGCGGGCGCGGCCACGCCCGGATCATAAGCGCGCGGCGGCCGACGGGCACGCGCCGCCGCGTTCACGCTCAGAACGTGAGCAGCGAGTGGACCTTGGCGTGGCCGAGCTGGCGCGCGCCGTTCAGGAACGAGAGCTCGGCCAGGAACGCGTACCCGAGCAGCTCCGCGCCCTGCCGGGCCACCAGCCGCCCCGCCGCGGCGGCGGTGCCGCCGGTGGCGAGCACGTCGTCCACCACCAGCACGCGGTCGCCGGGCCCGATCGCGTCGATGTGCAGCTCCAGCGCGCCCTCGCCGTACTCCAGCGCGTAGACCTCGCGGACCGTCTCCCAGGGCAGCTTCCCCGGCTTGCGCACGATGGTGAAGCCGGCGCCGAGCGCGTAGGCGATGGGCGCCCCGAAGATGAAGCCGCGCGACTCGATCCCGATCACCTTGTCCACGCGCTCGCCCTTCCAGCGCCCGACGAAGGCGTCGATCACCTCGCGGAAGGTGTGCGGATCCGAGAGGACCGGCGTGATGTCCTTGAAGACGATCCCCTTCTTCGGGAAGTCGGGAACGTCGCGGATCCTGGCGCGGACGGCGTCCATCATGGGGGCGCACCTTACCACGGGATCCGCGCTGGCTTCAGGGGAGGAAGAGCAGCGGGTTGCGCGGCC
>NZ_BAZG01000315.1 GCF_000964525.1 Anaeromyxobacter sp. PSR-1
CGCCTGGCGGGCGGCCATCTGCCGGCCCACGTTCAGCCCCAGGACGAAGATGACGCCCAGGATCACCAGCGCGCCGACCACGATCGACGCGATCTGGCGGCCGTCCAGGGACAGCTCGAACTTCTCACGGCTCCGGGCGTTCTCTTCGCGCATGGACGTCACCCCGCCGCGGCGACGGGCGCGCGCCGCGAGGACCGGGCGCGCGAACCGCGGCAGCCAGGATTCTAGACGTCGTCCGCGATATCGCGAGTTTCCGGACTCTCCATCCGATCCGGCGCGGAGACGCCCAGCACGGCCAGCCCGTTCGCGAGCACCTGCTTCAGGGCGCGGCACAGGAACAGGCGCGCCGCGGTCTTGACCGGGTCGGGCCCGACGACCTTCTCGCCGCTCTTCTTCCCCTGCGTGTACCAGGAGTGGAACGCGGCGATGGTCTCCTGGAGGTAGAACGCCACCCGGTGCGGCTCGTAGGCGAGCGCCGCGGCGGCGAGCATGTCCGGGAACGCGGCGATCCGCCGGATCAGGTCCTGCTCCTCCGGCGAGCCGAGCGTCCGCGCGGCCTCGAGGTCGAACTCCGGGATCGCGTGCCCGGCCTCGCGCGCCTTCTGGAAGATGGCCGCCAGGCGCGCGTGCCCGTACTGGACGTAGAAGACCGGGTTGTCGAGCGTCTGCTTCTTGGCGAGCTCGACGTCGAAGTCGAGCGGGGCGTCGGAGCGCCGGGTGAGGAAGATGAAGCGGGTCGCGTCGCGCCCCACCTCGTCCACCACCTCGCGCAGCGAGACCAGCGTGCCGGCGCGCTTCGACATCTTCACCGACTCGCCGCCGCGCATGAGGCTGACCATCTGGATCAGCACGACGTGCAGGTCCTTGCGCGAGGCGCCCAGCGCCTCCATCGCCGCCTCGAGCCGCGGCACGTAGCCGCCGTGGTCGGCGCCGAGCACGTCCACCAGCGCGTCGGCGCGCTGCCGCTTGTCCCAGTGGTAGGCGATGTCCGCGCAGAAGTAGGTGGGCGTCCCGTCCGCCTTCTTCACCGGCCGGTCCACCTCGTCGCCGTACGCCGACGAGCGGAACAGCGTGAGGTCCTCGGCGGCGGTCACGCCCTCCTCGTCCGGCTGCGGCTGCGGCGGCGGCTGCCCCTTCTTCGACTTCGGCGGCGGCAGCTTGCCGACGTAGACGAGGTCCTTCTCCTCCAGGAACCGGAGGAACCGGTCCACCGTGCCCGACTCGTAGAGCGCCTTCTCCGACGACCAGCGGTCGAACGAGATGTTCACCGCGGCGAGGTCCTCGCGGATCATCCCGAGCACGTGCTGGACCGCGTGGTCGCGGAACAGCGTCAGCCACTCGGCCTCGGGCGCGTCCAGGAACTTCGCGCCGTACTCGGCCTTCAGCCCGGCGGCGATGTCCTTCACGTACTCGCCCGGATAGCTCTTGGGCGGCATGGTCACCGTCCGCCCGTGCAGCTCCTGGTAGCGGAGGTGGACCGAGCGCGCCAGCGTCTGGACCTGCGCGCCGTAGTCGTTGACGTAGTACTCGCGGGACACGTCGAAGCCGGCCCAGCGCAGCAGGCCCTGGACGCCGTCGCCCACCACCGCGTTGCGCCCGTGGCCGACGTGCATGGGGCCGGTCGGGTTGGCCGAGACGTACTCGACGATGACCTTCTTCCCCTGCCCCACCGCGGTCCGGCCGTAGGCCGGGCCCTCGGCGACCGCGCGCGCGAGCGTGCGCAGCCACAGGTCCGGGGAGAGCCGCACGTTGATGAACCCGGGGCCGGCGATCTCCAGGCCGGCCAGGTCGCCGGCCGTGTCGGCCGTGCGCACCGCCTCCACGATGGCCTGCGCCAGCTCGCGCGGCGGCCTGCCCGCCTGCCTGGCCAGCACCATGGCGGCGTTCACCGCGAAGTCGCCGTGCTTCGGGTCGCGCGGCGCCTCCACCGAGAAGCCGGCGCTCGCCGCCGGCCAGCGCCCGTCGTCGGCGCCCTGGGCGAGCGCCTTGCGGAAGAGTTCGATGACGCGATCACGGACCATAGGAAGGGGTCTCTCTACCGGGGGGCGCGCGCGGGAAGCAAGCGCCGGGGCCCGCGCCGGGCGCGGGCGTCCTCAGGGATAGGCGTCGAACGCGCCGCAGCGGCGGCACCGCCAGGCGCGCGACGGGGCGTCGGAGCCGCAGCGCTCGCAGCGCGGGGCCTTGCCGCGGCGGAGCAGCGCCGCGACCAGCAGGTCGTGGCGCACGGCGAGGTCGTCCGGGCCCGGCGCGCCGGCCTGGTGCAGCAGCTCGCGCAT
The DNA here is from genome assembly GCF_000964525.1 of Anaeromyxobacter sp. PSR-1. Classification (GTDB taxonomy): domain Bacteria; phylum Myxococcota; class Myxococcia; order Myxococcales; family Anaeromyxobacteraceae; genus Anaeromyxobacter. The sequence continues at coordinate 2,277 of NZ_BAZG01000315.1, forward strand.
CGCCAGCGACACCTCGCCCACCCGGTCGCGCTCCAGCGCCAGCCGGAGCGCCGCCACCGCCTCCGGGTTCCGGCCGCAGCGGTGCAGCGCGCGCCCGCGCAGCAGGTGCAGCGCAGGGTCGTCCGGGTGCGCGTCGGCGCGGGC
>NZ_BAZG01000314.1 GCF_000964525.1 Anaeromyxobacter sp. PSR-1
TCTTCTCCGAGCAGGCGATGACGGTGAGGACGCCCATCACCGCGACGGCGATGCGCAGATCGATGCGGGCCATGTGTTCCTCCGTGAGCGGGCGAGTGTAGCCGATGAACGGCGGCGAGGGGGGCCCGGCTGCTAGACTCCGCGCGTGCTCGTCGAGGTCGCCGTCGCCGCCGCGGTCCGCGGCACCTTCACCTACCGCGTGCCCTCGTCGCTCGCGGCCGAGGTGGCGCTGGGACAGCGCGTGGCGGTGCCGTTCGGGAGGAGCCGGCGGGCGACGGGCTACGTGGTCGGGTTCCCGGCGGTGCCGCCGGAGGGGTTCGAGCTGCGCGACGTGGTCGAGGTCCTCGACCCGTTCCCGCCGTTCACGCCGAAGCTGGTGGAGCTGCTGCGGTGGGCCGAGGAGTACTACCTCGTGCCGCCCGGCGAGCTGCTGCGGGCCGCGCTGCCGCCGGGCCTGAACGCGCGCCGCGGGGCGCCGGCCCCGGCGCGGCGCGGGGTGGAGTACGCCGCCCCGGCGCCCGACGCCGCCGCGTCGCTCGGCGCCCTGGGCCGGGCCGCCGCACAGCGCGCGGTGCTCGAGTACCTGCTCGCGCGCGGCCGCATCCCGGTGGAGGAGCTGCGCGCCGCGTTCCCGCGCGGGCGCCCCGCCCTCTCCGCGCTCGCGAAGCGCGGCCTCGTGACGCTCGAGACCGAGACGCCGGTGGCGACCGCGGGCGTGCTCCCCGCGAGCGCGGCCGCGCCGGCGGCGCTCACGCCGGCCCAGGCCGCGGCGCTGGCGGAGATCGACGCGGCGGCCGGGACCTTCCAGGCGTTCCTGCTCCACGGCGTCACCGGCTCGGGCAAGACCGAGGTGTACCTGCAGGCCATCGCCCGCGCGCGCGCCGCCGGCCGGGGCGCGCTGGTGCTGGTCCCGGAGATCGCGCTCACCCCGCAGCTCTCCGGCCGCTTCCGCGCGCGCTTCGGCGACGACGTCGCCCTGCTCCACTCCGGCCTGTCCGACGCCGAGCGCCACGCCGAGTGGCTGCGGCTGCGCCGGGGCGACGCGCGGATCTGCGTGGGCGTCCGCAGCGCCATCTTCGCGCCGGTGCAGGACCTGGCGGTGCTGGTGGTGGACGAGGAGCACGACGGCAGCTTCAAGCAGGAGGACGGCCCGCCGTACCACGCCCGCGACCTCGCGGTGGTGCGCGCCAAGCGCGAGGACGCGGTGCTGATCCTGGGCTCGGCCACCCCGTCGCTGGAGACGCTCGAGAACGCGCGGCGCGGCCGCTACCGCAAGCTCGACCTCCCCGCCCGCATCGACGACCGGCCCATGCCGGAGGTGGAGCTGGTGGACCTGTCGAAGCTGCGGCGCGCCGGCGTCACCGGGCTGCCCGGGCTGCTCTCGCCGCGGCTCGCCGCCGCGCTGGAGGACACCGTCGCCGCCGGCCAGCAGGCCATCCTGTTCCTCAACCGCCGCGGCTACGAGACGCTGGTGGTCTGCGAGGTGTGCGGCGCCGAGGCCGGCTGCCCGGACTGCTCGGTGTCGCTCACCCACCACGCGCGCCGCGGCGTGCTCATGTGCCACTACTGCGGCCGGACCGAGCCCATGAGCGCGCGCTGCGCCGCGTGCGGCGGGGTGCGCTTCGGCGTGGGCGTCGGCACCGAGCAGGTGGAGGAGGCGGTGCGCTCGCTCCTGCCGCGGGCGCGGGTGGCGCGGCTCGACCGCGACGTGGTCTCGAGCGCCGACGACACCGCGGCGGTGCTGGCGCGGTTCGCGCGCCGGGACGCCGACGTGCTGGTGGGCACGCAGATGGTGACGAAGGGGCACGACTTCCCGGGCGTCACCCTGGTCGGCGTGGTGCTCGCCGACACCGCGCTCGCGCTGCCGGACTTCCGCGCCGCCGAGCGCACCTTCCAGCTGCTCACCCAGGTGGCCGGGCGCGCCGGGCGCGGGGCCGAGGCCGGGCGGGTGATCGTGCAGACGTTCAACCCGGCCACCCCGGCGGTCGCGCTCGCCGCCACCCACGACTACGCCGCGTTCGCCGAGGGCGAGCTGGAGCGGCGCCGCGCCTTCGGCTACCCGCCGTTCGGGCGGATGATGGCGGCGCGGGTGGAGGGGACCGAGGACGGCGCGCGCCGGACCGCCGAGGCCCTGGCGCGGGCGGCCCGGCCGGCGCTGGCCGGCGAGGTGGCCATGCTCGGCCCGGCGCCCGCCGCCATCGAGCGGATCCGCGGGAAGAGCCGCTGGCACCTGCTGTTCCGCGCCCCCTCCCCGCCGTCGCTGTTCCGGGTCCACGCGGCGCTGGCGCGGGTGGCGCAGCGGCCGCCCGGCGGCGCCGCCATCCGCTTCGACATGGATCCGTACTCGATGCTGTAGGTCCGGCACGCACGCACGCCGGCGGCGCGGGCGGCGGCTTGGTCACCCGGCGGGCCCGATCCATAATCCCCGCGCTTGCCCCGGATCCTCCTGGTCGACGA
>NZ_BAZG01000313.1 GCF_000964525.1 Anaeromyxobacter sp. PSR-1
GGCATGAGGATCTTCGACGCCACGCTCTCGACGCTGGAACGCGCGCTCGACGTCCGGCTGGCCCGGCAGACCGTGCTCGGCGGCGACCTCGCCAACGCCAACACGCCCGGCTTCACGCCGCTCGACCTCGACTTCCGCGCCGCCATGGCCGCCGCGCCCGCGCCCGGCCCGGCCGCGCCCGCGGCCCCTCCGCCGGCCGTGGCGGCGCGCCCGGGCGACATCCCCCTGACGCTCGCCGCGGTGATGACGACGGACGCCGTCGCGCCGCCGCCCGGCCCCGCGGCGCCGGAGCGCTTCGTGGCGGAGGTGCCGGGCGCCGCGCCGGGGCTCGACGGCAACGCGGTGGACCTCGACCGCACCACCGCCGCGATCGCCGAGAACGCCATCCAGTACGGCGCCGCCGCCCGGGCCGCCGCCAAGAAGCTCGCCATCCTCCGCTACGTCGCCTCCGACGGCGCGGCCTAGCGCCGGGAGCCGCCATGGACTTCCTCTCCGCCCTGAACGTCAGCGCCTCCGGCCTCGCCGCCGAGCGCGTCCGCGTCAACCTCGCCGCCTCCAACCTGGCGAACGCCGAGACCACCCGCGGCCCGGACGGCCGGCCGTACCGCCGGCTCGACCCGGTGCTCGAGGCGGTGCCGTTCGACGCCGCGCTGGGCGCGGCCGGCCCGTCGCCGTCGGGCGTGCGGGTCGCCGCCATCGCAGAGGGCGACGGCCCCGGGCGCCGCGTGTTCAGCCCGGCCCACCCGGACGCGGACGCCGACGGCTTCGTGACGCTCCCGGACGTCAACCCGGTGCACGAGATCGTGAACCTCATGTCGGCGCAGAAGGCCTACGAGGCGAACGCCACCGCGGTGGACACGCTCAAGACGATGGCGCAGCGCGCCCTCGAGATCGCGAGGTAGGCCATGGACGGCATCCGCGGCATCGGCCCGGCCCTCTTCCAGCCCGCGGCGGCGCCGGCGGCGCGGCCGGAGGGCGGCGCCTTCGGACGCGCGCTCGGCGAGGCGCTGGCGCAGGCCGAGGCGCTGCAGGGCGCGGCCGACGCGCAGGCCGCGCGCTCCGCGCTCGGCGAGGGCAACCTGCACGAGACCGCGCTCGCGCTGGAGAAGGCCGACGTGGCGATGCGGGTCGCGACCCGCGTCCGCAACAAGCTCGTCGAGGCCTACCAGGAAGTCATGCGGATGAGCGTGTAGCGCCGCGCCCCGGACCCGTCCATGGAGCCCCTCCTCAAGCAGCTCCGCGAGCTCCCGCGCCTCCTCGGCGCCCTCCCCGGCGGCCTGAAGGTGGTGCTGGTGGCGGGCGCGATCGCGGCCATCGGCGTCGCCGCGCTGACCGCGGTTCGCTCCTCCGAGGCGTACCAGTACGCCTTCACCAACCTCACGCCGGAGGACTCGACGGAGGCGGCCGCCGCGCTCGGCGCGGCCGGCGTGCCCTACCGGCTGGAGGCGGGCGGCTCGGCGCTGGCGGTGCCCGCGTCGCGCGTGTACGACGCGCGCCTGCTGCTGGCCGGCGCCGGCCTGCCGCGCGGCGGCGGCGTGGGGTTCGAGATCTTCGACCGCGGCGACCTGGGCGTCTCCGAGTTCACGCAGAAGGTGAACCTGCGCCGCGCCACCGAGGGCGAGCTGGCGCGCACCATCTCGCGCCTCGCGCAGGTCCGCTCCGCGCGCGTGCACCTCACCCTGCCGGAGAAGGGGCTCTACCGCGACCAGGACCGCCCCGCGGCGGCGGCGGTGGTGGTGAACCTGCAGCCGGGCCGCGCGCTCGACCAGCGCGAGATCTCCGGCATCCGGCACCTCGTGTCCTCCGCGGTGCCCGGACTGGCCCCGGCGGGCGTGTCGGTGGTGGACGGCCGCGGCGAGGTCCTCTCCGACGAGGGCCCGCTGGGCGAGGCCATGGGCTACCAGCGCCGGATGGAGCGCGACCTGGAGCGGCGCATCGTGGACCTGCTCGGCCAGGCGGTGGGTGCGGGCGCGGTGGTGGCGCGCGTGACCGCCTCGCTGGACCAGACCGAGGTCCAGAGCAGCGCCCAGGTCCTCGATCCCGACTCGGCCACGCTGCGGAGCGAGCGCAAGCTCACCCAGCAGTCGTCGAGCGACGGCACGGGGCCGGCCGGCGTGGCCGGCGCCGCCGCCAACCAGCCGCTCGCGCCGCCGGCCCCGGCGACCGGCGGCCGCGGGCGCAGCAGCGCCTCCACCGAGGACCAGACCCGCAACTACGACGTCTCCACCACCACCACCACCTCGGTGGCGCGCGTGCCGCGCCTGGAGCGGCTCTCGGTGGCGGTGCTGGTGGACGGCGCCGGCGGGCAGCCCCGCCCCGACGCCGAGATCGCGCGGCTGGGCGAGCTGGCCAAGCGCGCGGTGGGCTTCGACGCCGACCGCGGCGACACCTTCGAGATCTCCTCGTCGCCGTTCGTGCGCGCCGAGGAGCCCGCCCCGCCCCCGGCGCCGCCGCCCACGCTGCTGGAGCGGCCTGCGATCCGGTGGGGCGCGCTCGGCGCAGGCGCGCT
>NZ_BAZG01000312.1 GCF_000964525.1 Anaeromyxobacter sp. PSR-1
CTCCGTGCCCCGCGGCGCCGCGCCCTCCGGCGCCGGCCCGTAGTACTCCTTCGCGAGCTGCTCCAGCACCGGGAGCGCGCGCTCGCGCACCGCCGGCGCCGGGTCGGCCAGCACGCGCCAGAGCGCGAGCGGGAGGCCGTGGTCCGAGCTGCCCACCGCGAGCAGGTCGTCCGCGTCGCGCGGCTCGAGCGGCGTCACCGGCAGCGGCATCCCGCCGAACTCCTTCCGGAGCACGTCGAGCACGCGCGCCCGCGTGGCCGGCGCGGCGCGGATCTCGTCCGCGAGCACGTCGCAGCGCTCCACGTCGGAGAGCGCGTCGGTGCGGAACCCGGGCACGCTCAGCCCGAGCTCCTTCACGAGCGCGCGCGTCTCGTCGGGGAGGAGCGCCACGTAGAGCAGGACCGACAGGCCGTCGCGCGACAGCTCGTGCAGCGGCGCGTCGCCGGACGGATCCGGGAGCGGCGGCGGGGGCGGCGCAGCCGGGCGCGCGCGCGCGGCGCGCCGCGGCGCCTTCGCCTTCGCGGCGCCCTCTCCGGCCGCGGCGGCCGTCGGCTTCGCCTTCCCGGGCTTCCTCGGCTTCGCGGCCTCGGCCGCGGCGGGCTTCGCCGGCCTCGCCGGCTTCGCCTTCGGGGAGGCCACGGGCTACTGCGCCGCCTCGCGGACCTCGGCCTGGTACACCGCGCCGGGCGGGATCTTCCAGGGCTCGGCGACCGGCATGGAGACGTGGAAGGCGGCCGGGACCGACGAGCCGCCCGCGCCGCGCACGTTCACGCCGAGGTCGAGCTCCACCGTGGCCGCCTCGCGCGGCAGCAGCTCCACCCACCAGGTGCCGAACATCACGCCCGGCGGGAAGTCCTCCACGAAGCGCTCGGCGTCCACCAGCTTCTGGTACGGCTCGCCGGGGCCGCTCATCTCGCCGTAGGGCTTGCCGGCCGCGTCGAGGAAGCGGAAGCCGATCTTGTCGAAGGACACCGGCGAGATGACCCGGGTGACGGTGCGGTCGCCGGTCTTCTCCCGGTCCACCAGCCGCGGCGCGCCCCACAGCGCGAAGTCGATGCGCAGCCCCGGGCCGCCGCCGGGCGACGCGCCCGGCTCGATGGCGACGAGATCGAGGCGCAGGCCGTTCGCCTGCACCGACTGCACCGGCGCCCAGCGGGCCTTCAGGAGCGCGGCGCGCCCGTCGGCGTACTTCTGGAAGTCCTCGATGGCGGCGCGGTCCTTGTCCGCCAGCTTGCCCTTGCGCTCCGCCTCGGCGGCGGCGAGCGCCGTCGGCGCGGCCTCCACGCCGGGGAAGCGGGCCCGGATCTCCTTCAGGCCCTCGGAGTACCAGCCCAGCAGCGAGGTGGCCTCGTCGGACCACTGCGCCGCGCGCTCCGGCGGCAGGGCGCGCGCCAGCGCGGCGCGCTCGGCGAACTCGCGCTTGAGGCGCGCGCGCTCCAGGCGCGACTCGGCGGTGGCCTGCGCGGTGCGCTGGCCGGACAGGACCGAGGCGCCCCCGAGGATCGCGAGCCCGAGCGGCAGCACGACGATGAGCAGCTTCTTCATGGGTTCACTCCGTGCCGGCGACCAGGGCCTCGACGCTGCGGACCCCGGTGCGATCGACCTCGTACAGGTAGGCGCGGGCCCTCCGGACCGGCTCGTCGGCGGTCCGCGACGCCGAGCCCGCACAGAGCACCGGCGTCGGCCCGGCCGCGCCGGGCAGGTCCACCCGGAACGCGGTGTGGCGGTGCCCGTGCAGCACCGCCGCGACGGGGACCTCCGCCACCAGCCGGACCACCTGGTCCGCGTCGGCGAGCGGCATGCGGCAGACGTGCGCGTCGGACGGCACGCGCTCGGGCGGGAGCACCACGTGGTGGTGGAACGCGAGCAGCACCGCCCGGCCCAGCCGCGCGTGCTCGCGCGCCAGCTCGCGCGCGGCGCGGAGCTGCTCGCCGCCCAGCCGGCCGGGGGTGGTCCAGGGGTCGTCGCCGTAGCGCGCGCTGTCGAGCGCGATCAGCACCGCCTCGTCGCCGAGCGGGACCACGTGCGGATAGGACGGCGCGGCCTTCTTCATGCCCTTGCCGTCCGGGCCGAGCGCGCGCAGGAAGCGGCCCGTCTCCACCGCCTCCTCGGTCCAGACGTCGTGGTTGCCCGGCACCACCGTGAGCTTGCCCGCCTCGGCGAACGGCCGGAGCAGCTCGGCGGCGCGCTCGAACTCGCGCGGCTCGCCCGAGAACGTGAGGTCGCCGGTGACCACCAGGTGGTCCACCCCGATCTCCCGCAGCGCGTCGAGCAGCCCCTTGGCCAGGCGCGCCGAGTGGCGCTCGCAGTCGCGGGCCGTGAAACCGTTCCGCGGGTACCGGCCGCGGTCGGCCACGTGCAGGTCGCTGATGTGACCGAGGCGGAGGATGCGGGCTCCTGGGAGGGGGTGCGCGGAACCGGACGGAACGCGCGGTGGATGCTATCGACCCCTCCAGCGTGCGTCAAACGAAGCTCGGGCCGGTCGCACCCGCGGTGGGAGCGTGCGCGGGGGCCGCCGGCGGCGCTGCGAGCGGAAGCACGAGGCGAAGCACGCGTCCGCGCCCGGGTGCGGTCTCCTCCTCCACCCGCGCACCCTCGGGGCCGAGCGCCGCACGTGCCAGCGCCGCCGCGCCCGCC
>NZ_BAZG01000311.1 GCF_000964525.1 Anaeromyxobacter sp. PSR-1
CTGGTCGCGGCGGACGGGGCGGACGCGTGGGCGCTCCGCGAGGAGGCGCTGGACCGGGGCGAGCTGGAGGGCGTGCTGCGCGGGCTGGCGGGGCTCGGCTCGGAGCGCGCCTGGGCGCTGCGGGCCGACGGGATCGGGCGCGGGCTCTGGGAGGCGGTGGGGCGCAGCCTGGCCGGCGTGGACGGCGCGCGCGCCGACGCCCTGCGGACCGCGCTGGCCGCGCACGACCGCCTCGCCGCGCTGCGCGGGACGGCCGGGGTGGACAGCGGCCCGGCGCGCGCCCTCCGCGAGCGGCTGTTCCCGCTCGCGCCGAAGCGCGTGCTCCGCACGCTGGCGGGCAACGCCGCGCCCTGGACCTGGCCGCTCCGCGAGCGCGCGCTCGCCGAGACCAAGGAGGCGCTCGACGCGGTGGACGGGATGGACCACCCGCTGGCCTGGGCGCTGCGGGCCGAGGGCGTCGCGCGCTGGCCCGCCACCGCCGTCTCGTCGCTCCGGCACCTCGCCGCGACCGCGCGCGGCCGGGAGATCGTCGCGGCCGCGCTGCGGACCGCGCCGGCGAGCCTGCCCGTGCTGCGGAACGCGCACGCGGCCCTCGCGCTCGCCGCGCACGCCCCGGGCCCGGCCCCGGGCCTGCCCGCCGCTGTGGAGGCGTCATGCACCCCGTGACGTTCCCCGCCGGGATCGACCTGCACACGCTGCCGCTCGGCACGGTGCTCCCGCGCATCGGCGCGGCGCTGGCGGTGGGCGTGGCGCTCGGGTTCCGGCCCTGGCGGCTGCTCATGGGCCGGCGGCTGCCGAGGCCGGAGATGGCGCAGGCGCAGATCCTGCTGTGCGCCGCGGCGGCGATCATCACCATGGTGATCGGCGACAGCGTGGCGAAGGCGTTCGGCCTGGTGGGCCTGGGCAGCTTCGTCCGGTTCCGCTCCGGGCTGAAGGACCCGCGCGACGCGGCCGTGCTGTTCCTCACCATCGGCCTGGGCATGGCGTGCGGGCACGGGACGCTGGGCCTCGCGCTCACCGCCGGGCTCGCGGCGTCGGCGGTGCTGGCGGCGCTCGACCTGCTCCCCGCCGGTGAGCCGGCGGACGCGGACGCGGCCGCGCGCGCCGCCGGCGCGCCGGCCGCCGAGGTGGCGCCGCCGCGGCTCGCCGACGCGTCGCGGAAGTCGCCGTGAGGCGATCGCGGGCTGGTATCGGGCGCTATCCGCGCCGTGCGCGCGCCGCGCGGCGCCGCGCGCGGGCCGCCCGCGATCACCGCGCGTGCACGGCCGCGCCGGCCGCCGCGGAGCGCGCGATTCGGCCGCGAAACGCGCCCCGGCGCCCCCAAACCCGTCCCGCCGAGGGACGGTCACCGTGGCCCCGGGCCCTGGGTCGGCCGGGTTCCTGCCACCCCGCCCGCGACCGGGGGCAATGTAGTCAAATGCCCGTAAGGGCAAGGGAATCCGGCCGGGACAACGTTGACCCTCCTGCGAACAGCGCCCTATACTTCCGCGTCGTCAGGCGCTTTTTTCCGGTTCCTCACTCCCCCGCGAAGCCACCTTGAGCGCACCTTCCCTGGACGAGCAGATCCGATCCCACGTCGAGTCGCTCGAGGCGGCCCCCGGCGATGACGAGGCGTTTCACGCGCTCGTGGGACTTTACGAGCGCGACGCGCGCTGGGAGGAGCTGATCGCGCTTTACGAGGGGCGCGCGCGCCACGCGCCCGGACCGGGGCCGCTCCTTGCCGAGGCCGCGACGCTCGCGCACCGGAAGCTGCGCAACGTGGCCCGCGCGGAGGACCTCTACCGCCAGCTCCTGCAGCTCGAGCCCGCGCACCCCGTCGCGCTTCGCGCGCTGGTGGAGCTCCTCGAGGAGCGCGGCGACTGGGCGGGCGTCGCGGCCGCGCTGGAGCGCGAGGCCACCGGCACCTCCGATCCGATCGCCGCCGCGGCGGTGACGCTCCGGCTCGCCAAGGTCCAGGAGGAGCGCCTCGGACGGCGGGACCGCGCCGCGCTGCTCTACGCGCGCGCGCACCGGCTCGACCCCGCGCTGGAGGAGGCGCGCGCCCGCGCCCTGGAGTGCTTCGCCGCGCTCCGCCGCTTCGCGCAGGCGAAGCGGCTGCTCGACGCCGCGCGCGACGCCGGCGCCGAGCCGCGCGCACTCGCCGCCGCGTACGCGCGGCTGGGCACCGCGCTGGTGGACGAGCCGCTCGACCACGCGCTCGCGACCGACGCGCTCATCGACGCGCTCGCGCTCGATCGCTCGGCGCCGGGCGCGGCCGCCGCGCGCGAGCGGCTGCGCGGCTTCCCGCGCGCCTGGCGCGAGGAGGCCGGGCGGGTGGAGGCCGAGGCGACGCGCGCGTCGGACCGGCGCACGGCCGCGGCGCTCCAGCTCCGGCTCGCGCAGATCCACGCCGCCTACGATCCGGAGGGCGCGGGCCGCGCGGTGGAGCGCATCGAGCGGGCCTGGGCGCTCGCGCCCGGCGCGCCGGCCGCGCTGGAGCTGCTGGAGCGCCGTGCTGGCCGAGCGCGGCGACCACCGCGGCCACGCCGACGCGCTGGCGCGCCTCGCGGCCCAGACGCGGGACCGCGCCGCGCAGGTGGCGCTCCACCCTCGAGATGGCTCGCTGGGCTGGACCTGGTGGCGCTTCGGGACGCCGCAGTCCGCGCTGGCGGCGCTGCGCCGCGCGCTGGAGCTC
>NZ_BAZG01000310.1 GCF_000964525.1 Anaeromyxobacter sp. PSR-1
TGCGGATTCCGGCCAAGCCGATCGGCCATTCTGGCCGATGCCGATCACCCGTTCCGGCCAAGGCGATCACCCGGGGCTGACGCCGGTGGGTAGGTCTACTTCGCCGGCTTCTGGCCCTTGGTCAAGTCCGCCTTCGTCTTCCTGATCGACTCTCCGGCGAGCTTCACCTTGTGTGCGTTGTGGACGAGGCGGTCGCAGACCGCGTCGGCGATGGTCTCGTCGCCGATGACGGAGTGCCAGTGCTTGGGGTCGAGCTGGCCCGTGATGACGGTCGAGGACGTGCCGTAGCGATCCTCGATCACCTCCAGGAAGTCCTTCCGCTGGGCGGCGGTGAGCACCTCCATCCCGAAGTCGTCGACGATGAGGACGTCGGTCTTGGCGAGGCGGCGGAGCAGCTGGAAGTGGCTTCCGTCGGCGCGGGCCTGGGCGAGTTCGTCGAGGAGCCGCGAGGCCCGGCGGTAGACCACCGAGTAGCCCTCGCGGCACGCCTTCTGGCCGAGAGCGCAGGCGAGGTAGCTCTTCCCGACGCCGGTCTGGCCGCTGAAGATCACATTCTGGTGGGCCTCGACCCAGCGGCACGCGGCGAGGTCGAGCATGGTCGCCTTCTGCAGGCCGCGCGGGTGCTGGTAGTCGATGTCCTCGACGCACGCCTCCTGGCGGAAGCGGGCGTTGCGCAGCCGGCCGGTGAGCTTGCGCTGCTCGCGGTGGCTCCACTCGGCGTCGGCCAGCAGGCCGACGAGGTCGAGCGGCGCGATCGCCTTCTCCTTCGTGTCCTCCATCCAGCGGCGCAGCGCCTCCGCCATCCCCTTCAGCTTCATCGCCACGAGCTTCTCCATCGTCTGCTCCACGAGCATGCGTTTCTCCCTGGCCTCGATGAGGTCGCCGCCGGGCGATGCCCGGCGCCGGGGCGCCGCGAGGCCGCGTCGGCGCGGTCTCGGGTGGTCAGTGGTAGTAGCCGCGGCCACGGATGTTCTCGTGCAGTGGCAGCGCCTGCTGCGGCTCGTCGCCGGGCAGCGGCAGTTGGTCGAGGTTGTGCCGCAGGATCGAGGCGACGCTGCCGGAGTTGAGCGTTCCGAAGTGGAGCGCCCTCGCGGCGGCGCGTTCGACTCGCTCGCGCGGGTAGTCCTTCGCCTGCCGCAGGATCCCCAGGCACGCCTTGAAGCCCTGCTGCGGGTGGGCCTTGGAAGCCATGATCGCCTCGAGCAGCGCCACCGTCTTCGGCCCCGTCTTGCTCGCCCAGCTGGTGAGCCGCTCCGGGGTCCACTCCACCTGGTCGAGGTGGGCGCGCGGCATGTGCTCCTTGCGCGTGGTGTACTTCCCCTTCGCGTAGCTGCGCGCGTAGCTCTCGATCCTCGTGCCGCGCCGCAGGATCTCGACGGTGGTCTCTGTGGCGCGCAGATCGAGCTTCTCGCCGATGAGCGAGAAGTGGACGCTGTAGAAGTGGTCGTCGTGCTCGACGTGGTAGGAGAGGTCGACCTTCGGCTGGCTCCACTCGGCGTAATCGAAGGGCCGCGGCGGCAGGGGCTTCAGTGCCGCCCGCTCGATCTCCTGGAAGAGCTCGCGCCGCGACTTGTCGAGGCGGCGCATCTTCCGGCCGTTCAGCTTCTCGAGCAGCTCCGACACGGCGATCCGCATCTCCTCGAGCGAGTAGAAGGTGCGGTTTCGCAGCGCCGCGAGGATCCACCGCGAGGCGATCTGCACGGCCACCTCGACCTTGGCCTTGTCGCGCGGGCGGTACGGTCGCGCCGGGATCACCGCCGCCCCGAAGTGCGCCGACAGCTCCTCGTACGTCCGGTTGAGGATGGGCTCGTACTTGCCCGCCTTGGTCACGCCGACCCGCGGATTGTCCGGCACCCAGATCTCGGTGGTGCCTCCGAAGTACTCGCAGGCGCGGACGTGGCAGCCGATCCACGCTGGCAGGTCCTGGTTCAGCACCGGCTCCGCATAGGTCAGGTTCGACGCGCCCAGCACCGCGAGGAAGAGCACCGCCTTCCGGCACTCACCGGTAAACGGGTCCACCACGTCGAGCCCGCTGCCGCTGAAGTCGATGAACGTCTTCTCGCCGGCGTGGTGCGCCTGCCGCATCGTCGCCGACAGCGGCTTCGCCCACCGCAGATACTTGTCGCAGAACTGGCTGTACTGCAGACCGCCCGGCGTCGCCTCCTTGTACTCCTGCCAGAGCAGCATCTTCGTCACGTGCCGCCGCTGCAGCTCGCGGTGGACGTAGCGCCAGTCGGGCTCCGGCCGGTTCGACACCGGGTGGCCCTCGTCGGGGAAGAGCAGGCGCTCGAGCGCGGCGTCGTCGTCCAGCTCCGGCGGCAGCGGCCACGCGAGCCCCGCGAGCGCGATGCGCGCCACGTACTCGTTCACCGTGCTCGGCGACAGCCCACACGCGCGCGCGATCCCCCGGCCGGACTGCCCGGCCTGGAGCTTCAGTCTGATGATCTCTCGCAGCTTCCGCATCGGTAGCCTCTCGGCCGCCATCCCGCCTCCTTGGTGGAGGCGGCATGGACGGCGGACTACCCAGCGGCGTCAACGCTTCCCGGACCCCGGCGGCGGCCGGTTACCGGATCAGACGTTCAGCGATCGGCTTGCTCCGGAATCGGTGATCGGCTTCGACCGGAATCGGTGATCGGCATGCTCCGGAATCCGTGATCGGCTTGGGCCGGAACCCGCA
>NZ_BAZG01000309.1 GCF_000964525.1 Anaeromyxobacter sp. PSR-1
GGCGCGGCGCGCACCGCCTGGCGGTAGGCCTCGAGCGCGCCGGCGGCGTCGCCCAGCCGGCGGCGGGCCGCGCCCTGCGCGTCGAGCGCCGCCGCGTGCGCCGACGGCTCGGCGGCGCGCGCGGGCAGCCCGGCGAGGAGCGCGGCCAGCGGGAGGAGGAGGAGTCGGCGCATGCGAGCCGGGCGCCCGCGGCCTGAGCCGGGGCGCCCGCCTGCGGGCGGCGCTCAGCGCGCCAGGAACGGGTTCTCGACCAGGATGGTCTCGCCGCGGTCGGCGCCGACGGAGCAGCCGACGACCTTCACGCCGGCGAGCTCCTCGACCCGCTTCACGTACGCGCGTGCGCGCGGCGGCAGGTCGTCCCAGGTGCGCAGGTGCTCGAGCTTCTCGGTCCAGCCGGGCAGCTCCTCGTACACCGGCGTGCAGCGCTCGATGACCTCGGGGTCGCTCGGCATCTCGTCGAGGACCTTGCCGTCGAGCCGGTACCCGACCGCGATCTTCACCGTCTCGAAGCCGGTGAGGACGTCGAGCTTGGTCATGGCGATGCCGGAGAGCCCGTTCACGCGCACCGCGTAGCGGAGCGCGAGCGCGTCCAGCCAGCCGGTGCGGCGCGGGCGGCCGGTGGTGGCGCCGTACTCGCCGCCGATCTTGCGCAGCCGCTCGCCGGTCTCGTCCTTCAGCTCGGTGGGGTACGGGCCGCCGCCCACGCGCGTGGAGTAGGCCTTGGAGATGCCGAGCACGTAGTCCACCGCGGTGGGCCCGAGGCCGCACCCGACCACCGCGTTCCCGGCCACCGTGTTGGAGCTGGTGACGAACGGGTACGTGCCGTGGTCCACGTCGAGCATGGTGCCCTGGGCGCCCTCGAACAGGAGCGACTTGCCCTGCTGCAGCGCGCGGTGCAGCCAGATGGACACGTCGGTGGCGTAGCCGGCCACGCGGCGGCCCAGCTCGGCGTAGCGCTTCACCAGCGCCGGCTCGTCGAGCTCGAGCTTCGCGCCCAGGCGCGCCAGCTCCTCGCGGGCGAGCGCGGCGCGCTCCTTCACCTTGCGGGCGAGGCGCGCCTCGTCGAGCAGGTCGCGGATGCGCAGCCCGCGGCGGGCCACCTTGTCCTCGTAGGTCGGCCCGATGCCGCGGCCGGTGGTGCCGATCTTGCCCTCGCCCATGGCCTGCTCGCGCGCCACGTCGATGGCCTTGTGCCACGGCATGATCACGTGGGCGTCGAGCGAGACGACGAGCTGGCCGTCGTCCTTCAGCGCGCCCTTCGCCTTCAGCCGGTCGATCTCGAGGACCAGCACCTCGGGATCGATCACCACGCCGTTCCCGATGACGCAGGACTTCCCGGGGTGGAGGATGCCGGAGGGGATGAGGTGGAGGACGGTCTTCTCGCCCCCGACCACCAGCGTGTGCCCGGCGTTGTTCCCGCCCTGGAACCGCACCACCACGTCGGCGTACTGGGTCAGCAGATCGACGATCTTGCCCTTGCCCTCGTCGCCCCACTGGGCTCCGACGACGACCACGTTCGGCATGTTTGGCTCTCCCTGTCGGCGGGCCCACCCGGACGCGGGACGGCTGCCGTCCCGCGCCGCGCACGCGCACCCGTGGACCGGGCGCGGGCGGGACGCGCAGGTGCGACACCTTACCAGCCGCCTCCCGGATCCGCTAGCGCGGACGTGCGCCCGCGCGACCGCCGCGGGCGGACGCGCGCCGCGGCCGGACGCCGCGGCCCCGGCCGTTCGCGCGCTCCAGCGCCTGGGTGGCGAACTCCAGGTCCACCGCGAAGCCGATGGCCGGCCCCGGCCGCCCGAAGCGGGCGAGCAGCCCGTCGTAGCGGCCGCCCCGCGCCACCGCGGCGCCCGCGCCCGGCGCGTAGCCGGCGAAGGTGATGCCGGTGTAGTAGCCGAGGCCGCGCGCCTCGCCGAGGTCCACCGCCACCTCGCGGACGCCGCGCCGCCGCGCGATGCGCAGCGCCGCCTCGGTCTCGGCGAGCGGCGCCGCCGCCTCGGGGACGGCGCGGGCGATGGCGCGCGCCCGGTCGAGCGCGCCGTCGCCGAACAGGCCGGCGAGCTGCGGCACCGCCTCGCGCGCCTCGCCGCTGCCGCGGCCCTTCGCCGCGGCCGCGCCGAGCGCGGCCCGGTCCTTGCGCGAGAGCGCCTCCCACGCCGCCGCCCGGAGGCGCTCCGGCAGCCGCGCCGCCTCCATCACCGCCTCGGCGAAGCGCGCGTGCCCGACCTCGACGCGCGGCGCCTTCAGGCCCACCCGCTCCAGCGACCGCGCCAGCAGCACCAGGGCCTCGGCGTCCGCGGAGGGGCCGCCCGCGCCGAGCAGCTCGACGCCGGCCTGGTAGACCTCGCGCGGCCGGCCCGCCCGCGCCTCGCGCGCCCGGAGCACCGGGCCGTCGTAGCAGAGCCGCGCCGGCGACGGCAGCGCGTCCGGGCGCGCCGCGTACAGCCGGGCGATCTGCGGGGTGATGTCCGGCCGGATGGCGACCACCTCGCCCGAGCCCGGCTCCACGAACTTCATCACGTCGGCGAGCGCCGCGGGCGAGAGCCCCCGCTCCACCACGTCGAGCCGCTCCAGCGTGGGCAGGAACACGCGCCGGTAGCCGAAGCGGGAGAACACGTCGTGGAGCTTGGAGGACAGCTCCGCCAGGTGCGCCGAGTGGTCCGGCAGCAGGTCGCGGAGGCCGGACGGGAGCGAGAGGTCGAGCATCGCGCGCCCGACTCT
>NZ_BAZG01000308.1 GCF_000964525.1 Anaeromyxobacter sp. PSR-1
CGCGCCCTCCGCTCAGCCGGTCCGCGCCACCGGCGGCGGCGTGAAGCCCTGCAGCTCCCGGTAGCGCCGGATGGCGTCGGCGGGCGCGCCGTCGTGGCACACGCCGCCCCGATGCAGGAGCAGCACCCGCCGGCACACCGCCGCCACCTGGTCCATCTGGTGCGAGACGAGGAACAGCGTGGTCCCGCCGGCGAGCAGCGCGCGGATCCGCTCCAGGCAGCGCGCCTGGAAGCGCTCGTCGCCCACCGCCAGCACCTCGTCCACCACCAGGATCTCCGGCTCGACGTCCACCGCGATGGCGAACCCGAGCCGCGCGTACATGCCGGAGCTGTAGTTCTTCACCGGCACGTCCTCGAAGCCCTCCAGCTCGGCGAACGCGAAGATCCGCTCCAGCCGCCGGGCCATGTCGCGCCGGGCCCGGCCCATCAGCGCGCCGTTCAGGAACACGTTGTCGCGCCCGGACAGCTCGGGGTCGAACCCGGCGGCGAGCTCGATGATGGGCGCCACCCGCCCCTCCACCCGCACCCGGCCCTCGGTCGGGCGCAGCACGCCGGCCGCCAGCTTGAGGAGCGTGCTCTTCCCCGAGCCGTTCGCGCCGACCAGCCCCACCGCCTCGCCCGGGCGCACCTCGAAGGTCACGCGGCGGAGCGCCCACAGCTCGTCCGCCTCGCGCAGGTGCCGGAACCCGCCCAGCACCGCCTCCTTGAGCGAGCGCACCCGCTCCCGGTGCAGGCGGTAGCACATCCCCACGTCGTCGAAGGTGATCGTCCCGGTCATGTCAGAGGTGGTGGATGTGGCCGTGCTCGCAGCGGGTGAACACCGCGGCGCCGAGCGCGAGCGAGCCGAGCGCGGCGAGCACCGCGACCGCGACGGTGGCCGGCGCGGGGGAGCGCCCCTCGTACACGGCGTCCTGGAAGAGCCGCACGATGGGCGCGGCGGGGTTCGCGGCGAGCACCGCGCGCAGCGCGGGCACCGGGAGCTGCTCGAGGAAGCTCGCCGGGTAGAACACCGGCGTCACGTAGAACCAGACCTGGAACAAGAGCTCGACGAGGTGGCGCAGGTCGCGGAAGAACACCGTCGCCGAGGAGAGCAGCAGCGCGAGCCCGGCCGTGAACGCGGTCGCGCAGGCGAGCGCGAGCGGGAGCCACGCCCAGCTCGCGCCGGGCGGCCGGCCGGCGGCGAACGCCAGGAGCGCCAGCGCGGGGAGCGAGAGCAGCGCGTCGGCGAGCTTCGAGCCCACCACCGCGAGCGGGTACACCGCCTGCGGCACGGCCACCTTCCGGATGAGCGACTGGTTCCCGACCAGCGCGGTGGACGCGCCGGTCGTCCCCACCGCGAGCAGCGACCACGGGAGCAGCCCGCACAGGACGAAGAGCGGGTAGTCGGGGACGCCGATCCGCAGGATGGTCGAGAACACCAGGGTGTAGACGACCATCTGGAGCAGCGGGTTGAGCAGCGTCCAGATCATCCCGAGGACGCTGCGCTTGTAGCGGACCTTGAGGTCGCGCAGCACCAGCAGCGCGAGCAGCTCGCGGAAGCGCCAGACGTCGGCGGCGGCGCGCGCCAGCGCGGGCGCCGCGGGGGGCGCGGCGGGGCGGGTCGGCGAGGCGGAGGGAGAGAGCGCGGTCACGTCCGAGGGAACGTAGGCGTCGATCGCTCGCCCGGGCACCCGCCTGCCCCGCGCGGTCGTGCGTCCCGGCTCAGGAGACGGCCCGCAGCACGGGCCGCTCGCGGGACGCCCCGCCGGAGCGCGGGTGCGCCAGCACGGCGGCCGCCGCGAGCAGGAACCCGTTCGCGTACAGCGGCTCCATGGCCCACAGGACGTCGTGGACGAGCGCGTTCACGCTCAGTGCGGCGAGGGCCGCTAGCGCCCCGGCCGAGGCGGCGCGGGCGAGCGCGTCGCCGGCCCGGCGGGCGCGCAGGAACGCGCGCACCAGCAGCGCCACCCAGGCGAGCACCGCGCCGGCGAGCAGCGGGCCGCCCTCGGCCCAGGCGGAGAGCGGCGTGTCGTGGCACCAGGAGCGCACCGGGGTGTCGGCGCTGTAGGTCTCGTAGTAGCGCCGGCCCACCACGGGGAGCGCCTTGTAGCCGACCCCGGTGAGCGGGTGATCGGCGATCACCGCCCGGCAGGCGCGCCAGATGGCGGCCCGGTCGGCGTTGGTGTCGGCGGAGAAGGCCCGCTCCAGCCGGACGCGCAGGTCGGGGACGGCGCAGCCGGCCGCCACCGACGCGGCGATGGTGAGCGGCAGCGCGACGCGCCGGACCCGCCGCCCCGCCGAGAGCGCCAGCGCCACCGCGGCCACGGCGAGGCCGGCCCAGGCCGCGCGCGAGGTGGTGAGCACCACCGCCCAGGCGGCGCCCCCGCGCCGAGCGCGAGCGCGAGCCGGGTGCGCCGGCGCAGCGGCGCCAGCAGCGCGAGCGCGGCCGCCAGCGCGGCGAGCGGCGTGAGCGAGAGCGCCAGCCGCGTGTACCAGCTGAACAGGCCGACCGCCCCGTAGCGCCCGGTGGGCACGTCGAGCGGGCCGACCCCGGTGTAGAGCGTGGCGCGCAGCGGCGCGTCGCGCAGGCCGAGCGCGTGGAGCAGGTCGAAGCCGGTCCGGTGCTGCGCCCAGGCGATCGACGCGGGCACGAGCGCCGCCACTGCCCAGGCCACCACCAGCGCGAGCGCCCGGCGCCGCGGCGCCTCGGGATCCTCGCCGGGATCGCCGCGCTCGATCGCGAGCAGGAGCACGAGCGGG
>NZ_BAZG01000307.1 GCF_000964525.1 Anaeromyxobacter sp. PSR-1
CACCGAGGACGGCTTCCGCGCCGGCGCGACCGTGGACGTGCGCGCGGGCGAGACCGCGGAGCTGCTCGGGGTGGCGCTGGAGTAGCGGCGATCAGGCGCGCGCGCCGGCGAGGTCCAGGTCCTCGAGGTGCGGCGGGCTCTCGGCCAGGTCGGCGGAGAGCACCGCCACCGTCTCGACGTCGAGCCGGATGCGCTCCCAGTCCTCCGGCGGCACCGAGACGAACGCGTCCACCACGCGCGGGTCGAACTGCGTCCCGCGGCAGCGGAGGATCTCCTCGCGCGCCTCCGCGAACGGGCGCGAGCGCCGGTAGGGCCGGTCGCTGGTGATGGCGTCGAGCGTGTCCACCACGTGGAAGATGCGCGCCCCGATGACGATCCCCTCGCCGACCAGCCCGGAGGGATAGCCGCTGCCGTCCCACTTCTCCTGGTGCTGCAGCACGATGGCCGAGGCGGGCCGCAGGTAGTCCACCCGCTGCAGGAGCGCCCACCCGAGCTCGGGGTGGCGCTTCATCTCGGTCCACTCCTCGCCGGTGAGCGGCCCGGGCTTCAGCAGCACGCGGTCGCGCACGCCGATCTTGCCGATGTCGTGCAGCAGCGCGCCGTGCTCGATGACGGTGAGCTCCGGCTCGTCCATGCCGAGCTGCCGGGCCAGGCGGCGCGCGTAGAGCGAGACGCGCCGCGAGTGCCACTGGGTCTCGGCGTCGCGGTAGTCGAGCGCGGCGATGAGCCCCTCCAGCAGCGCCTGCGTGCGCTGCTGCACCATCTGCTCGAGCCGGGTGTTGATCTCCTTCAGCTGCCCGTTCTGCCGGTGCACCTCGGCGGTGAGCCGCTCGTTCTCGATGCGCAGGCGCGCCGCCTCGGCGGCCTGGCTCACGGTCGTGAGCAGCTCCTGCTGGTGCCACGGCTTCGAGATGATCCGGAAGACCTCGCCCGCGTTCACCGCCTGGAGCGCCACGCGGAAGTCCTCGGCGGCGGTGCACAGGATGCGGACCGCGGCGGGGAAGCGGGCGCGGGCCGCCTTGAGGAAGGCGACCCCGTCCATGCTCGGCATCATGTAGTCGGAGATCACCACCACCGGGGCGTCCGCCTCGATGGCCTCGAGCGCGTCGGCCGGCCGCAGGAAGCAGCGGGTCTCGTAGCCGGACAGCTCCAGCACGCGCGAGAGCGCCTTCAGGATCAGCTCGTCGTCGTCGACGATGAAGACCCGGTCCGCGTTCATCGCGCGAGTAGAGCAGGGCGGGGCGGGCGGGGCAAGGCGCTGATCCATGGGGGCCGATTCTATCGACCGGGATCGGCGGCCGCACGGCCCGGCGTGTGCGTGCACCGGGGGTGAGGGAGCAGGCGGGCGTGTGGCGCGCCGCCCCCGCGGAGCGTGCCCGGGCGGCACGCCTCACGGGCCTTGCGCGGCAAAGCCGCGCCCGCGGGGACGTCGCGCGAGCCGGCGAAGGCGGGCGCGCGAGGTCACGGGCCCCGCGCAGCAGGGTGGGGCCCCGCGGACCCTTCGACGGGCTCAGGGTCCGCGGGGCGGGGCGCAGCCCCGTTCAGAAGCTCCGCAGCCCCGTTCAGAAGCTCTGCAGGAACTCGTCGTTCGAGTCGAACTCGGAGAGCTTCTTGAGCAGCCGCTCCATGGCCTCGACCGGCTTCAGCGAGGCGAGCGCGCCGCGGAGGCGCCGCACCTTCTCGATGTCCTTCGACGAGAAGAGCTTCTCCTCCTTGCGGGTGCCGGACGCGCCGATGTCGATGGCCGGGAAGATGCGCCGCTCGGCGAGCTGCCGCGAGAGCACCACCTCCATGTTGCCGGTGCCCTTGAACTCCTCGAAGATCACCTCGTCCATGCGCGAGCCGGTGTCGATGAGCGCGGTCGCGATGATGGTGAGCGAGCCGCCCTCCTCGGCCTTGCGCGCCGAGCCGAACAGCCGCTTCGGGCGCTCCAGCGCGCGCGAGTCCACGCCGCCGGTGAGCGTGCGGCCGGAGGACTCGACCTCCTTGTTGTAGGCGCGCGAGAGGCGGGTGATCGAGTCGAGCAGGATCACCACGTCCTTGCCGCCCTCCACCAGCCGCTTGGAGCGCTCCAGCACCATCTCGGCGACGTGGATGTGCTCCTCCGTCGGCCGGTCGTTGGACGAGCCGATCACCTCGCCCTTGATGTTCCGCTTCATGTCGGTGACCTCCTCGGGACGCTCGTCCACGAGGAGCACCGTGAGGTGCACGTCCGGGCGGTTCGCGGTGATGGCCTGCGCGATCCGCTGCAGCATGATGGTCTTGCCGGCCTTCGGCGGCGAGGTGATGAGGCCGCGGGCGCCCAGGCCGATGGGCGAGATGAGGTCGAGGACCCGCCCGATCAGCTCGTCGGAGCGGGTCTCCATCACCAGGCGCTCGGTGGGGTCGGTGGCGGTGAGGTTCTGGAAGTGCGTGCGCCGCACCACCGCCATCGGATCGGTGCCCTCCAGCGTGTCGATCCGCGAGAGCACCCGCTTCATGTTGCGGACGGTGGCGACGCCCTTGACCAGCATGCCCGGCTGCAGGTGGGTGCGGTCGATGAGCCAGCGCGGGACCTCGACGTCGAACGGCTGGGGCAGGTAGCTGCGCTTCGCCTCCCGCAGCCAGCCGTTGCCCTTGCCCTCGAACTGCAGCACGCCCTCGACCTCCTCGGTCGCCTCGGGCTGCGCGGCCGGGGCGGGCTGGCCCTGCGGCGCGGTCCCGTTCGCGGGGGCCGGCGCGCCGGGCTGTCCGCCGGCGCCCATCGGCGCGGGGGCGCCGCCCGGCGCCTGCGGCTGTCCGCCGCG
>NZ_BAZG01000306.1 GCF_000964525.1 Anaeromyxobacter sp. PSR-1
AGTAGCGCTGGCGCTTCCAGGTGCTCGCGACCTTGTACGGCGTCAGCAGCGCGGGCAGGTGGCCCTGGGTCCGGTCGGCGTACCACGCGTTGGCGCGGGCGAGCACGCGCAGCAGCGGGTAGGGCACCCGCAGGACGCGCAGCGGCGCGACCTCGCGGCGGTAGCGGTCGAGCAGCGCGCCGGCGGTCGGGAGGTCGTCGTCCACCACGCACAGCGCGCGGCCCGCCGCGCCGGGCGCGGTGCCGGCCAGCGCGATGGCGTCGGCGCAGTTCTCCACGAAGGTGAGCGGGACCGGGTTGCGGCCGCCGAGGTGCAGGTACAGCCCGAGCACCGGGAGCCCGATCCGCGTCCCGAGGATGTCCTGGCCGGGGCCGATGACGACGCCGGGCCGGATCACCGCGAGCGGCAGGCCGTCGCGCCGTGCGTACCGCCACGCCAGCGCCTCCTGCCGCTGCTTGGCGAACGAGTACGCGTCGCGCGCCTCCGGCGCGGGCTCGAGCGGCGCGTCCTCGTCCACCACCGCGCCCCTCGGCAGCGCCGCGACGCCCATGGCGCCGAACGAGCTCACCAGCACCACGCGCTCGACCCGCGCCTCCAGCGCGGCGCGGAACACGTGGTCGGAGGCGACCACGGTGGCCTGCACCAGGGCCGCGGGCGCCCCCTTCTTCGCGGCGGCGGCGTGGTAGAGGACGCGCACTCCCGCGAGCGCCTGCCGCAGGGCGGCGGGATCGTCGAGCCGGCACGGGACCACCTCGATGACCGCGCCGCGCGCCTCGGCCTCCGGGATCGCCACCCGCGCGGCCGCGGTGCCGGGCCGCACCAGGCAGCGGATCCGGTACACGCCCTGCCGCAGCAGGCTCCGCACGATCTCCCGCCCCAGGAACCCGGCCGCGCCGGTGACCGCCCTCACGCGCACGCCTCCTGCGCGGCGACGTCCGCCCGCCGGCACGCCGCGGCCGCGGCGTCGATCACCTGCGCGACGGCGCGCGCGTCCGCGAGCGGCACGGGCGCCTCGCCGCCGGTCCGGGCCGCCCGGTAGAAGGCGGCGAAGAGCTGGCGCATGCCCTCGAAGTAGTGCAGCCGCGCGAGCGCGAGGTCGGCGCTGCGCCGCAGCAGCTCCGCGCCCGCCGCCGAGGCGTCGCGCCGCGCCCAGTCCACCTTCTGGAACGGGCCGGGCAGGTGGGAGCCCTCCACCACGCGCAGCGTGCGGGCGTCGAGCGACGCGTGCACGGCCCGCCGCGTGCCGTACACGGTCAGCGCGAGCTGGGCCGGGCGGATGCGGCAGGAGAAGAGCACCGACGCGGTGGCGCGCGCGCCCTCCAGGAGGATCCGCAGCTCGTCGTGGAACGCGTCGCGCGCGTCGCCGAAGCGCTCGGGCCGCAGGCGGCGCCCGAGCGCGTGCGCCACCGCGGGCGTGCCCGGCCCGAGGAGCGGCAGCACGAGCGAGAGCGGGTGCGAGAGGTTGTTGTGCGCGAGGCCGGCGGGGAGGCGGTGGATCCAGTGGCCGGGATCCCCGGTGAGCAGGGCGCCGAACGGGCCGCCGAGGTCGTAGCCCATCACCGCGTCCGCGTGCACCACCTCGCCGAGCGCGCCCGCCTCCACCAGCGCGCGGAGCCGGTGGATCACCGGGTCGAAGAGCAGGTTGTGGCCGGCGCACGCCAGCCGACCGTGGCGCGCCGCGGCCTGCTCGAGCGCGACGGCCTCGGCCGCGTCCACCGTGACCGGCTTCTCCACGTACACGTGCGCGCCCGCGGCGAGCGCGCGCGTGGCGAGCGGGAGGTGGCTCGCCGGCGGGGTGGTGACGTGCACCACCTCCGGACGCGCCTCCGCCAGCATCGCGTCCACGGCGTCCGGCCCCTCGTAGAACGCCGGCACGCGCCAGCGCGCCGCGGCCTGCTCCGCCATGTGCCGGGTGGCGTCGCACACCGCCACCACCTCGGCGCCCGCCCGGCGCGCCTGCGCGAGGTGCGCGTCGGCGATCTGCCCGCACCCGATCACCGCCACCCGGACCGCGGTCCCGTCTCGCTCCGCCATCGTCCCCTTTCCCCGGCCGCGGGGCGGCCGCCTTGGAGGTCCTCACCGCGCCCCGGCCCGGCCAGCGCCGCGGCGGGCACCCGCCGCGCGGGATCACCGCGCCGGGGCGGCCGCCTCGCCCGGCGCGCCGCGCGCGCGCGTCCACAGCACCCGGTAGACGGCGAAGATGGCGTCGAACGGGTCGTCGTCGCGGGGGCGGGCGGCCGGGCGGGCGCCGGCCAGCGCGTCCTCGAGCCGCGCCCCGAGCGCGGCTGCGTCGCCGGGCGGGAAGAGCAGGCAGCCGGCCGGCCGGTGGCCGACGGTGCTCGCGACCACCGCGCGGCCGAGCGCGAGCGCCTCGCGCACGGTCACCGCGTCGCCGTCGGCGCGGGTGGGGCGGGCGAACACGTCCGCCGCCTCCAGCACGGCCAGCGCGGCGGGGTGGTCGAGCTCGCCGAGCCCGAGCACGCCGTCGCCGGTGAGCGCCTCGGTGCCCTCGCCGAACGCGACCAGCCCGGCGCGCGGGTGTCGCGCCCGCAGCGCGCGGAACGCCGGCAGGAGCAGGTCGGCGCCGTAGATCCGCCCGGGCGGGAGCGCGGCGGCGATCAGCGGCGCGTGCCCGGCCCGGAACGCGGCCAGGGCCGGCGGCGGCCGGCGCGGCTCGAGCAGGGCAGGGGAGTACGGGGGCACGACCGCGATGCGCGCGCGCGGCACGCCGCTCGCGCCCAGCGCGCTCGCGATCTCGTCGTTGACCGCCAGGATCCGCCCGAAGCCGGCGCAGGCGGCCGCGGCGAGCGCGCGCCGC
>NZ_BAZG01000305.1 GCF_000964525.1 Anaeromyxobacter sp. PSR-1
GCGTCCTGCGCCACGCTGCCCGCGAGCGCCACCGCCACCGCCGCGCGCACGGTCCGGCCGACCGCCCGGCGAGAGCGCGGCGCGCGGGTGCGGTAGCGGTACTCGCAGGAGCCGCCCACGTCCCCGCGGCGGGCGATGGTGACGCGGCGGAGCTCGAACCCCTCGAGCAGCGCCACCACCGCGTGCCCGGCCTCGTGCCAGGCGCGCAGCTCGAGCGCGCCGGGCGGCGCGGGGCGGGGGCGGAGGGGGACCGCGGCGGTCAAGGGGAGCCTCGCCCCCAGGATCGCACCGCGGCGCGCCCCGGTCGCGGGGGCCGGTGGGGGCGGCGGGCGCATCGGGCGCCGCAGCGGGGTGCCAGGCCCTGGCACGTCGAAGGGCCGCCGTGCGCCGTGGCGGCCCTTCTTTGCCCGGGGGGCTTCCCGTGCCGCGCGTGCCGTGTTCGGGCCACGTCCTGGCGCCCGGACAGGAGGAGGGACGCCTCCTCGCTATCGGCCCTCACGGTGGGCCGTCGCGGTCCGGCGCGCGGTCCCCGAGCTGCGTCCATGGTACGCCGCCCCAGGCGCCCCGGCGCCGGTCGTGCGGGCTCGCCCGTTCGCCCCGGATCCAACGTCGCGGGCGCTATACTCCCGCCCCCATGCACCTCGAGGAGCTCGGCCCCTGGACGCACGGTCACGCCTTCGGCACCGCGGTGGAGGCGAGCGGCGAGCGGCGCACCCGCTGGGTGGTGGCGCTCACGCTCGCCATGATGGTGGGCGAGATCGCCGCCGGGATGGTGTACGGCTCGATGGCGCTGCTCGCCGACGGCTGGCACATGGGCACGCACGCGGCGGCGCTCGGCGTGGCGGCGTTCGCCTACGCCTACGCGCGGCGGCACGCCGCCGACCCGCGCTACAGCTTCGGCACCGGCAAGGTGGGCGCGCTGGGCGGGTTCGCGAGCGCGGTCGGCCTCGCGGTGGTGGCGCTGCTCGTGCTCGGCGAGAGCGCCGTCCGCCTCGCCTCGCCGGTCGCCATCCGCTTCGACCAGGCCATCGGCGTCGCGGTGCTCGGCCTGCTCGTGAACCTGTTCAGCGCGTTCCTGCTGCGCGACGAGGACCACGGCCACGCGCACGGCCACGGCGATCCCCACGACCACGACCAGCACCAGCACGACCACCGCGAGCACGACCACGACCACGACCACGAGGAGCACGCTCACGGGCACCACGATCCCGGGCACGTCGAGCACCGCGACCACAACCTGCGCGCCGCCTACCTGCACGTGCTCGCCGACGCGCTCACCTCGGTGCTCGCCATCGTGGCGCTGCTCGCGGGGCGGGTGCTCGGCTGGACCTGGATGGACCCGGTGATGGGGATCGTCGGCGCGCTGGTGATCGCGCGCTGGTCGGTGGGCCTGCTCCGCGACACCGGCGCGGTCCTGCTCGACGCCGAGGTGGCGGAGGGCCGCCGCGCCGCCGTCCGCGCCGCGCTGGAGCAGGGCGAGGACCGGGTGGCCGACCTGCACCTGTGGCGCGTGGGGCCGCGCCACCTCGCCGCGATCGTGTCGGTGGTCTCGCCCGCGCCGCGCGCGCCCGCCGAGTACAAGGACCGGCTGCGCGCGTTCCCGGACCTGGTGCACCTCACCGTCGAGGTGCACGCCTGCGAGACGCTGCCCGGGGCCCGCGCCTCGCGGTGAGCTACCGCGGGCCGGCGCGCGCCTCGGCCTGCTTCGCCGACTGCTCCAGCGCCGCCTCCGCGGTGCGCAGCACGCGCGGGCCGTCGTTGTACGCGGCCACCTTCACCGGCGGGTACGCGGCCATCCGCGCGACGAGCTCGTCCGCACGGACCGCGAGCAGCCGGTCGCAGGTGGCGTAGAGGCCGTCGGGCGCCTCCTCCAGCAGGTTGTGCGGATCGAGGATCTTGTGGATCTCGGCCACCAGCGCGTGCGTCGGCGTGGGGACGAGGAGCGAGGCGATGGCGCCGTGCTCCACGCGCAGGCGCCGGGCCAGCCGGAGCGGCTCGCCGCCGAGGGCCTCGCGCGCGGCCGGGAGCAGCACCTTCTCCTCCAGCGCGATGTGGCGCAGCAGCCCGCCCCGGAACGCGTCGTAGGGCCCGCGGTCGATCGCGGCGGGATCCGACACCGCGCGGGTCAGCAGCGCGTGCAGCCGCAGGTGGTCGTCGGCGAGGAACCGCTCGATCGGGCCCGCCTCGCGCGCGCTCACGGCGCCTCCTCGTCGTCCTCGTCGGAGGCCTCGCCCATCAGCTGCCGGTGCTGCGCCTCGCGGACCATGCGGTCCAGCAGCGGGAACGCGGCGCCGGCCAGCTCGGGATCGTCGCGGCCGGCGTCGCCGTCGCGCCCGGCCGCGAGCAGGGCCAGCAGGAGCCAGTCCTGCTCGGTGATGGGCAGGTAGGCCTCGGGCCGGTACCCGTCCGCCGAGGCGCGGAACGGCTCGAGGTCGCCGTGCGCCGGGCGGAGCACCACGAAGCGCCCGCGCTCGAGCTCGCGGTGCGCCTCGAGGAGCCACTCCCGGCGCGCCGAGTCGCGCACCCGCGCCGCCCCGAGCCGGCCGGCGTCGGGGCGGCCGAGCGCGGCCCAGGCGGCCGCCGCGTCGGGGGCGAGCGGCTTGCCGTTGGGATGGGTCGCGGCGCCCGAGGCGTAGCGGGCGACGATCTCGGCGGCCGAGGTGGGCATGGAGAACCTCTAGTGCGTGGGGTGCACGTCCGCAGCCGGCTTCGAGGGGACGCGGGCGGGCGGACGGCCGTGGGCCGCGTGCGGGTCGGCCGCGGGCGCGGCGTGGGCGTCGGCGCCGGGCTTCGCGTGGGCCGCGTGGGATCCGCGGCGCCGCCTCGGCGGCGTGCGCCGCGTGGG
>NZ_BAZG01000304.1 GCF_000964525.1 Anaeromyxobacter sp. PSR-1
GCTCGCCGGCGCGGAGCGCGCGCCCGGCGCGCAGCCGCTCCACCGCGATGGGCACGCACACCCAGCCCTCGCCGTAGCCCTCCAGGCTGCCCGCCACCTGGAACGCGGCGTCGAGGAGCAGCGGGTCGATCCGGAACGCCGGCGCCCGCACGCCCGGGATGGCGGCGCGCAGGTCGGCCGGCTCCACCGTCGCCCGCGCCGCGCCGCCCAGCAGCTCCAGCCAGCGCACGCGGCAGAACAGCGGCCCGAGCTCCACCGGATCGCGCGAGAGCCGGTAGAACGAGCGCGCCCGCACCAGCCCGTCGCTCTCCGGGAGCGCGTGCCGCCGCGCCTCCGCCACCCCGGCGTCGAGGCGCACCAGCGCGCGCGCGTGGACGCGCTCGCTCCCGCCGGGCAGCGCGATGGGCAGGCTCGAGACGAGCCGCACCGCGAGGACGCCGCCCTCCCCGGGCTCGACCACCGCGCGCACGTCGAGCGCGGCGCGGGCCAGCGCCACCGGCGCCTCGATGCGGAACCCGGTCACCTCCGCGACCCGCTCGCCGGGCCGCCCCAGCGCCGCCGCCTCCGCGAGCAGCTCCAGCGCGAACGCGCCCGGCAGGATGGGCCGGCCGTCCACCCGGTGCTGCGCCAGGAACGGCGCGTCGGCCCGGAGCTGCGTCCGCGCCACCAGGCCGCCGCCCGGCCGCGGCCCGGCCGCGTCCACCAGCGGCGAGGCGCTGCGCACCAGCGGGACGCCGCCGTCGTCGAGCAGCGCCACCGGGCGCGCGCCGTCGGCGGCCGCGCCCAGGAACGGCCAGGCGTGCAGCATGCGCTCGGAGACGAGCAGCGTCTCGGGCGCGTCGCCGGCGCGCAGCTCGGAGACGAACCAGTAGCGCCCCTCCTCCGGCGAGATGGAGGTGACGCCCATGGCGTCGAGCCCGGCGGCGATGTCCGGGTTGGCGGCGGCCCAGCCGATCTCGCGCCAGGCCGGCCAGTCGATGGTGACGCAGTGGACCGGCCGGCCGCGCCGCGCCATCCACGCCGGCAGCAGCGCGGCCACGAGCGCGTTCGCGCCGGCGTAGTCGGTCTGCCCGCGGTTGCCGAAGCGCGCCACCCCGGAGCCGAACGCCACCACCGCGCGGAGCGGGTCCGCGCGCGTGGCGTCGAGGAGGTGCAGGAGCCCGGCCACCTTGGAGTCGAGCACCCGCGCCACGTCCGCGTCGGTCTTGCCGGGCACGCTGGCGGACCGCTCCACCATGGCCCCGTGGCCCAGCACCGTGATGGCGCCGTGCCGCGCGCGGACGTCCTCGACCACCGCCCGCACCGAGGCCGGGTCGGTCACGTCGCAGACCGCGTACTCGAGCGCGAGCCCCTCGCGCTGCGCGCGCTCCAGGTTGCGGTGCAGCTCGCGGTCCCGCGCCAGCGCGTCCATCTCGCGCGCGAAGCGGACGGGCGTCAGGCCCGGCTCGCCGCGGCGGCGGACGATCTCGCGGCGCCGGAACTCGGCGAAGGCGCGGTCGTCCATGGCGAGGTGCGGGAGCGCGGGATCCGGCGGCGGCGTGCGGCCCGTGACGACCACCTTCGCCCCGAGCCGCGCGATCGCGCAGGCGCACTCGAACACCACGCCGCGCCCGCCCCCCGAGAACAGGAGCACGTCGCCCGCGCCGATCTCGCGCCGCACCGGCGCCGCGGCGTCGAGCGGCGCCTGGCGCAGCGCCACCACGGCCCGGCGGCCGCCGGCGAAGCCCACCTGCACCCGCTCGTTCCCGTCCTCGAGCTCGGCGACGAGCGCGCGCGCCAGGACGGCGGCGTCCACCGCCGGCGCGAAGTCGAGCGCCTTCACCAGCGCCCCGGGCACCTCCTGCTTCAGCGCCAGCGCGAGGCCGTGCTGGAACGCGCCGGAGGGATCCCCCGCGGCCGCGCCGAGGCCGATCGTGCCGCCCATCGAGGTCACGGCCGCGTACACGCCGGGCCGCGCCGGGGTGGAGGCCAGGAGCGCGTCGTAGATCCGGCGCACCAGCGCGTAGGACGCGTCGGCCGCCGCGCGGGCCGCGGCGGCGATGGCGGCGCCGTCCGCGGACAGGTCGAGCCGCGCCGGCGCGCCGAACGCGGTCAGGTCCACCAGCACGTCGGGCGCGCCGAGCGACGCGAGGACGGCATCCACCGCCGCCGGCGTCGCGGAGGCGGCCGAGGCGCCGCGGGCCCGCAGCACCGCCGCGATGGCGTCCGCCGGGCCGCCGGCCGGGCCGACCACCAGCGCGCGCCGGCCCGCGAGCGAGAGGCGCGGAGGCCGCGCCGGCAGCGCCACGGGCACCGCCTCCGGCACCAGCCGGTCGGCGGAGAGGCCGTCGCCGGGCGGGATCACCGCCGGGCCCGCGGCGGCCGCGGGCGCCGCCTCCTCCAGGATCACGTGGTGGTTCACGCCGGCCATGCCGAACGTGCTCACCGCGGCCCGGCGCGGGTGGCCGGCGGTCGCGGGCCAGGGGCGGGCCTCGGTGGCCAGCTCCGCCGGGATGGCCTCGAGGTGCAGCTCGGCGTCGAGGTCGCGGGTGGCGTTCGAGGGCGGCAGCACGCGGCGGTGCAGCGCCGAGCGAGGCGCGCACCAGCGCGATGAGCCCGGCCGCGCTGGTGGTGTGGCCCACCTGCGACTTCGAGGCGGAGAGCACGAGCGGCGTCGCGCGCGGCAGGCCGCCGTAGACGGCCGCGTAGGTGGCGACCTCGGTGCGGTCGCCGAGCCGGGTGGCCGGGCCGTGCGACTCGAGCAGGTCCACGTCTGGGCCGCACCCGCGCGTGCGCCAGCGCGCGGCGCAGCGCGAGCTGCTGGCCGCTGGTGCTGGGCGGAGTAGCATGGAGAGCCCGCGGCCGTCGCTCGAGATCCCGTGGCCGC
>NZ_BAZG01000303.1 GCF_000964525.1 Anaeromyxobacter sp. PSR-1
GCATCGCCTGCTGCAGCAGGCGCTGGCGCCGCTCCCGCGCCTCGGCCGGATCGCTGCGGCGCGCCGGGGCGGCGGGCGGGGCGGCGCGGCGGGGGCGGCGCGCGCGGGCGCCTCGGGGGCGGTGGCGCGGTCGCCTCGGGCTCCGGCTCGAGCTCGAGCACCAGGCCCGCCGCGGTCTCGCCGCTCGGCTGCCGCCCGGTGGCCGGCACCGCCAGCCCGAGCAGCAGCAGCGCGGCGAGCACGGCACGCGCGCGCTCCGGCTCCACCTCGGTGCCGCCGAAGAACGCCTCCAGCGTGGCGGACGGCGAGAGCCGGCGCAGCAGCGCCTGCTCCGCCGCGGTCCAGCGGAAGGCGCCGGCCACCTCGGCGTACCCGGACGCGAGCCGCACCGCCTGGTGCGCGAGGGGCTGCAGCGCCGACACGACCAGCGCGCCCGCCTGCGGCCGCTCCAGCGCGTCCACGATGGTGCGCAGCGGGGACAGCCGGCTGCCGCGCGTCCACTCCGGGACCGGCGCGGCGGCGTCGAAGCGGAAGGCGCCCGCGTCCAGCGCGGCGATCACCGCGAAGTAGCCGGCCTGCTGCTCGGCCAGCATCCGGTCCACGTCGGCGCGCGAGACCGCGCCCATCTCCACCAGGAGCTCGCCCTGCGGGCGGCGGGTGGACGCCATCAGGCCCAGGCTGCGCGAGAGCGCGTCGATGTCGATGAGCCCCGCCTGCAGCAGCAGCAGCCCGAGCGGCCGGAACCCGGTCACCACCTGCGCCCCGACCGGCCGCCCGTCGCGCAGCCACAGCCGCGAGGTGCCGCCGTCGTGCGACACCTCGAGCAGGCCGGTGGCGCGCACGTTCAGCGCCTCGAGCAGGATCGCCGCGAGCGGCGTGCGGGCCAGGTCGCCCGGGGCCTCGAGGACGCTCATTCGCGACATCTTACCGCGGGTCGGCGCCGTACGCTCCCGGTGCGGCCGCGCGGGCGTTTTCGGTTTGACCCGGCCGCGCACCCGCCGCAGAGTCGGCGACCGGGGCGGCACCGGGGACCGGGGACGGGTCGGCATGGGCGGCATCGGCATCGTGAACAACCCGCGCTCGCGGCGGAACCGGCGCGAGCCGCGCCTGGGCGACCGGCTGCGGGCGCGGCTGGGCGACGCGGGCGAGGTGGTGGACGCCGCCACGCCCGACGAGCTGGCCCGCGCGGTGGAGCGGTTCCGGGCGCGCGGCGTGGACGTGCTCGGGATCGGCGGCGGCGACGGCACCGCGCACGTGGTGCTCTCCGCCTTTGCCGACGCGTACGGCGACGCGCCGCTGCCGCAGGTCCTGCTCCTGCGCGCCGGGGCCATGAACACGGTGGCGCACGGCAACGGGGTCCGCGGCGGCCCCGAGGCCATCCTGCGGGCGGTGCTCGCGCGGAGGCAGCAGGGGATTCCCCTCGCCACCGTCGAGCGCGACCTGCTCCGCGTCGAGGCCGAGGGCGTCCCCACCCGCCACGGGTTCATCTTCGGCACCGGCGCGGTGGTGGCGTTCCTCGAGGCCTACTACGCGACCGGCCGGCCCTCGCCGCTCACCGCGGGGCTCCTGCTCGCGCGCGCGGTCTGCTCGGCGCTGGTGCGCGGGCCCTTCGCCGCCTCGCTCACCCGCCGCGACCCGCTGCGGGTGTGGAGCGACGGGGAGGAGTGGACCGACGCGCGCTACCTCGCGCTCGTGGCCGGCTCCACGCCGGACATCGGCTTCGGCTTCCGGGCGTTCCACCGGTGCGGCGAGCAGCCCGGCTCGTTCCACGCGGTCGGGGTCACGGCCAGCCCGCTGCAGATCGCGCTCGCGCTGCCCCGGATCCGCGCGGGGCGCCCGTGGAAGCGGCGGCACGCCCAGGACGAGGTGGCCCGCGAGCTCAGGGTGGAGGGCGACGGCCTGCGGTACACGGTGGACGGCGACCTGTACGGCCCGGTGCGGGCGGTCCGGATCTCGACCGGTCCGGGCGTCGAGCTGGTGGTGCCCTGACCGCGTTTTCCCGGGCAGATCCTTTTGACCGGTGAGGGGGTCGCGACTAACCTTCCCGGTCCCACCATGCGCCTGAGCCACGCGGGAGCGAGCGACGTCGGGCGGAAGCGCGCCCACAACGAGGATGCGTTCCTGCTCCTCCCGGAGGAGCAGCTCTACTGCGTCGCGGACGGGATGGGCGGCCACGCCTCCGGCGAGGTGGCGGCGCGCATCGCGGTCGAGGAGATGGCCGAGTTCTTCCGGATCACCGGCCGGGACGACGAGGCCACCTGGCCCTTCCGGCCGGACCCGGCCCGGGACGCCGACGAGAACCGGCTCCTCACCGGCGTGAAGCTCGCGAACCTGCGCATCCACGAGCGGGCCCGGGCCGACGAGCGGCTCCACGGCATGGGCACCACGCTGGTGGCGGCGCAGTTCCCCCGCGACGGGCGCGAGGTGCTGGTCGGGCACGTGGGCGACAGCCGGGCGTACCTGTTCCGCCGCGGCGCGCTGCGGCAGCTCACCGAGGACCACTCGCTGCTCAACGACTTCCGGCGCACGCGCCAGCTCACGCCGGCCGAGATCGAGGCGTTCCCGCACAAGAACGTGATCGTCCGCGCGCTCGGCATGAAGGAGTCGGTCGAGGTGGACCTGCTCCGCGAGCCGCTCGAGGACGGGGACGTGGTGCTGCTCTGCTCCGACGGCCTCTCCGGCATGGTGCCGGACGCGCGCATCGCCGAGGTGCTGCGCGCGGTGCCGGGCGACCTCCGCCGCGCCGCGCAGGCGCTGGTGGACGCGGCGAACTCCGCCGGCGGCGCCGACAACGTGACGTGCGTCCTGGTGCAGGCCCAGGGGTAGCTGCTCCAGCGAGGGCTGCGCCCTCGCCCCTGCCTCAGCCGGCCCCGCCGTCGCGCACCCGGTCGTCCCCCGCGGCCACCGCGTCCTCGACGACCTCGCCGGGCGCGAGCGCGG
>NZ_BAZG01000302.1 GCF_000964525.1 Anaeromyxobacter sp. PSR-1
GCGAGCACCCGCTGGGCGTCATCGGCGCCTACGTACGGCACCCGCGGATCTTCCACGCGGACGAGCTGCGGTTCCTCGAGGCGAGCGCCGGCGTGCTCGCGGCGGCCCTGGCGCGCGAGCTCGCCGAGGCCGAGGTGCTCGAGCGCGAGCGCCAGATGCGGGCGGTGTTCGACGCCGCGCTCGACGCGATGCTGTGCGTGGACGCGTCGGGGCTGATCCGCGACGCGAACGCGGCCGCGATGACCTTGCTCGGCTGCGGGCGGGCCGGCGTCGTCGGGCGGAGCCTGGCGGAGCTCGCCGCGGAGCCGCCGCGCCCGGGCACCCCGGCGCTCGCGGACGTGCTCCGGGGCGAGCGGGTGAGCGGCGCGGCCGAGGTGGTGCACGCCGGCGGGCTCCGGCGCTCGGTCGAGTTCACCGGCATCCCGGACATCCGGCCGGGCCGGCACCTCGTCGCGCTGCGCGACGTGAGCGAGCGCAAGCAGCTCCACGCGCGCCTCGCGCTCGCCGACCGGATGGTGTCGGTGGGCACGCTCGCCGCCGGCGTGGCGCACGAGCTGAACAACCCGCTCGCCTACGTGGTCGCGAACCTGTCCTACGTGGACGAGCAGCTCACGCTGCTCGCCCCGCGCCTCGCCGCGGCGCGGAGCGGATGCGGGCGCGAGCCGGACCTCGCGAACGCGCTGCTCGACGCCGTCCACGACGCGCGCGACGGCGCGGAGCGGATGCGGGTCATCGTCCGCGACCTGAAGACGTTCTCGCGGCCGGACGAGGAGCGCGCCGGCCCGGTGTCGCTCGCGCCGCTGCTCGACTCCTGCGTGAGCGTGGCCTGGAACGAGATCCGGCACCGCGCCCGGCTGGTCCGCGAGCTGGCCGACGTCCCGCCGGTCCAGGGCTGCGAGGCGCGGCTCGGCCAGGTGTTCCTCAACCTGCTCGTGAACGCCGCGCAGGCCATCCCGGAGGGCCACGCCGACGAGCACCAGATCCGGGTCTCCGCCCGCGCGCTGGCCGGCGAGCGGGTGGCGGTGGAGGTGGCCGACACCGGCTCGGGCATCGCGCCGGAGCACCTGCCCCGCATCTTCGACCCGTTCTTCACCACCAAGCCGCCGGGCGTGGGCACCGGGCTCGGGCTCTCGATCTGCCAGAGCATCGTCTCGGCGATGGGCGGCGAGATCCAGGTGGAGAGCGCGCTCGGCCACGGCACCGCCTTCCGCGTCGTCCTGCCGGCGTCGGGTCCGGACGGGGCCGGCGCGCCGGGACGGGGGGCCGCGCCGGCGGCGCGGGCGCGCGGGCGGATCCTGGTGGTGGACGACGAGCCGCTGGTGGGGACGGTCATCCAGCGGACGCTGCAGGGCGAGCACGAGGTGACGGTCGCCTCGAGCGCGCGCGCCGCGCTGGCGCGGGTGGCGGCGGGGGAGCGGTTCGACCTCATCCTCTCGGACCTGCTCATGCCGGAGATGACCGGGATGGAGCTGTACCGGTCGCTGCGCGAGCGCGCGCCGGAGCTGGCCGGCCGCGTCGTGTTCCTCACCGGCGGCGCCTTCACGCCCGCCGCCCGAACCTTCCTCGAGCAGGAGCCGGTGGAGTGCGTGGAGAAGCCGTTCGAGCTCGAGACGATCCGGGCGCTGCTGGCGCGGCGGCTCGTGACCGCGGGATCCCCGCGCAGCTAGCCGCGCCTCACCACACCACCATCAGGCCCAACGGCAGCGGCACCACCCGCGCGCCCGCGGGCGACGCGCCGCCGCCCGGCGCCGGGCGATCCTCCCGGCCGTGCAGGAGCAGCGGCACCGCCGCGCCCACCCCGCCGCCCACCGCGGCGCCGACCAGCACGTCGGTCAGCCAGTGCTTGTCGCCGGCCATGCGCAGGTAGCCGACGCCGGTGGCGAGCGTCATCCCGACGGCCCAGACCCACGGCGCGCTGGAGTAGCCGCGCAGCGTGGAGACGGTGCCGGCGGCGGAGGCGATCGAGAACGCCAGCGCCGAGTGGCCCGAGTAGAAGGACAGGTTGTCGTCGGGGTCGCCCTCGCGGCTCCCCGAGGCCCAGTTCCCGTACCGCACGAACGGGCGCTGGCGCCCCACCGCCAGCTTCACCACCTGGTTCACCGCCATCGAGAGCGAGGCGGCCTCGGCCACGTAGAGCAGGTCGCGCCAGCCCTCCCCGCCGTCGCCGGCGCCCCGCGCGGCGAGGAGCTGGTGGGCGGTGACCGCCGCCGGCATGAGCGCGAAGGCGATCACGTCCGAGCCGCGCGCGGCGAGCGTGGCGTCGGAGAGCACCAGCCGGTCGCGCGCCCAGACGTCGAGCGCGTTCGCCTTGCAGAAGCGGCACGCCGAGGGCGCCAGCTCCGGCTTCAGCACCTCGCCGAGCAGCCAGACGCCGGCGGCCGCGCCGGTCACCGCGAGGTCGGTGCGGTCGTCGCCGCGCAGCGGGTGGGGGCCGGCGGCGCGGGCCGGGGCCGCGAGGAGCGCGGCGGCCAGCAGGGCGGCGACGGCGGGCGGGGAGGCGCGGCGCATCGCCGGACAGTATCATCCGTCCGCCATGGCGCGAGCGCCCGATCCCCCTTCCGGCCGCGACGATCCGTTCCCGGAGCCGGTGCCGCTCCCCATCGACGGCACGCTCGACCTGCACGCGTTCGCGCCCGGCGAGGTGGGGACGCTCGTGCCGGAGTGGATCGGGGCCTGCCGCGAGGCGGGGCTGACGGAGCTGCGCATCGTGCACGGCAAGGGCATCGGGGCGCTGCGGCGCACGGTGGAGGCCTTGCTGGCGCGCGACCCGCGGGTGAAGGCGTTCCGCGCCGCCGGCGAGGACGCGGGCGGCTGGGGCGCGACGCTGGTGACGCTGCACGCGCCTTGAGTCACGCGCCCCGGGCCGCGGCGGCGAGCGCCTCCTCCAGCGCCGCCGCGTCGGGGCCGCTGCCCTGCGCCAGGTCCGGCGCGCCGCCGCCCTTGCCGCC
>NZ_BAZG01000301.1 GCF_000964525.1 Anaeromyxobacter sp. PSR-1
CGCCGCGCTGGCGCGCGACGTGGCGAGCCGGGCCGCCGCGCGCGGCCTCGCGCCGGAGCGCGCGCTCGCGCCGGTGGTCGAGGCGGCCCGCGCCGGCCTGCCGGGCGAGGTGGTCGCGGCGAAGATCCTCGAGGGCCTGGCCAAGGGCGCGCCGCCGGAGCGCGTGCTCGAGGTCGCCGCCGAGCTGGGCGGCCGGCTCTCGCGCGCGGCGGCGCTGGTGGCGCAGGCGCGGGCCTCGGGGCTGCCGCACCGCGGCGACCGGACCGCGGCGCTCGCCGACCTGGCCGGCGCGCTCGGCGCGGGCGTGCCGCCGGACGCGGTGCTCCAGCTCGTGGACGCGGCCCGCGGCGCGGCCGGCGGGAGCTGCGAGGCGGTGGTGGCGGCGGCGCGCACGCTGGGTGAGCTGGCCCGGCGCGGCGTGCCGGTCCGCGACGCGCTGCCGCTCGGCGCGGCCCTGGCGCAGCGCGCGCCGGCGTCCGCCGGCGAGGTGGCCGCGCTCTACGACGCGTACCGCGCCGAGGGCGGCCGGGACGCCGCCGCGTTCCTGGCCGAGGCGGAGCGACGCGTCGAGGCCGGCGCCGCGCTGCAGGGCATGGTGGACACCTTCGGCGACTCGCCCGACCACCTGGTGCGCGCGCGCAGCCGGGCCGACGACGCCGCCGCCGGCGGCCTGGACAAGGCCTCCGAGCACGTCCGCAGCGCGCGCGAGGGCGTGGGACCCGGATCGCCGCCCGGCCTGGAGCGCGTTCCGCCGGGCCGTGGGCGGAAGAAGCCCAAGTAGGACCGCCGCGCACCAGTCCGTCGCCTTGTGGTCCCCCGAGGGGGCGGGCTAACATCCCGCCGTGGTCGAGGCCGCCCCTTCCATCCCGACGGACTTCAAGCCGCACCTGTTCGGCAAGTTCTTCCTCCTCCAGCGTCTCGCCATCGGCGGGATGGCGGAGATCTACCGCGCCCGCGTCCCGGGCGCCGGCGGGTTCGAGAAGGAGCTGGTGGTGAAGCGCATCCTGCCCGCGCGCGCGCAGGATCACGGCTTCATCAAGATGCTGGTGAACGAGGCGAAGCTCACCGTCCAGCTCACCCACTCGAACATCGCCCAGGTCTACGAGTGCGGGAAGATCGACGGGAACTACTTCATCTCGATGGAGCTGGTGAACGGCGTCTCCCTCAAGGAGATGATGCAGGCGTTCGCCCGCGCCGGCGCGCAGATCTCGCCCGAGCAGGCCATCTACATGGTGCTGCAGCTGCTCACCGGGCTCGACTACGCGCACAAGAAGACCGACGCGCAGGGCCAGCCGCTGCAGATCGTCCACTGCGACGTCTCGCCGGACAACGCGCTCGTCTCCTGGGAAGGCGAGATCAAGCTGCTCGACTTCGGCATCGCGCGCGCCGCCACCGGGCTGTCGAACTACAAGGAAGGCATGCTGATGGGGAAGCTCGGGTACGTCGCGCCCGAGCAGGCCTCGCTGGAGCGGCGCTGGGACCACCGGGTGGACCTGTTCGCCGCGGGGATCCTGCTGTACGAGCTGCTCACCAAGCAGAAGCCCTTCCCCAAGGCCACCGACGTCGAGTCGCTCGTCGCCGCGCGCAAGGCGCGGGTGGTGCCGCCCACCTCCATCGACCCGCGCCTGCCCAAGGAGATCGACGCCATCGTGGCGCGGGCGCTCGCCTACGATCCCGACGAGCGCTTCACCGACGCGCGCGCGTTCGCCGGCGCGCTGGTGGACGTGCTCTTCCCCACCCCGCAGTCGTCCATCCAGGACCTGCTGGGCAAGCAGATGCAGCAGGTGTTCGCGGAGAAGATCGCGCGCCAGCGCAGCGCGCGCGCCCACGACCCGCTCATCATGAAGGTGCTCTCCAACCTCGCCGAGAAGCAGCAGGCGCAGGCGGAGTACGAGCGGCTCTCGGCGCCCGCCACCACCCCGCCCGCGGGGCTGCCCGCCGCGGCGGGCCCGGGCGCGTCGCCCTTCGACCCCATCGCGCCGCTGCCGGCGGACGTGCTCCCCGCCGCCGAGCCGGCGCGGCCCGCGCCGCGCAAGGCGCGCAGCCACCGCCCGCCGCCGCGCGAGGGCATCCGGCTGCGCACCGCCGTGCTGGTCGGCCTGGTGCTGGCGGTCGGCGGCGCCGCCGGCCTGCACTACGCCGAGACCTGGCTGCGCACCGGCGTCCTGGTGGTCACCTCCGAGCCGCCCGGCGCCGAGATCACGCTGGACGGCGTCCGCTCCGGCGCGACCACGCCGGCCGTGCTGGAGGGGCTGGTCCTGTCCAGGCCGCACCAGGTCGCGCTGGACGGGCCGGGCGTGCGCGCGGTCACGATGGACCTGGCGCCGGTGCCGGGCACGCTGGTGCGGCGCGTCCACGCGCGGCTCGAGACCGCGCTCGGCGCGGTGACGATCGAGAGCGAGCCGGCCGGGGCCGAGGTGCGCCTGGACGGGCGCGTGGTGGGCCGCGCCCCGGTGACCGTGCTGGGCGTGCGCCTCGACGAGCGGCACCGCGTGGACCTCACCCTCCCCGGCCACGAGATCGACCAGTTCGTGGTGCTGCCGGAGAAGGACGGCACGCGCTTCACCCGCAAGCTGGGCCGCAGCGATCAGCCCGAGCCGCGCGGGAAGGCGATCGGGCCGTAGCCCGGGGATCGGCGCGCGATGAAGCTCGTCATCGAGGACGCCGAGGGGACGCGGTCGGTGGTGCCGTTCGACGGCGACGAGCTCACCGTGGGCCGGGCGCCCGAGGGCAACACCTTCCACATGGCCGACCGCGACGTGTCGCGGCGCCACGCGCGCTTCCTCCGCGCCGGCGGCGCGGTGTTCGTCGAGGACCTGGGCAGCCTCACCGGCACGCGCGTGAACGGCGAGCGGATCGCCGCGCGGAGGCGGCTGCGCGAGGGCGACCTGATCGAGATCGGTGCCTACGATCTCGCGCTGCTGCCCGACGTGGACGCGGCCGGCGCCGGC
>NZ_BAZG01000300.1 GCF_000964525.1 Anaeromyxobacter sp. PSR-1
GGCGGCGGCGGCGCGCGCGCCGATGGTCCGCAGGCGCCGGCGGGCGGCCTCGCGCTCGCGCTCGAGGTCCTGCTCCTCGGCCTCCGCCCAGTCCAGCTCCTCGAGGCGCCGCGCGCGATCGGCGAGCGAGCGGGCCCGGGTGCGATCCCACTCCAGCGCGTCGGTGAGCTCGAGCCCGCGGCGCGTGGCCAGCGAGCGCGCGGCGCGGAGCGCGAGGGCGGCGCCCACCGGCACGGAGGCGAGCAGCAGCGTGGAGACGGCCGGCGGCAGCCCGCCGATCCCGCCCGGCAGCGCGGCGACCGCCGCGGCGAGCCCGACGGAGAGCAGGGCGGCGCCGGCCGCGCCCGCCGCGGAGTAGCGGCGGCGCGCCAGGTCCTGCTCGCCCGAGGCGAGCACCGAGGCGGCGTCGAAGCCGGCCCAGGCCAGCGCCAGGAGCGCGCCGGCGATGCCCAGCGCGAACGCGAACGCGAACGCGGTCTCCGCGGGGTTGCGCGCCGCGGAGGCGCCCAGCGTGGCGGGGTCCACCCCGGCCGCGCGCAGCAGGGGCAGCGCGATCTGCCAGGTCTCGGCCGCGATCGACGCGGTCGCGAAGGCGCGCAGGCCCGCCTGCGGCATGGCGCTCGACACCGGGGGACGCCCGAGCTGCTCGGCGGTGGCCTCCACCTGCGGCGGCGCGCACACGGTCCCCGCCGCGACGTCGGCGGCGAGGCGGCGCGACAGCTCCTCGGCGCGGCGGCGCGCGGCGTCCGCGTCCACCTCGATCGAGGCGAGGCGGATCTCCAGCTCCGCGACCTCCTGGCGCACGGCCGGGCCCTCCACGTGCACCAGCGCGGCGAGCCAGGCGTCGCCGTCCGCCGGCTGCTCCGCCGGCCGGCGCTCCGGGGCGGCCTCGCCGACCAGGATCTCCCCGTCCTCGACCTCGACGGAGAGCGGGAGCTGCGCGCGCGGCACGGGCAGCGCTGCGGAGTAGCGCGCCAGGCGCGAGCGCAAGTAGTCGTCGAGCGGGACGCCGGCGCGGACCGAGACGCGCGCCTGCCAGTAGGCGGCGGCCCAGCTCCGGCGGACGGTCTCGAGGCGCGCCGGACGGGCCGAGCGGAGGGGCGGCTCCTCCGACATGCCGAACCAGCCGCGCAGGCGCCGGGGCAGCGCGCCGGGCGTCAGCGGCTCGGCAGCGGGGCGGTGCGGACGATCCTCGATCACGGTCTGGTCCCTCCGTATGCCCGGTGGGTAAGCATGCCGGCGGGCGCTGGCTCCTCCCTGCGTGGGCCCCGCGCCGCCCTGCGCCCCACCACGGCGCCGGTTTCACCTCCCCATGCAATACCTCCCGGCGCGCCGCGCGCATCCCGCATCCGTACGTCGCTCGCACATGGCTCGCGCGGGCGCGCGCAGGCCCGCTCGGTTACAATCGTTCGGATGGCCTCCGAGGCGCCCCCGCCGCACTGGACCCTCATCTCGGTCCTTTTCTCCTCGATCCCGCTCTCGCCCTCGCTCGCCGCGACGCTGCACGAGGGCGCGCTCGACCTCTACCGCCGCGACGCCGCGACCGGTCCCGTCGCAGGCGACCTGGCCACCGGCCGCATCGTGAACCTCAAGAAGACGCTCCAGCTCGGGGCCATCACCGGGCCCGCGTTCGAGGCGAAGCTCGACACCGAGCGCGGGAGCGGGACCGTGCGGTACCTGCTCACGCGGCAGGGGCTGGAGCTGGCCGGCGCCGACGCGCCGCCGGTCCCGGCCGCGGCGCGCCCGCGCTACCTGAACTGACCGTCAACGCCCCGCGCGGCGGCGCCGCGGCCGCCGCCGCCGGTGCCCGCGCGAGGCGTACGGCCGCCCGTGCAACCACCGTTGGGCCCTTCCACCCGTGGCGGGATGCCCCCGCCGGCACGGCTCCGCAGCGTGAGTGCCGAGAGGGGAACGGCCCGATGAGGCTCGGCTCGACGATCGAGGACGGGAGGGGTGTACCCGGCGGCGGCCGCCTGGCGCGGTTCGCGGCGGTGGGCGGCAGCGGCGTGGTCGTGAACCTGGCCGTCCTGCACGGGCTGGCGCAGGGGCTGGGGGTCCCCGAGGTGGCCGCGTCGGCGGTCGCGATCGAGGCGAGCGTCCTCTCCAACTTCCTGCTCCACGACGCCATCACCTTCCGCGATCGCCGCGGCCGGCACGGGCGCCTGGCGCGGCTCGGCCGCTACCACGCGGTGAGCCTGGTGGGCGTCGCGATCCAGCTCGGCACCTTCGCCGTGCTGGCGCTCCTCGCGCGCCACGCGCTCGGGCGGCCGTCGCTCGGGGCGCTGCGCCTGCCGGCGCAGGCGGTCGGCATCGCGCTCGCGTTCGCCTGGAGCTGGGCGGGCAGCGCGCGGTGGGCCTGGGCCGGCGCGGGCGCGGCGGCGCGCGGGCCGGACGGCGGTGCGCGCGGGCGTGCCCTGCTCCCGGCGGCCCTGTTCGGCGCGCTCGTCGCGCTGCACGTCCTGCCCATCTGGCTGGTCCGCTACTTCCCCACGCAGGACGGGCCGCTGCACGTCGAGAACGTACTCGCGCTCCTCCACCACGGCGCCTCGCCGCTGCTCCGTGGCTACTACGAGGCGAACTGGGGCGCGCAGCCCAACTGGCTCACGCAGGCGCTGCTCGCGCCGCTGCTCTCGATCGTCTCGCCGCTCACCGCGGAGAAGCTGGTGCTCAGCGGCTACACCGTGCTGCTGCCGATCTCGTTCCGCGCGGTCCTCCCGCGCGGCGCGCGCGGCTGGTGGGCGTCGCTGGCCGTGTTCCCGTTCGTGCACGCCTACCCGTTCCACATGGGCTTCTGGAACTTCTGCTACGGGCTCGCGCTCGCGTTCCTGGCGGCGGGGTTCTGGCTGCGCACCCGCGGCCGCCTCGGGCCCGGGCGCTTCGCGGCGCTCGCGGTCCTCTCGCTGCTGCTCTACCTCGCGCACTCGGTGGCGTTCGCCGGCGCGCTGCTCTTCGCCGGCGCCGTGCTCG
>NZ_BAZG01000299.1 GCF_000964525.1 Anaeromyxobacter sp. PSR-1
CCTCCACCGAGGAGGCCCGCGCCCAGCGCCTGGTGGAGGTGCCGCCGGGCAAGGACGCGGTGAGGCCGCTGCGCAGCGCGCTGGACGGGCTGCTCCAGGCGCTGCCGCCCGAGCCGGGGCCGGGCGCGGGGCGGATCGCGGCCTGGAGCCTGGCCGGCGCAGGGGCGGCGTCCCTGATCGCGGGCGTGGCGCTGGCGGTCTCCGCGTCGAGCGCGGCGGACCGGGCCGACGCCGCCGGCGATCCGGCCGCGTACACGCGGGCGCGCGCCGACTGGCGCAGCCGCCGGCGGTGGAGCGCGGCGGCCCTCGGCGCCGGCGGCGCGGCCCTCGCGGCGGGGCTCACCTGGCGATTCGCCTTCTAGGAGGAGCGACATGGACCGGATGCTGGCGCTGGCGGCGGTGCTCGCCGTGGGGTGCAGTGGCGTGAAGGAGGACCGGCAGGGC
This sequence comes from Anaeromyxobacter sp. PSR-1, assembly GCF_000964525.1. Classification (GTDB taxonomy): domain Bacteria; phylum Myxococcota; class Myxococcia; order Myxococcales; family Anaeromyxobacteraceae; genus Anaeromyxobacter. The sequence continues at coordinate 445 of NZ_BAZG01000299.1, forward strand.
TGCGCGCGCAGCGCCGACTGCCCGGCGGGCGAGTACTGCGCGTCCACGCCGGACGGCGCGGTCTGCTGGCCCGACGCGCAGCCGCCCGCCGTGAGCGGCGTGGCCGTGACCTGCGGGCCGCCCTGCTTGCGCGACGGGACGCTGCGCGTGGAGGCGACCGTCGCGGACGACCACGAGGTCGGTGAGGTCGCGGTCGCGCTCGACCTCGATCCGTCGCGCGCGGTCCCGATGGCCCGCGCCGGCGGCCGCTGGGTGGCGCAGGTGCCGCTCGAGGGATACCCGTTCCCCGCGTTCGAGCGCGCCGTGGTCGCGACGGTGACGGCGCGCGACGGGGCGAGGAACGCGAGCATCCCGGTGGACGTGCCGGCGCAGACCGTGACGAGGCTCCGGTGGGCTCAAGCAGCGGAGATCGGGGCCACCGTGGCCCTCAGTCCGCCTGCGGTCGACGACGTCGGGACGGTCGTCTTGGGCGGTAGCAACGGAAAGGTCTACCGATTCGACGCCTCGGGCTTACCTGTTGGAGAGCCTGTACAGCTTCCGGGTGGTGCGGCGGGGACGCCCGCCGCAGCAGCGAACGCGGCGTGGATCGGTACGCAGGCCGGGAACCTGTACGCGGTCGATGATTCCGGCGGGCTGAGTCTTGCCGATTGTTCACCGGGCGAGCCGCTTGCGGGACCTCCAGTGCTAATCGGTGCATGGGCTGTGATCGGTTCGCAGGCTGGGGTTATCGTCGTCGCTGACACTTCTGGCTTCTGCAATCAAACGAGCGTCCTCGGGCCTGTTACCTCGCCGCTGGCTGTGACCGGCGCGGGATACGTGATGGCCGTGTCATCGGGGAGCGTGCTCAAGTTTGCGCTGCCGACGAGCGGTGTGTTGCGCTCTGAATGGACAGGGGTCGGCAGTCCTCTCCCGCCGCGAGTAGGCGATGCCGTCGCCCAACCGTTTGCATCGGACGCTGGAGGCTCAATCTGGACCGTCGCTCAAAACGGGAGCCTCAATCGGACGGACGCCGACGCAACCACGACCACGGTCGCGACCGTCCCCGTCGGCAGCTCCGGCCCCATCGTCCTCGCCGACGGCAGCGTGGTGATCGGCAGCGGCGCGGGCCTGCTCCAGCGCTTCTCCACGGCCGGCGCCCCGCCGTGGACCGAGAGCGAGGCGCTGAACGGCGTGCCGGCGATCCCGCTCGCGCTCGCCGGCGAGCGGCCGGCGCTGCTCGTGCCGACCTCCACCGGCCGGCTCTACGCCGTGGACGCCGACGACGGGAAGATCGCCTGGAGCGTGAAGCTGTCCGCCACCGGCCAGGCCCTCCAGCCCGCCAACGTCCACGGCGCGCCCGGCGCGGCCACCTCCACCGCGTACGTGGCCGGGGCCGACGGCAAGCTCTACGCGGTCATCGTGGACGGGCAGCTCGATCGCGCCGCGCCGTGGCCCAAGGCGTTCCACGACCCGCGCAACACCGGCAACGCGGGGGCGCTGCCGTGAGGCGCGCGCTCGTCGCGGCCCTGTGCGCGCTGGCCGCCACCGGCGCCGGCGCGGTGGAGCGGCTCGGGGTGATGGCGGTGGCCGACCCGCCGGCCGGGCCCGACGCGGAGCTCACCGAGCTCGCGCACCAGCTCCGCGCCGCGTGCCGCGACCGCGTCGGCGGCGTGGAGGAGGTGGCCACCATGCGGCGGCGGCTGCTCGGCCAGGGCTCGGACGCGACGCTCTCCGAGCTGGATCGCGCCTACGGCGGCGCGCTGGCGGTCTACCAGAACGGCGAGTTCGACAGCTCGGTCCGCACGCTGCGCGCCATCGTGGACGACCTGGAGGCGCTGCCCGAGGGGGAGGAGGCGTACTTTCAGTGGAAGCGCGCCATGCTCCGGCTCGCCCACGCCTCGCTCAGCCTGGGGCAGGAGCGCGAGATGGAGCGCGCCTTCCTCGCGCTCGCCCGCACCGACCCTGCGCTGCAGCCGGATCCGGACCAGTACTCGCCCGGCTTCCGCCGCCGCTTCGAGGAGGTGAAGGCGCGGGTGCGCGCGCTGCCCCGGCGGCGCCTGCACGTCGCCTCGGAGGGACGGTCCGGCACGGTCTACGTGAACGGCCGCGCCATGGGCACGACGCCCGTCACGCTGACGCTGCCGGCGGGGAGCTACCGCGTCGGCGGCGGGGCGGGCGCGCTGCGGGTGCCGAGCTTCACCGTGGACCTCGAGCCGGAGGACCGGAGCGTGGTGCTGGACTTCGCGCTGGCGGATGCGCTGCGCGTGAACGCCGGCCCCGGGCTGGCGCTCGCGCCGGAGGCGCGCGGCTACGGCATCGTGCGCGCCGGCGCCTGGCTCGGCGTCGATCGCCTGCTGACGGTGAGCCGCGCGCAGGAGGGCCAGGCGCAGTTCCTGGTCGGCTCGATCTTCGACGTGCGCCGGGGCGCGCTGCTGCGCGAGGGGAGCGTGCGGCTGGTGGCGGGCGGCCTGCCGTCGGTCCAGGTCGGCGCGCTCGCGTCGTTCCTGCTCACCGGCCAGTCCTCGCGCGACGTGCAGAACCTGACGCAGCAGGGGCCGCACGAGATCCGGCCGCCGCTGCCGCCGGTCGCCGAGGCG
>NZ_BAZG01000298.1 GCF_000964525.1 Anaeromyxobacter sp. PSR-1
GTCGCCGAGGCCGAGACCTACGCCGTGCTGGTGCAGGACCGCGCGCTGTTCGAGCGGCTCCTGGGCGAGGTGCTCGCGCCGGGCGACGGCGGCGACCCCGATCGCGCCCCGGAGCGCGAGGTGGCGCGCCGCCGGGCGAAGGCGCTGCTGGAGCGCGCCGGCCGGCTGTTCTAGGACCCGCCGATGCCCACGCGACCCCGCCCCGCCCTCGCGGCGCCCCGCCTCGCCGCGCTCGCGCTCGCCGCCCTCGCCGCCGCGGGGTGCCGCCCGCGCGTGCCGCCGCCCGACCTGTCGCTCGACCCGGCCGCGCTGCTCGCGCAGGTGCAGGCGACGCAGGCGCGGGTGCGCGCGGTGCGCGGCGAGGCCCGCGTCTCGGTGGACGCGCAGGGGCAGTCGGGCACCGTCTCGCAGTTCCTGGCGGCCGAGGTGCCGGACCGGCTGCACCTCGAGACGCTCGACTTCTTCGGGAACGTGGCCGCCGTGCTGGTCGCGGCCGACGGGCGCTTCTCGCTCTACGACGCGCGCAGCAAGGTGCTCTACCGCGGGGAGGCCACCCCGGAGAACCTGGCGCGCCTCGTGCCGCTGCCGCTCACCGCCGGCGAGCTGGTGCGGATCCTGTGCGGCGGCGCGCCGCTCCTCGACGGCCGGCCCACCGCGGCCGAGCCCGGCGCCGGGAGCGTCGCGCTCACGCTGGAGGCGGGCCCGTGGGCGCAGGTGCTGCGGGTCGGCCCCGGCGCGGCGGTGGAGCGCTCGTGGCGCACGGTCGAGGGCGGCGGGCCGGGCGAGTACGACCTCGCCTTCGGCGCGTTCTCGCCCGCGAGCGAGGGGCGCTTCCCGTCGGAGGTGAAGCTGCGCTCGGAGCGCCCGCGCGTGCGGCTCGAGCTGCGCTGGCGCGAGGTGGAGGTGAACCCCGCGCTCGAGCCCGCCCTGTTCCGCCTGGACCCGCCGCGCGGCGCGCGCGTGGTCGAGCTGGACGAGCGCTCCGCCCCGCCGCCGCCGGACCTGTTCCGCGCCGAGCCGGCGCCCGCTCCCGGGTCCCCCGGCCGGGCCGACTGACGCCCTGCCGCCGGCTCCGGGGGGAATGCGCGCCGCCCCCCGGGGCGTTCGCCGCCGAGGGACCCGAGGAAGCCCCCCCGCCGGCGCGGGGCCGCGGTTAGACTCCCTCCGTTCCCCACCCCGGAGACGCACCTTGGAAACCAGCCTCGTCGGCATCATGAAGACCGGCAGCGCGTCGATGTGGATCATCGTCGCGTGCTCGGTCGTCGCGCTCGCGGTCGCCATCGAGCGCGCCATCGCGCTCTGGGGCTTCACCGCCCGGGCGAAGAGCCTCGCCGACGCGGTGACCCGGGCGCTCTACCGCGGCGACCTCGAGGACGGGCGCGCGCAGTGCGAGCGCTCCGGCTCGCCGGCGGCCGACGTGTTCCTGGCCGGCCTGGTGGCCGTGGCGCCGCGCCCGGGCCCGGGCGGCCGGACCCCGGCGCCCACCGCCGAGAAGATCACCGCCGCGGTGGAGCGCGAGCGCCAGCAGGTGAACCTGAAGCTCCGCCGCAACCTGTGGATCCTCGGCACCGTGGGCGCGACCGCGCCGTTCGTGGGCCTGTTCGGCACCGTGGTGGGCATCATGCACGCGTTCCGGCAGATGGCCGCGACCGGGCAGGGCGGCTTCACGGTGGTGGCGGCCGGCATCTCCGAGGCGCTCGTCACCACCGCCGGCGGCATCGCGGTGGCCATCGAGGCCGTGGTGATCTTCAACTTCCTCAACGTGCACGTGCAGAAGCTCGCGCTGCAGCTCCGCCTGCTCACCGAGGAGTACCTCGAGATCGTGAAGGAGGTCCTCGCCGGCGGCGCCCGCCCGCAGGAGCCCGCGGCCCGCAGCGCCGGGGAGGGCTAGCGCATGGCGCTCGGCGGACCCTCGAACGGCGACGGCGGCGAGGACGAGGTCGGCGGCGGGATCTTCGCCGACATCAACATCACGCCGCTCACCGACATCTTCCTCGTCCTCCTCATCATCTTCATGGTGACCACCACGGCGATCGCCGAGGCCGGCCAGGAGAAGGGCGGCTTCAAGGTGAACCTGCCGAAGGGCGGCAAGGGCGAGGCCGCGCAGATCCCGCAGGACCTGGCGGTGGCGGTGCTCGCCGACGGGCGCGCGGTGGTGGGCGGGAAGGTGCTCGCCGACGACGCGCTCTCGGCCGCGTTCACCGACGCGGCCGGACGGAACGCGGAGCTGGTGGTGCTCGTGCAGGCGGACGAGGGCGTGCCGCACGGCCGGGTGGTGCAGGTGATGGAGCTCGCCCGCAGCGCCGGCCTGAGCCGGCTCGCCATCGCGACCCGCGCGGACGGCGCGTCCGGCGGGGGCGGCGGACGCTGAGTCCATGTAGGCGGATCGGGGGCGCGCGCGCCCCGAGGGGCTCGACCGGCCGTGCAGGGCGAAGGTAGGATCCCCCGCGCATGGACGCCATCGGGAAGAGGCGGCTCGGGGAGCTCCTGCTCGAGGCGGGCGTCATCGACGCCACGCAGCTGCAGTCCGCGCTCGGGCACCAGCGCCAGTGGGGCGTCCGGCTCGGCCAGGCGCTCGTGGACCTGAAGCTCGCGGGCGAGGCGGACATCGTCGAGGCGCTGTCGCGCAAGTACGGCTACGACGTGGCGCACCTCGACGCGCTCGAGCCGTACGCGCTGGAGCAGGCGCTGCGCCTCGTGCCGCGCGAGTTCGCGCTGCGCAACAACGTCTTCCCGCTCGGCGCCGACCCCGGCACGCTCGCGGTGGCGATGTCCGATCCCACCAACCTGGCGGTGGTGGACGAGCTGCGCTTCCGCACCGGGCGGAAGGTGAAGGTGTGCATCGGCGGCGATCGCGAGATCGCGGCGGCCATCCGGGACCGCTACCCGCACGACCACGCCATCGAGGCGATCGCGCTCGACCTCGACGCGGACGATCCGCCCGGCGAGGCGGTGCTCGATCCGTTCGGCGGCGGCTCGAAGGACGCGCTGGAGGCGTTCTTCGGCAGCGGCGCCGCCGCCG
>NZ_BAZG01000297.1 GCF_000964525.1 Anaeromyxobacter sp. PSR-1
ATGTCCGGCGGGCAGGCCACGCTGGTCCGTTTCGCGATCGGGCTCGCCGCGGTGCTGGCGCTCTTCCGGGCGCGGCCCGGGACGTTCCGGCCTCACCGCAAGGACCTGCTCTTCGCGCGGGGCCTCTTCGGCGGGATCGCGGCGCTGCTCTACTTCCTCGCCATCGAGCGCATCGCCGCGGGCGAGGCCACGCTGCTCAACAACACCTTCCCCATCTGGGCGGTGCTCCTCTCGCTGTTCGTGCTGAACGAGCGCCCGACGGTGCACCTCTGGATCGCGCTCGCGGTGGCGAGCGCGGGCGTGTGGCTGGTGCTGGGCGGCGGGAGCGTCCGCCTCGGCCTGGGCTGGGGCGAGGGGCTGGGGATCGTCTCCGGCGTGCTCGGCGGCGCGGCGGTGACCGCGATCCGCGCGCTCCGCGCCACCGACAACGCCCCGACCATCTTCTTCGCGTTCTCGGTGGGCGGGCTGGTCGTGTCGCTGCCGTTCGCGCTCGGCGCCTGGCCGTCCGCGCCGGGCGCCTACCTGGCGGCGCTGGGCGTCGGGGTGGTCGCGTTCCTGGCGCAGCTCTCCATGACCGAGGCCTACGGCGCGCTCTCGGTGCCCGAGGCGGCGCTCTGGCAGCAGCTCACCCCCATCGCCAGCTACCTGTGGGCGCTCTCGCTGGGCGAGCGGCTCTCGCTCGCGACGGTGGTCGGCGTGCTGCTCGGCCTCGGCGGCATCCTCTACGGCAGCCTGCTCGGCCACGCGCCGCGCGAGGCCCGGTCGCGCGAGGCGCGCCTGGCCGAGGGCCTGCCCGCTGAGGAGCCGTGACGCCCGAGCCCGCCGCCACGCCCGCCGCGCCGGCGCGCAGCCCGGGGTCGCCGCGCCCGCAGCCGCGCTGGCTCGCCCGCCTCGAGCTGCTCGGCGCGGCGCTCTCCTTCGGCCTCATGGCGGTGCTGGCGCGGCGGCTGTCGCGCGGCGGCGCGGCGTTCTCGGCCGGCCAGCTCACCGTGATCCGCTTCGTGGTGGGCGCGGCGGTGTCGCTGGTCGCGTTCCGGATCCGCCCCGGGCTGTACCGGCCGCACGACCTCCGCCTGCTGTGGACCCGCGGCTTCTCGGGCGGCATCGTGGTGGTGCTGTACTTCCTCGCGCTCGCGCGCATCCCGGCCGGCGAGGCCGGCATGCTCTACAACCTGTTCCCGGTCATCGCGACCGCGATGAGCATCCGCGCGTTCGGCGAGCGCCCCACCGTGCACCTGGTGCTGGCGCTGCTCGTCGCGACCGGCGGCGTGGTGCTGGTGCTGGGGAACGGGTCGCTCGCGCTCGGGATCGGGCCGGGCGAGGCGCTCGCGGTGGCGGCCGCGGTGTTCGCCGCGTTCTCCTCGGTCGTCATCCGCGCCATGCGGGCCACCGACAACGCGCCGACGATCTTCTTCTATTTCTGCCTGGGCGGGCTCCCGGTGGCGCTCCCGTTCGCGCTCGGCGCGTGGCCCACCGATCCCGTCGCCTGGGCGCTGGCGGCGGGGATGGGGCTGGCCGCGTACGCCGCGCAGGTGCTCATGACCGAGGCCTACGGCGCGCTCTCGATCGGCGAGGCCGCCGTGTGGCTGCAGCTCACGCCGCTCGCGCAGTACGCGCTCGCGGCGCTCCTGCTCGGCGAGCCGGTCAGCGCCGCGGGCATGGCCGGCATGCTGGTGGGGGTCGCCGGGGTGGCCTACGGCACGGTGCTCGGGCACCGGCCGCGCGCGCGGGGCGCCTGATCAGGCGGTCGCCGCGTGCGCGGGCAGGTCCGGCGCGGGCGCCGCGGCGGGCAGGGTGAAGCTCACCGTGGTGCCGGCCCCGGGCGCGCTCTCCGCCCAGATCCGCCCGCCGTGCGCCTCGACCAGGCCGCGCGCGATGGCGAGCCCCAGGCCCGAGCCGCGCCAGCGCGCCGCGCTGCCGCGCTGGAAGCGGTCGAACACGTGCGGCAGGTCGGCGTCGGGGATGCCCGGGCCGGTGTCGCGGATGCGGAAGACCACCGCCCCGTCCCCCTGCGCCTCGGCGGCGAGGCACACCGCGCCCTCCTCGGTGGCCTTCACCGCGTTCGAGGCGACGTTGCCGAGCACCTGCAGCACGCGGTCGCGATCGCACGCGACCGGCGGCAGGCCGGGCGCCGCGGACAGGCACAGGTCGAGCCCCTTCGCGCGCGCCGCCTCGCGGAGCTGGTCGGCCGCCTCGCCCAGCAGGTCGGCCGGGTCGCACGGCTCCGGCCGCATCGAGAGCCGGCCCTCCTCGAGCGTCTCGAGGTCGAGCAGGTCGTCGATGAGCCGGTTCATGCGGCGGCCGGCGGCGGCGAGCCGCGCGGCGGCGCGCCGGGCCTGCGCGGCGGCGTCCGGCCCGTCGGCCAGCCGCGTCAGCGCGGCGGCGCCCAGCGTCACCGCGGAGAGCGGCGTCCGCAGGTCGTGCGAGACGACCTGCAGGACCTCGTCGCGGTTGCGCACGGCGCGCCGCAGCTCGGTTACGTCGAGCAGCGTGGTGACCGCGCCGACCACGCGCCCCTCGCCGTCGCGGATGGGCGCGGCGCCGTTCAGCACCACCGCCTGCGTCCCGTCGAAGCGGTCGATCTCGACCAGCTCGCCCCCGACCGCCTCGCCGGAGCGGAGCGCGCGCTGCAGCGCCCAGTCGCCGGGCGCGAGCGGCGCGCCGGAGTCGGCCCGCCGCGCGCGCTGCTCGCGGTAGAGCGCGCCCGGCCGGAACGGCGCGCGCGAGCCCCAGATGCGCCGGGCCGCGTCGTTCGCCTGCACCACCTGCCCGCCGGCGTCGGCCATGAGCACGCCCACCGGCAGCACCCGCAGCACCGCCTCCAGCCGGCGCGGTCGGCCTCGACCTGCTCCCGGGCGCGGGACCTGCTCGGTCACCTCGGTGATCATCAGCACGAGGTCCCGCCCGCCGCCGCCGGACTCGACGGCGCGCACCGACCACCGCCACCAGGTCGTGCCCCGGGCGAACCCGTCGCTACCGGTACTCCTGCTCCTCGTGCGCGACGTCGCCGGCCGCCACCTCGCGCAGGAGCGCGACC
>NZ_BAZG01000296.1 GCF_000964525.1 Anaeromyxobacter sp. PSR-1
CTCGCGCAGACGCGCGGCGGCTTCTGGCCCCGGCTGGCCGCCCCGGATCCCTCGCGCCTGCTCCAGCCCGGCCGCCTGCTGCGCCCGCTCTCCCGCGACTTCCTCCTCGACCTCGCGCTGGCGCTCGCCAAGGTCGCGGCGCTCGCCGCGGCCGCCTGGGGCGCCGCGCGCGACGGGGTGGCGCGGCTGCCGGCGCTGCTCGGCGCCGCGCCGGGGGAGCAGCTCGCCGCCCTGTTCGCGCTCCTCGCGCGGGTGGCGCTCCCGGTGCTCCTCGCCGCCGCCGCGCTCGCCCTGGCGGAGCTGGGGCTCGCCCGGTGGCGCTTCGCGCGCAAGCACCGGATGACGAAGGAGGAGGCGAAGCGCGAGGTGAGGGAGGACGAGGGCGATCCGCTCGTCCGCGGCCAGCGGCGGCGGCGCCACCGCGAGCTGCTCCGCAACCAGGCGCGCCTGGAGGTGCCGCGCGCCGACGCGCTGGTGGTGAACCCGACCCACGTGGCCGTCGCCCTCCGCTACCGGCGCGACGAGGGGCGCGCGCCGCGGGTCACCGCCAAGGGCAAGGGCGAGCTGGCCCGCCAGATGCGGGCGCTCGCGCGCGAGCACGGCGTCCCGGTGGTGCAGGACGTGCCGCTCGCGCGGCTGCTGTACCGGAAGGTGAAGGTGGGCCGGGAGATCCCCGCCCAGACCTACAAGGCCGTGGCCGCCGTGCTCGCGTTCGTCTACCGCGCCGCCGGCCGCCGCGACGGAGGGGCGCGCGCGTGAGCACGACCACGACCCCCGGGGCGCCCGCGGGCGGCCGGGCCGAGCTGGCGGTGGCGGTGGGGGTGCTCGGCATCCTCGCCATCCTGATCGTCCCGCTCCCGGCGGCGGCGCTGGACGTGTTCCTCGCCCTGTCCATCGGGCTCTCGGTGCTCATGCTGCTCGTCGCGCTCGGCCTCACCCGCGCGGTCGAGTTCTCGGTGTTCCCCTCGCTCCTGCTGCTCGTCACGCTGTTCCGGCTGGCGCTCAACGTCGCCACCACCCGGCTCATCCTCACCGACGGCGGCAAGGGCGCCGGCGCGGCCGGCCACCTGATCGAGACGTTCGGGCGCTTCGCGGTGGGGGGCAGCCTGGTGGTCGGGCTGGTGGTGTTCCTCATCCTGCTCATCGTGAACTTCACGGTGATCACGAAGGGCTCGAACCGCGTGTCGGAGGTGGCGGCGCGCTTCACCCTCGACGCGCTCCCCGGCAAGCAGATGGCCATCGACGCCGACCTCGCCGCCGGCCTGGTGGACGACCGCGAGGCGCGCGCCCGCCGGCAGGCGCTGGAGCGGGAGACCGAGTTCTTCGGCGCCATGGACGGCGCCTCCAAGTTCGTGCGCGGCGACGCGGTGGCCGGCCTCGCCATCACCGGGGTGAACATCGCGGGCGGGCTGCTGGCCGGCCTGCTGCGCGACCACCTCTCGCTCTCCGCCGCCGCCGAGACCTACACTCTGCTCACGGTGGGTGACGGGCTGGTCTCGCAGATGCCGGCCCTGCTCGTCTCCACCGCCTCCGGCCTGGTGGTGACCCGCGCCGCCGGCAGCGACCTCGGCACGCAGGTCGCGAGCCAGATGCTGGGCCGGCCCGCCGTGCTCCGCACCGCCGCGGGCGTCCTCGTGGCGCTCGGGCTGCTCCCGGGCATGCCGCTGGTCGCGTTCGGCGGGGTGGCCGGGGCGCTGCTCCTCGCGGCGCGGCGGGCCGCCGCCCGGCGGGAGGCCGCCGCCCGCGCGCCGCGCCCCGCCGCCGAGGAGAAGGGCCCGGAGCGGATCCAGGACCTGCTCGCGCTCGACGCGCTCGAGCTGGGCGTGGGCTACGGGCTGGTGCCGCTCATCGACCTCGACAGGGGCGGCGAGCTGCCCGGGCGCGTCACCGCGCTCCGGCGCCAGCTCGCCACCGAGCTCGGCATCGTGCTCCCGCCGGTGCACCTGCGCGACGACCTCCACCTCGAGCCCGGCCAGTACCGCGTGCTGCTCCGCGGGGTCGAGCTCGGCCGCGGCCTCGCCCACCCCGAGCGGCTCATGGCGCTCGACCCGAACGGCGGCGACCCCGCGGTGGAGGGCGTGCCGGGCGTGGACCCGGCGTTCGGCCTGCGCGCGGTGTGGATCACCCCGGCCGATCGCCCGCGCGCCGAGGCGCTCGGGCTCACGCTGGTGGACGCCGCGTCGGTGATCACCACGCACCTCTCCGAGCTGCTCCGCCGCAACGCGCACGAGATCGTGGGCCGCCAGGAGGTGCAGGAGCTGCTCGGGGTCCTGGGCCGCGACGCGCCCAAGCTGGTCGAGGACGTGGTCCCCGGCGCGATCTCGCTGGGCGAGCTGGTCCGGGTGGTCCGCGGGCTGCTCCGCGAGGGCGTGTCGGTGCGCGACCTGCGCACGGTGCTGGAGGCCGTCGCCGACGCGGCGCCGCGCTCGAAGGAGCCGGCCTGGCTGGTGGAGGCCGCGCGGCGGCGGCTGTCGCGGCAGCTCACCGCCCGCGCCGCGAACGCCGACGGCGTGGTGCGCGCGCTCACGCTCGACCGCGGCACCGAGGAGACGCTCCGGGCCACCCTGGGCGCGTCCGACGGCGAGGCGGCGCTCGCCCCCGACGTCGAGACCGCGCGGCGGCTGGTGGCGTCGCTCGAGTCGGGCGCCACGCGCCTGACCGGCGCGGGGCACCCCGTCGTCGTCCTGGCGCCACCGGACCTGCGCCGGCCGCTGTTCGACTTCGCCAGCCGCTTCGTGCCCGACGTCCAGGTGCTGGCGGCGCGCGAGCTGGTGCCCGGGACCACCGTGGAGCCGGCCGGGACGGTGCAGGCGCAGCCGCAGCTCGCGGCCTGACGGTTGCACTACCGGGCGCCAGGAGCCACGCCGATGACGCCCACCGTCCGCACCTTCCGCGCCCCCGACTCCGCCGCCGCGCTCGCCGCGGTGAAGGCCGCGCTCGGCCCCGAGGCGGTCATCCTCGCCACCCGCACCGTGGACGGCGGGCTGTTCCGCCGCGCCGAGGTGGAGATCACCGCCGCGCTGGAGCCGGCCGGCCCCGGCC
>NZ_BAZG01000295.1 GCF_000964525.1 Anaeromyxobacter sp. PSR-1
CACCGCCGCCACGGCCGGGGCGCGCGCCCCCTCGCCGGCCGGCGCCTCGACCGGCGCAGACGCGGCGGCGGCCACCGGGGCCGCGAGCGCCGCCTGCTCCGGCGCCGCCCCGGCGAGCACGCCGTCGATGAGGTCGCGGATGCCGCGCAGCAGCGTCGCCACGTAGGCCGGCATCGCCTCCGCGGACGGGGCCACGCCGCGGCCCTGCGGCGCGGGCCGGAGCTCGGGGGTGCTGCGGGACGGGGTGCTCATCGCGGGGTCCTCCTCCAGGACTGCAGCGCCGTGGACGAACAGGCAGGCGAGCGCGCGCTGGAGCTGCTCGACCTCGCCGACCTTGGGGTGAAGCGTGGCGTGCGCGACGTGCGGGCGGTCCCCGAGGATCTGCCCGACGAAGGTGGTGAGCGGCCACTTGGGCCCGCACTCCACGAACAGCCGCACACCGCGCGCGTGGAGCGCCTCGACCGCGGGCCGGAGCCGCACCGGCTCGACGAACTGGCTGGCGAGGTGCTCGGGGAAGCGCTCCGGCGGGACCTCGGCGAGGCTCCGCCCCGTGACGGTGGAGACGATCTCCACCTCCGGCGCGCGGAACGGGATGGTGCGGAGCAGGCGCAGGTAGCGCGGCTGCGCCCCGGCGATGAGCTGCGAGTGGTAGCCGTGCGAGACCGCCAGCACGGCGGCCTCCACGCCCTCGTCGGACGCCCGCCGGAGCAGCTCCGGCATGGCGCGGCGATCGCAGGACACGATGCAGGCGCCGGGGCCGTTGTCGGCGGCGAGCGCGGCGTAGCCGGGGAGCCCGGCGGTGAGCCGCGCGGCGCGCCCGGCGCCGCAGGTGAGCGCGACCATCTTGCCGGGGTCGTCGCCGGTGAGCGCCAGCACCGAGAGCGTGCGCTCGCGGACCACCGCGAGCCCGTCCTCGAGCGACATGGCGCCGGCCGCCACCAGCGCGGCGAGCTCGCCCGCGCTCTGGCCCATGAGCGCCCGCGGCGCGAGGCCGTGGCGGACGAGCAGCCGGTGGAGCGCCACGTTCACCACGAACACCGCGCAGTGGATGTCCTCGTCGCTCTGCGCGTACGCGTCGGGCCGGTCGGTGAAGAACGACGGCCGCAGCGGCCGCCCGCACAGCGCCTGGTAGGCGCGGTCGGCGGCGTCGAGCGTCCCGCCCAGCGACGGGAACGCGGCGAGCGCGTCGCGCAGCATGTTCGGGTACTGCGGGCCCTGGCCCGGGAACGTGACCGCCACCTGCGCCGGCGCGCGCGCGTCCGCCGCGTGCACGCCCTGGGCGCGGAGCAGCCCGAGGTCGAGCCCGGCGCGCACCGCGCGGGAGAGGTGCGCGGCGCGCGCGGCGAGCGCGGCCGGATCGGCCGCCACCACCGCGACGCGGAACGGCGCGTCCGAGGCCGCCCGCCGCGAGGCCCGGAGCGCCTCGAGGTACTCCCCGGGGCCCGCGTCGCGGAGCGCGCCCGCGAGCCGCTCCAGGGCCGCGGCGCAACCGGCCGCGTCCTCCGCGCCGGCGGCGGCGATGGCGATGGCGAGCGGCCGCGCGGCGAGCGGCGCGGCCGCGAGCGCGGGGGCCGGCGTCTTCACGCTGGGAGAAGGCTGCGCGACCGGCGCGACCCGGGCCGGCGCGCCGGGGCGGTACTCCTCCACGAGCGCGTGCACGTTCGTGCCGCCCAGGCCGAAGCCGGAGACGCCCGCCCGCCGGGGCGCGCCCTCCGGCGCGGTCCAGCGCTCGGCGCGCGTGACCACCTCGACCGGCCCGGCGGTGAAGTCGATGGCCGGGTTCGGCCGCTCGACCTCGATGGACGGCGGCAGCAGGCCCTCGCGGACCGACAGCACCGCCTTCAGCAGCGCCGGGGCGCCGGCCGCGCCGAGCAGGTGGCCGATGTTGGACTTCACCGAGCCGATGCGGAGCGGCCGGGCCCGGCCGCGCCCGTAGGCGCGCACGCAGGCCTCGACCTCGGTCCGGTCGCCGAGGGCGGTGCCGGTGCCGTGGCACTCGACGTAGTCCACCAGCGCGGGGTCGATCCCGCCCGCCTCCAGCGCGCGCCGCATCGCGAGCGCCTCGCCCTCCAGCGACGGCGCGAACACCGACTTGCCCTTGCCGTCGCTGGACGCGCCCACCGCGCGCACCAGCGCGTGGACGCGCTGCCCGTCGCGCTCGGCGTCGGCGAGCCGGCGCAGCACCAGGACGCCCGCGCCCTCGCCCGGCACGAACCCGTCGGCGCGCGCGTCGAACGGCGTGCTCCCGGTGGCGGAGAGCGCGTTGAACCGGCAGCACCCCACGTAGAACTCGGGCTGCATGTCGGCCCACACGCCGCCCACCAGCGCGGTGTCGCAGGTGCCGTCCCGCAGCGCCTGCACCGCCGCCTGCAGCGCGGCGAGCGTGGAGGCGCAGGCCGACTCGACCGTGAGCTGCGGGCCGCGCAGGTCGAAGCGGCGCGCGATCCGCGCGGCCATCACGCTGCCGAGCCAGCCGGGCAGCGCGTCCTCCGAGAGCGGGGGCAGCTCGCGCTCCACCCGGGCGCGCGCGGCCTCGAGCAGCGCGCGCGCCTGCGGGCCGGTGAGCCCGGCGGCCGGCGCCGCGGCCTCCACCTCGGCGGCGAGGCGCGCCAGGTGGAAGCGCACCTCGGCGAGGAGCTTGCGCCCCTGGCACGCCATGAACCCGAGGAACACGCCGGTGCGGCCGCGATCCCAGGCCCCGCGCTCCAGGCCCGCGTCCGCGACCGCCTCCTCGGCCACGCGCAGCGCGAGCAGGTGCGCCGGGTCCACCGCCTCGCGCGCGGCGGGCGGGATGCGCCAGCGCGCCTCCGCCTGCGCGGGCGCGTCGGTGAAGCCGCCGAGCCGCGTGTAGCTGCGCTCCAGCCGCGCGGCGTCCGGGTGGCAGTAGCGCGACGCGTCCCAGCGGCTCTCCGGGACGTCGCGGATCGACGAGCGGCCGTCCTGCAGCGCCTTCCAGAACGCCGGGACGTCCTCGGCGCCGGGGAGCGTCGCGCCCAGGCCGACCACCGCCAGCGGCACGGGCTCGGCCGGCGCGCGCCACGCCGCGACGGAGGTGGCCGGCGC
>NZ_BAZG01000294.1 GCF_000964525.1 Anaeromyxobacter sp. PSR-1
GCGCCGGCTCGCGGCCGATGCGCCGGCGGCCGGCGGGGCGGCAGCGTCGCCGCCTGCGGCGGCTCCCGCGCTGCGCCGCGCCGGGGAGCGGCAGCTTCTCGGTGACCTCGTCGCGGGCCGGCCGGCGCGGCCGGGCCGGCGCGGGCGGGGACCCGGGCGGCGGCGTGGGCGCGGGGCGGACCGGCGCCTGGGGCAGCTCCTGGATCCGGAAGGCGCGGCCGGTCTCCGGGTCGGTGACGTGGATCACGCCGCCCGGGCGCACGTCGCAGAGGACGTTCGCCGGGTGGCGGCCGCCGATCCGCGCCACGCCGGCCCGGAGCGCCCCGAGCCAGCTGTCGGCCTCGAGCAGGACCACCACGTCCGCCGCCTGGGCGGGCGGGGAGGCCGGCACGAAGATCTCGAACTGCGCCATGCGTCCCTCTCGCTCCTTCACCCGCCCGGGAGGATCCGGACCTCGGTGCGCCGGTTCTGGGCGCGCCCGCGCGCCGTCTTGTTGGAGGCGATGGGGTGCTCGGCCCCGAACCCCTTCGCCTCCACCCGCTCCGCCTCGATCCCGCGCCCGGCGAGCGCCGCCCGCACCGCCTCGGCGCGCGCCTGGGTCAGCCGCTTGCTCGCGGCCGCCTCGCCGGCGCCGTCGGTGTGGACCTCGACCGCCACCCGCAGCCGCGGGCGGTCGCGCAGCGCCTGCGCCAGCTCGTCGAGCAGGACCGCGCTCGACGGCAGCAGGTCGTCGCGGGCGCCGAAGCGCACCGGCTCGCGCAGCGCGATCCGGTCCCGCCCCACCTCGAGGAGCCGGTACGCCCGCGGGCAGCCGTCGGCGGCGACGCCGGCCTGCTCGGGGCAGCGGTCGTCCGGATCGGCCACCCCGTCGCCGTCGGCGTCCATCACGGGGCAGCCGCGGTTCTCGAGCGGGCCCTGCTCGTGAGGGCACGCGTCCACGCGGTCCACGATGCCGTCGCCGTCGTCGTCCGGATCCGGGCAGCCGTCCTCCTCCTGGAACCCGTCCGCGTCCTCGGGGTCGAGCGGGCAGCGGTCGATCTCGTCGGGGACGCCGTCGCCGTCGGAGTCCTTCGCCGGCGGGCACCCGAGCGTCTCGGCAGGCCCCGCCTCCGCCGGGCACGCGTCCTCGGCGTCGCCGACCCCGTCGCCGTCCGCGTCCGGGCAGCCCTGGAGCGTGGCGGGGCCGGGCGCGTCGGGGCAGCGGTCGTCCAGGTCCGGGACGCCGTCGCGGTCGCCGTCGGTCTTCTCGATGATCACCTGCGCGGTGGGCTCGCCCTTGCGGATGGTGACCTGCGGGGCGGCGCAGGTCCGCGCCAGCTCCCGCGCGCGGCGGGCGCTGCGCCCGGCGGCCTCCACGCGGGCGCGGGCCGCCCCCTCCTCGCCGCGGCCCAGCCGCCGCTCGGCCTCCTCCAGGCTCGCCTCCGCGTCGGACAGCTCGTCCGCGGCGCAGCGCTCGGCCCCCGCGCCGCGGGCCTCCACCAGCTCGGCCCGGACCGCGCGCACGTCGGCGCGGAGCTGGCCTCCCGCGGCGCACGCGGTCACCAGGAGCGCCGGCAGGAGCGCGCGAGCGGGGGAGAGGCGGAGGGACATGGCGCGAGCCGACGCTACTCGCCGGGGGATCGGGGAGTCAAGGAAGCGCCCGTACCGACGGTCGTGGTGCGTCGGCCCGCGCGCCCGCCCGCGCGGTGCGGGGGCGAGCAAGCTCCGGCGTCGGCGTCGGGCCTACCTTTGCGCCGGGAGGCAGCTCAATGGGGATCATCGCCTGGATCGTCTTCGGATTCGTCATCGGGCTCATCGCGCGCGCGGTGGTGCCCGGAAAGCAGGGGCTGGGGTTCGTCATGACGACCCTGCTCGGGATCGCCGGCTCGATCATCGGCGGGCTGGTCGCGTCCGCGTTCGCGGGCTCGCCCGGCACCTCGTTCCAGACCGCCGGGTTCATCGGCAGCCTGGTGGGCGCGATCGTGCTGCTCGTGATCGCCGGGATGGTGACGACGCCGCGGCGGCGGACCGTCTAGCGCAGGCCCGCGGCCCTACTCGCAGATCAGCTCGGCCGCGGCCGGCGGGTCGCAGTACGCCGAGGCGGTCACCGACGCGGCGCTCACGCCGGTGATGGCCTCGTAGTCGATCCCGGGCGCCGGCACGACGCCGGCCCAGCCGTTCCACTGCGCGCTCACCACGGCGGAGTCGGCCACCAGGCCGCGCGCCGGCGACGGCGCGTACTCGCCGAACAGGTTGCGGCCGGCACCGCACGCGTCGGCGCCGCCGTCGAGGTGCCACGCCGTCACGCTGCCCGAGACCAGCACCTGGTCGCCGGCGTTGCCGTGGACGGCGTTCCCGGAGAACCCGACCGCCTGCGCGCCGGCGGGCGGGTTGCCGGCGAGGTACAGGCCGCCCACGGCGCGCTTGGTGGTGAACGCGCCGCGCGGGCTGGCCGCGTTCCGGCAGATGCGCGTCCCGCCGATCCAGACGCGCGCGGTGTTCGCCTCGAGCACCACGCCGGTCGCCCCGTTGTCGCGGACCGTGCAGGCCTCCAGCGTGAGCCGCCCGTCCGCCCCGCCGGCGGCGACCAGCCCGGCCCCGCCGTTCGCGGCCAGCGTCACCCGCAGCAGCGTGACGTCGCCGCGCGCGAGGCGCAGCCCCTCCTGCGCGTTGGCCTGGAGCACCGAGTCCTCGGCGGTGACGGGGGCGCCCACCGCCACCTCGCGCACCACCGCGACGCCCGGGCCCGCCGCGCCCGAGACCGTCACGCGCTCCAGCGCCACCGGGCAGGCGCCCTCGAGGCGGAGCCCGGCCGCGAGCGCGCCGCCCTCGCGCGACGCCGCCACCGCCACGTCCGCCACGCGGGCGAGGTCGCCGGCGGCGCAGGCGGTCCGGATCGCGACCGCCGCGTCCGGCGCCGCGTCGTCGCGCACGGTCACGCCGGCGAGCGTCGAGCCCGCGCCGAGCGTCACGCCCGCCGCCACCACGCCGTCGCCGAGCGCCAGGATCCGGCCGGCCGGCGCGGCCGGCGCGTCGTCGCCCCGCAGCGTCACGCCGGGCGGGATCACCAGGTCGGCGGCGACCGGGTAGACCGCCGGGACCGCGCC
>NZ_BAZG01000293.1 GCF_000964525.1 Anaeromyxobacter sp. PSR-1
GTGGTGATCGAGAACACCCGCCCGCCCTCGGTGGTGCTGCCGGCCGGGCTGGCGGACCTGCCGGAGGGCGCGCTCGCGTTCCTGGCCGCCCGCACGCTCGACCTCCTCGAGCACGGCTGGGCGCTGCTCGGGAAGTTCGCGCCCCGCGACACCGCCATCCTGCTCGAGCTGGCCTGCCGCTTCGGCGGCGGCGCGCCGCCCGCCATGGGCCTCCCCGCGGCGCACGCCGGCGCGTTCCTCGCCGCGCTGGAGCGGACCGTGCCGGGCGAGGTGAGCGCCACCGCGGCCGCGCTGGCGGGCCCGGCCGCGGCGGAGCTGCGCACGCTCGACCCGCGCGCGCTCGCGGCGGCGGTGCGCCGGACCGCGAACCGGGTGGGCCTGCTGCACGCCGGCGACCCGGGCCACGCGCTGCGCACGCTGGCGCTCCTCGACCGGCGCCTCGACGGCGGGCCGCTCGATCCGGCCGAGGCGCTCGCGCTCCCCGACCTCCGCGACCTCGCGCTCCTGGCCCTGTCGGATCCGTTCGTCGAGCTCCGGGTCGCGGTGCTAGGCTAGCCGGCCCCGTGCCCCGCCGTCCGTCCCACCGCGCGCCGCGCGCGCTCGCCCTCGCAACCCTCCTCGCCGCGCTCGGCGCCGCCGCGTGCCGCAGCGACGGCGGCGAGGACTGCCCGGGCGAGGTGATCGGCGTGTTCGGCCTGCAGGCGCGCCGGGTGGACGCCTCGACCGCCTGCACGGTGGAGCCGGAGGGCGGCTGGGCCGCGGCGGTGCCGGCGACCATCCCGGCGGAGCTCGCGACCGACGCCGCGGCGGTGTTCCCGGTGACGCTGGCGCAGGACCCGCGCACCGGCGCGGTGGCGCTCTGCACCGGGCGCGAGCACGAGGCGGTGCTGCGCGGGGCGCGGAGCGGCGACCACGTCCAGGCCTCGGCGGCGGCGGGCGAGGCGGTGCTGAGCGCCTGCGCCGCCACCTGCACCGCGGCGCTCACCGTCGCGATCGAGGGCGACCTCGCGTTCCCGGCGGACGGGCCGCCGACGCTCGCGGGGACGCTGGTGGAGACCTACGGGGCGACCGGCGGCGCGTGCGCGCCCTGCGTGCTCCCCTGCACCGCGAGCTACGCGTTCACCGCGATGGCCCGCTAGGATCCTGGAATGGCGAAGGCGACGATCGAGGCGCGGCGCGCGGTGGTGCTCCTGTCGGGCGGGCTCGACTCGAGCACCTGCCTGGCGGTGGCGCGCGCCGAGGGGCTGGAGGCGCACTGCCTCTCGGTGGACTACGGGCAGCGGCACAAGGGCGAGCTGGCGCGGGCGCGGCGCATCGCGCGGGCGCTCGGCGCCGCCGGGCACCGCGTGGTGAAGGTGGACCTCTCCGCGTTCGGCGGCTCGGCGCTCACCGACGCGGGCATCGCGGTGCCGAAGGGGCGCAGCGAGGCGCGGATGGCGCGGGACATCCCGGTCACCTACGTGCCGGCGCGCAACACCGTCATGCTCTCGCTCGCGCTCGCCCACGCCGAGGTGATCGGCGCGGAGCAGATCTTCGTGGGCGTGAACGCCATCGACTACTCCGGCTACCCGGACTGCCGCCCGGCCTTCCTGCGGGCGTTCGAGCGGCTGGCGAAGGTCGCCACCCGCGCCGGCGTGGAGGGGCACCCGCTCCGGATCCGGGCCCCCCTGCTCCGGCTCTCGAAGGCGGGGATCGTCCGGCTGGGCACGAAGCTCGGCGTCCCCTACCGCATGACCCTGTCGTGCTACGACCCGATCCGCGGCCGCGCCTGCGGCCGGTGCGATGCCTGCCGCCTGCGCCGAAAGGGATTTGCCGAGGCCGGGGTGCAGGACCCAACTCAATACGCGAAGTGACCGGCCGGACGGCCGGCGGAGGAGACCCGCAAGGATGCCGCAGATCACGAGGAAGTACCCCGGCAAGAAGGCCGGTGAGATCTACGAGAAGGTGGACGAGGTGATGGAGCGCATCGCCGAGAAACTCTCCCTCGACTACCAGAAGGACGGCGGCGCGAAGACCGGCAAGGTCTCGAAGATGGGCGTCAGCGGCGCCTACGCGGTGAAGGACGAGGAGGTCGTCATCGACCTCAAGTTCCCGATGCTGGTCCCGGGCTCGATGCGCCAGAAGGTCCAGGAGGACATCGAGCGGAAGCTGGACGGGCTGTTCGGCTGAACCGCTGCGTGCGCGGGCAGGCGCTGTCGGGATCCGCTCGTCCTGAGCCCGTCGAAGGACGAGCGGAGCCGCGTCCTAGTCCAGCGGCACCACGATCGCCCCGGCGCGCTCGTTCATGCGCTCCACCGCGGCGTAGATCGCCTGCAGCGGCGAGTCCCCCGACCCGGACGCCGACTTGAGCGCCGTCCGGCGGCGCTTCGCGGACGGGCCGGCCACGATGCGGGCGCCGGCGCGGCCGTGCAGCGCGTCCGGCCAGACCCGGACCTGCATGCCCGCGCGGTAGAGCGCGAGCAGGACACGTCCCATCTCTGCGGCGACGCGTTCGTCGGCGTAGGTCATCGAGCGTTCCGTGGTGCGATCCCGCCGGGTTCGGCCGCGAGGCATGGCTCCATCCTCCCGGAATCCGGCGTTCGGCTGCGCATCCTAGCGGGGGTGCCTGACAGCGCCAGTTTCCGGCCCCGCCGGTCGGGTGCGGCCGGTCCGGCCAGGCCCCAACAGGCTCCTCCGGCCCGCCGCCCCGGCGGCTTCTCGCCCCCGCGCGGCACGGCTACGTTCAGGGTGCATGATCGCGCGCTGGACGAGCTTCGCCGTGGGGCTGGCGCTCCTGCTCGCGCCGCTCGCGCTGGGGTACGGCGAGGTCGGGCCGATCCTCCACGACGTGGCGATGGGGCTGCTCGTCTGCATCGGCACGGTCGCGGCGATCGAGTGGGCGCCGGCGCGGTACGCGCTCGCGGCGCCGGCCGCGTGGCTGGTCTGGACCGGCCGCGGCGCCACCGAGCCGGCCGCCGGCGTGGCCGAGATGACCGCCGGCGCGGCGCTGCTGGTGCTCGCGTTCGTGCCCGGCGCGCGCGCGGTCCCGCGGCTCGGGCGCGTGGGGCGGGAAGATCGCGCGGATCACGCCCGCGCCTGACGCGGTGCTCCGCCCCCGCTCCCCATCCCGCATCGCGTACAAT
>NZ_BAZG01000292.1 GCF_000964525.1 Anaeromyxobacter sp. PSR-1
GGCCTGCTGCTCCTCGGGGCCTGGCTGCTCGCGCACCGCGACCGCGTCGCGGCGCGGATCCCGCTGCCGGAGCTGGCGGCGAAGCTCGCCGCCGGGTACTCGCTCGTCTCCATCGACCGGCGCGAGCTGCCGCTCGGGATGGCGGTGATGCTGGTGCTCGCCGTGGCGGTGGTGCACGCGGCGCTGGTCCGCGCCGGGCGCGGGGCGCGGCTCCGCTCGCACGACGGGTGGCTCGTCGCCGCCGCCGCGTTCGTGGTCCTGTACTTCGCCGTCCCCGACGTGGTGGCGGCGGGCGCGCACGTGTCGGATCGGATGGCGCTGCTCGCGCTGCTGTGCGTCGCGGCGTGGATCGGCGCCGCCGCCGCGGGCCCGGCCGCCCCGGCCCGGCGCGCCGCCGTCGCGCTCGCGGCCATCGCGGTGGTCGCGCTCGGGGTCCGGCTCGACAAGCAGCGGGAGCTCTCGGCCTACCTCGAGGAGTACGCCTCGGCGTCCGCGGCGGTGGAGGAGGGGCGGGTGATGCTGCCGCTGGCGCTCTCGCCGCACGGCCCGCTGGATGCGAACGGGCGGCGCATGGGCTACCGCATCAAGCCGTTCCTGCACGCGACCGGCTGGATCGTGGCGGCGCGCGGCGGCGTGGACCTCAAGAACAGCCAGGCCAACACCGACCACTGCCCGGTGCGCTTCCCCGCCGGCCGGAACCCGTTCCACGTCATCGCGGGCTCGCTGGGGCGGATGGAGGGCGTCCCGCCCTGCGTCGATCTGCGCGGGGCGCGGCGGCTCGGCCGGCTCGACTACGTGCTGGTGTGGGGCGCGACGCGCGAGCTGCTGGCCACGCCCTGCGGCGCCGCGCTCGCGGCCGACCTCGCGGCGCGCTACGAGCCGGTGTGGCTCTCGGCGCCGCGCGGGATGCTCGAGATCTGGCGGCCGCGGGCCGCGGTGGCCGCCGCGCGCTGACTGCCGTGCTCGCTCGCCTCCGCTCGGGGTTCGACGGGCTCACCCCGAGCGGAGGCGGAACGCCAGGCCGATCTCGACATCCCGCTCGCCCCGAGCCTGTCGAGGGGCGGGCGGGCGGGTGCCGCTACTTCTTGGCGGGCGCCGGGGCGGGCGCGGCCGCGCGCTTCGCGCCGGACTCGTCCATCGACGTGAAGAGCGCCGCCTGCTTCACCGTGGCCGCGTCGGCCTTGCCCGGGTGGCACACGCCGCAGAACGCGTCCATCTGCTGGCCCTTGGCGGTGTCCACGCGGAGGTACTTGTAGTTCGGGTTGGACGGGTGCGGATCGTGGCAGCCGATGCACTCGAAGCGCCCGTCGCGCAGCAGCTCGGCCGGCACCTTCGCGACCTTCGGGTTCACGTTCCCGACGCCGTACGGGTGGCTCATGTGGCCCGACACCGGCGCGTAGCCCTGGCCGCCGTCCTTCGAGTCGGCGTGGCAGGCGAGGCAGAGCGCGGTGGTGCCGGAGTACGGCTGCTTGGTCTTGGGATCGAGCGCCTTGGTGTTCGGCGTGACCGCGAAGATGATCTTGCCCTTGGCGGTGTGGATGGAGTGGCAGCCGCCGCAGCCCACGCTGTCGTGGCCGCCCGCGGCGCGGGCGGCGAACGGGACGGCGAGGGCGAGGGCGGCGACGAGCAGGCTGCGGACGAGCGTCATGAAGGCTCCTGGTGCGCGGGGGTAAGTCCTCGGAGGGCGCACCTTAAGGGAAGCCCCGCCGGGTCGGCCTTGACCCGCGCCAAGGAAGCTATCGCTCGCCTGTCCCGTCCTCGCCCGACAGCGCCTCGGTGCGCCAGCCCAGCCACACCGACAGGATCCGGACCGCGAACGCGGCGGCGATCGCGATCAGCGCCGACAGCGTGCCGGGCAGCCCGGCGCCGCGGGTGAGCCCGATGAACACCACCTCGCCGGCCATGGCGGCGAGCGCGTAGAACTCGCCGGGCCGGAACACCAGCGGCACGTCGTGCACCAGCAGGTCGCGCAGCAGCCCGCCGCCGACCGCGTTCACCGCCCCGACCAGGAGCGCGGTGAGCATGGGCAGCCCCGCCGCGATCGACTTGTTGGCGCCCACCACGCCGTAGGTCCCGAGCGCCACCGCGTCCGCGAGCAGGAACGGGATCTGGAACCGGTGCAGGCGCTTGCCGAAGAAGACGCCGGTGGCGGCGCCCAGCGCCACCGCCACCAGGTACCGTCCGTCGGTCACGACGGCGGGCGGGCCGAACTGGAGGAACAGGCCGTCGCGCAGCAGCGCGCCGCCGAGGCCGGTGACGAACGCGAGCACGAGCACGCCGACGAAGTCGTAGCGCTTCGAGATCGCGGCCAGCGCACCGGTCACCGCGAACAGGTAGGTCGCGGCCAGGTCGAACGTGATGTGGAGCTGGAAGGGGTTCTCGAGGAACCGCGCTGCGTGGGGCACGGGCCTCCTTTAGCACGGCCGGACCGGGCCGGCGCGGTAGCATGCGCCGCGATGCGCCTCCCCGTCCGCCTGGTGCTGCTGCGCCCCCGCAACCCCGAGAACCTCGGCGCGGTGGCGCGCGCCATGAAGAACTTCGGCGCCGACGACTGGGCCATCGCCGAGCTGGGGACGCACGACTTCGCGGCCATGCGCCGCGTGGCGGTGCACGCCGAGGAGCTGCTCGACCGGCCGCGGCTGGTGCGCACGCTCGACGAGGCGGTGGCCGACTGCGCCTGGGTGGTCGGCACCAGCTCGCGCGCGGTGAAGGGCAAGCGCCGGCTCCCGCCGGCGGAGGTGGCCCGCGAGGCGCTGGAGCGCGCCGCCGCGGGGCGGACCGCGATCGTGTTCGGCGACGAGCGGAGCGGGCTCACCAACGACGAGGTGCACCGCTGCCACGACCTCTCCGCCATCCCCGCCGGCGAGGCCCAGCCCTCGCTCAACCTGGCGCAGGCGGCCCTCGTCTACCTGTACGAGCTGCGCAAGGCGGCGCTCGCCGCCGCCGCGCCGCCGGCGCGCGCGCCCGACGCGGGCGCGACCGACGCCGAGCTCTCCGCGGTGGAGGACGCGCTCCGCGCCGCGCTGCGCGGCGGGGGCTTCCTGGCCGGGCCGGAGCGCCACGCGGTCCGCGACCTCGCCGCCGCGCTGCGGCGCTCGCGGCTCAGCCGGCGCGAGGCGCGCCTCTGGCTCGCGGCGCTGCGGACGCTGGGGCGGGGCGGGGACGGCTAGCCACCCGCGGCGCGCGCGAGGGGCAGGTCCTCCAGCGTCACCCCGGGCAGCGCCGTGACGAGCTCG
>NZ_BAZG01000291.1 GCF_000964525.1 Anaeromyxobacter sp. PSR-1
CGGGCGGGCGCGCAGCGCGGCGCGGCCCGGGTCGAGCAGCATCCACGGCGCCCGGGCCTCCTCCGGCCCGGCGGCGCCGCGGGCCAGCCGCAGCACGGACTTCGAGAAGCCGTCCTTGCCGCGCGGCACCAGCGCGAGCGGCGCGTCGGAGGGGCGCATGCGCTCGAAGCCGAGCTTCTGGTAGACGGCGAACGCGCGCGGGTTCTCGGCCTGCAGCGTGACCCTCCCGCCGGCGCCGGCGCCGCGGGACAGCGTCACGGCGCGGTCGACGAGCGCGGTGCCCGCGCCGCGCACGGTGCGCGCGTCGGGCGGATCGGCCGGGCCGAGCAGGTTCCACGGGGCGGTGGCGAGCAGCTCCACGAACGCGGCCCCGGGGCACACGAAGAGGGAGGTGACGGCCTGGATGCGGCCGCGGTGGACGGCGGCGTGGACGGTGCGCTGCTCGGTGACGCCCTCGCCCTCCTCCTCGCCGGCCAGCACGCGGGCGAGCTCGCCGACGATGCGCAGCGAGTCCTCCAGGCGGGCCCGCGTGGCGGGGGTGACCCCGCGGGCCAGGAAGGCCTGGGCGGTGAGGATCCAGCCGCGCAGCTCCTCGGCGAGATCCGGGTCGTCGGGATCGAAGGTGGTGAAGCGGAAGGTCGCCCGCCCCGTGGGACGGGCGCATCGTTCGTCTGGGTCGTCGTACGACGGCATGGCTCAGCGTGCTCCTGGCGGCGCCCTTCGCGTCCGCCTCGACCGCGTCCTCGCCGGCGGGGACATCCCGGAACGGCGGCGCGGTCGGGCCAGACGACAGCACCGGGCCTGGGGCCGGTAAAGGTTTCCGCGAACGGCCGCCCGTTTCGCGGGGTTCCGCCTGTCTTGGCTCCGGTGTAGGCCCGAATGCTACCCAGAAACGTAGGCGAATGTGGTTACATCTCCGACACGAGCGTGCGGAGCTTCTTCACCGCCTCCGCGTGGAGCTGGCAAACGCGCGGCTCGGACACCCCCAGCACCTTCGCGATCTCGCGGTAGGTGAGCGCCTCGTCGTAGTACAGCGCCAGCAGCACCTGGAGCCGCTCCGGCAGCGCGGCCACCGCGCGCGCCAGCGCGCCGCGCCGCTCGGCCGCCGCGAGCGCCTCGTCCGCCGGCGGCGCCGGGGCGGGCGCGAGGTCGTCCTCGACCGGCGCGGGGGGCGCGGCGAGCAGGAGCAGCTCGCCGACCTGCTCGGCGGGCAGCCCCACCGCATCGGCCACCTCGACCGGGTCCGGCTCGCGGCCGATGGCCTGCTCCAGCCGCGCCCGGGCCGCCTGGACGCGGTCGGCGTCCGCGCGGAGGCGCCGCGGCAGGTGGTCCATCCGGCGGAGCTCGTCCAGCATGGCGCCGCGCACCCGGTGCTCGGCGAAGGTCTCGAAGCGGACGTCCTGGGACGCGTCGAAGCGCCGCGCCGCCTCGAGCAGCCCCATGGCGCCGGCGGACCAGAGGTCGCCCGGGTCGACCGCGTGGCCGGTGCGGGCGGCGAGGCGGCGGGCGCAGCGATCGAGCAGCGGCGCGTGGCGCCGGAGCAGGGCGTCGTCCGGCCCGGGGGCGGGCGGGCCGTAGCGGGCGAGGGCGGCGTGGGCGGCGGGCATGGCGGGCTAGGCGGGCGAGGCGGGCGAGGCGGCGGGCTGCCGCTCGCGGAGGAGCTGCTGCCAGAACAGCTTCACGCCGCCGGGCAGGGCCTCCGGCGGCGGCGCGGTGAGCAAGGCGTCGCAGAGCGCCTGGAGCGCGCGGCTGGCGTGCGCGCGCGGGTAGAGCTCGACGAGCGGCTGCTGCACGCGCCCGGCCCGGGGCAGGTCCTCGTCGCGCGGGATGGCGCCGAGGTAGGCGAGGCGCGCGTCGAGGAACTTGCCGGTGACCTGGGTCAGCCGCCGGAACACGTCGCGGCCCTGGAAGTCGGCCGCCTGGTTCGCGACCACCCCGAACCGCGTCACGCCGGCCTGCTGGGACAGGACCTTCACCGTGGCGTAGGCGTCGGAGAGCGAGGTGGGCTCGGGCGAGACCACCAGCAGCGCCTCCTGCGCCGCGCCGGCGAAGAAGAGCACGTTGTCCCCGATGCCCGCGCCGCAGTCCACCAGCACGAGGTCGAAGCGCCGGTCGAGCGCCTCGAACGCGGACACGAGCGTGAGCTTCTGCGCGTCGGTGAGCCGGGTGAGCGACTGGATGCCGCTCGACGCGCCCAGCACGCGCACGCCGCGCGGGCCCTGGGTGAGCACCTGCTCGGCGGTGGCCGCGCCCTCGAGCAGGTGGCCGAGGTGGTGGGTGGGGCAGATCCCCAGGACGATGTCGGCGTTGGCGAGGCCCAGATCCGCGTCCACCAGGAGCACGCGGCGCCCGGCGCGGGCGGCGAGCACCGCCAGGTTGGCGGAGATGTGCGTCTTGCCCACGCCGCCCTTGCCGCTCGTCACGGCGATCACGCGCAGCGGCGGGGCGGGGTCGCGCGGGGCGACGCGGTCGCGCAGGCCCTGGGCCTGGTCGGCACGGGCGCGCTCGGGGGAGGCGGTCACGGGGCGTCCTTTCCGGCGACGAGGTCCACCAGCGCCGGGCCGGCGAGCGCGTGCACGTCCTCGGGCACGCGCTGGCCGTCGGTCACGCAGGCGATGGGGCGGCACACCCGCACCGCGGCGGAGAGCACGCTGCCCGGCCCGGCCGCCTCGTCGAGCTTCGTCAGCACCAGGCGATCCGGCGCGAGCGCGCGGTAGCGATCCGCCACCGCGGCCAGCTCCAGCGCGCCCGCCGCCGCCGACACGGCCAGGTGGAGCTGGACCCGCGGGACGGAGCGGACCAGCGCCGCCTGGCGCTCCACGTCCTCCACCGAGGCGTGGCCGGCGGTGTCCACCAGCACGAGGTCCACGTCGGAGAGCCGATCCAGCGCGCGCCCGAGCTCGCCGCGGTCGCGCGCCACGAGCACCGGCACCTCCATGATCCCGGCGTAGCGCGCGAGCTGCTCGGCGCCGCCGAGCCGGTAGGTGTCCACCGTCACGAAGGCGACGCGCTTGCGCGTCTCCAGCAGCGCGCGCGCCGCCACCTTGGCGAGCGTGGTGGTCTTGCCCACGCCGGTGGGGCCCACCACGGCGAGCACGCGGCGCGCGTCGTGGAGCCACGGGGCGCGGCACGGCACCAGCCGCTCGCCCAGCAGGTCCTTCACCGCGCGCCAGGCGCGGGCAGGGTCCGCGCCGCCCAGCTCCAGCGCGGAGCGGACCAGCCCCTCCGCCAGGGCCGGCTCCACCCCCGCGCCC
>NZ_BAZG01000290.1 GCF_000964525.1 Anaeromyxobacter sp. PSR-1
CGACGAGGCGGGCCGAGAGCTGCGTCCCGAGCGTCACGAGATAGCGGCCGCCGCGGGCCAGGTCCACGTCGGCGGCGAGCGCGAACACGTCGCCGGCCGCCGGCTCGCCGTCGAGCGCGACCGTGCCGTCGGGCGCGGGGAGCGCGCGGGTCGGCACCGCGGGCCCGCCGGCGCGCCCCGGCACCGAGGCCGGCAGCTCGCCGCGATCGGGCGGGATGGGCGCGCCGAAGTCGAGCGCGTGGTGCGCGGCGAACGGCCCGGCGATGGACCAGGCCGAGACCGCGCCGTTCTCGCGGCGGGCCTGGGCGGCGGCCTCGTGATCGCCGAGCACCTCCGCCGCGGTCACCCGCGCCACCCGCGCCCGGTAGGCGGCGAGCCCGCGCAGGCGGCCCCCCGCCCCGAGGCGCAGGACGCCCGCGTCCACCTGGGCCGCGAGCGCCGGGCCCCGCTCGGCCAGCTCGGCGAGCCTGCGCAGCGCGACGAGCGCGATGGGCTCGTCCGGCCCCGCCTCCACGGTCGCGAGCAGCCGCTGCGCCTCCGCCTCGCCGTCGAGCGCGCGCCGCGCGAGCAGCGACGCGCCGAAGCGCGCCCACGGGTCGCGGACCCGCGAGGCCGGCCCGAGCCGCGCCTCCGCGCGGGCGACGTCGTTCTGCTCCAGCGCGGCCAGCCCTTCGCGCGTGGCGCGCCCGGGCTCGGCCTGCTCGGCGCGCGGGCCGGCGCAGGCGAGCGCGAGCGCCGCCAGGCCGGCGGCGACCCCGGGGACCCTCGGCGACGCCCGGCGCGCGGCGCGGCTCATCGGGTGGCCTCCCCGGCAGGCTCGATGCGCACCTTGCGCGCGAAGGCCCGGTCGATGCGCCCGGTCAGCTCGCGGAACGCGGGGTAGTCGCGGGCCGGGACGCGCCCCTTCTCCAGCCGCACGCGCGCCTCCGCGACCAGCGCCGCGCCGTCGCGGCGGTAGCGGACCTCGAAGCTGGCGTAGGGGCTCCGGGCGGCGTCGCCGTCGGGCAGCTCGGCGATCCGCCAGCCGGCCGGCAGCGTGTGCCGGTAGGTGAACACCGTCTCGCTGGGGCTGCCCAGGTCGAGGTCGTGCCGGCGCGAGGAGAGCGCGGCCCAGCTCTCGCCCCAGCCGCGCGTGGCCCCGAACGGCGAGAAGCGCAGGCCGGCGCCGTCGGGCCGGGCGAAGCGGGGGACCTCCAGCGTGAACTGCATGGTGACGTCGTCCTCGAGGCGGGTGAGGTCGGAGGCCGTCACCGAGGCGACGCGCACGCCGGGGAAGCTGCGGTTGAAGGACTGCTCGAGCTGCGCGCGCCGCTGCTCCTCCACCAGGTAGGCGCGGCGGTAGGTGGGCGCATCGGCGCCGCTGACGCGCCAGGCGCCGCGGACCGAGGCCGAGCCGTCGGCGGCGAGCGCCACGTCGAAGCGCGTCTCGCCGCGGTTCTGCTCGGGGAGCGCCTCCGGCACCGTCGTGAAGCGCGGCTTGCCGTCCGGGTTCACCACCAGCACCGTGGCGCCGCGGTCCTCGCCGGGCAGGTCGCCCGAGCCGGAGTAGGCGGCCGTGCCGTCCAGCCACAGGTCGAGCGCCGGCACGTACACGATGGCGTGGTTGAACACCGCGAGGGAGGCGGGCGCCTCGGGGAGCCGGCCCAGCCGGCGCATGCGCAGGAGCACCAGGCGCGCGTCGATCCCGATCGACTCCAGCATGGCGCGCAGCAGGCTCGCCTTGTCCTTGCAGTCGCCGAAGCGGCGCTGCAGCACCTGGTCCACCCGGTACGGCTTGTAGCCGTGGATCCCGAACTCCAGCCCCACGTAGCGGGTCTGCGAGACCACGAAGTCGTAGACGGCGCGGGTGAGCGCGCGCTGCGTCTCGAGGTCCCAGCCGCCGGGCGGCGGCAGCGTGCTCGCCGCGGCCTGCGCCCGCGCCACGCGCGTGCCGTCGGCGCGCCGGGCCCGGAGCACCTCGGCCGCGATCCGCTCCGCCTCGGCCCGCACCTCGGCGGTGGGGCGCACCGCGTCCTTCACCAGCCCCCAGTAGAAGCGGGCCACCTGGTCCCAGCTCGCGTAGGTGGAGACGTGGACGTGGCGCGACACCTCGCTCCAGCCCGGCATGCCGGGCTCGGGCACGACGCGGGGCAGGTCGCGCGCGGACCAGCGGTGCTCCACCACGTCGCCGGGCAGCGTGCGCTGCGCGTGCGCGATCCCGGCGGGCGCGCTGGCGTGGATGGCGCGCGCCGCCGGGACGAGCAGCACGTACTCGAAGCGCGCCTTGCGGGTGGTGTCGTCCACGAAGGTGAGGTCGCCGAAGTAGTCGGAGAGCAGGTTCTCCCCGGCCACGTCCTCGAGGCGCCAGGCCACCTCCAGCACGTCGCCGGGCGCGAGCGCCGGGAACGAGAGCGTGCGGGCGGTGGTGTCGTAGTAGAGCCGGTACCAGGGCTCGCTCGCGCTCCGCTCGGACTCGTCGTGCGCCTCGATCACCGTCCCGTCCGGCTTCAGGATGCGCGCGCGCTCCACGCGCACCTCCTGCCGGTCCGGCGCCCAGGACACGGTCTGCCGGCGCGCCTGGTCGGCGCCGCGGGGCGTCAGCACCTTCACCACGGACTGCGTGTACGTGGAGGAGAGGCCCGAGGGCAGCACCCGGGTGACCTTCAGCTCGCCCAGCACCAGCGCGTCCTCGTCCGGCTCGGCCGCGGGGGCGGCCGCGGCCAGCTCGCGCGCGTCGAGCAGGTAGGGGCGCTCGAACGGCTCGCGCGCCGGCTCGAGGCTGCGCACCAGGAGCTTCAGCTCCGGGCTCTGCGGCCGCAGCTCCAGCGCGCGCTGCAGGTCGGCCTGCGCGTCCTTCACCCGTCCCTGCGAGAGGCGCGCGCGGCCGCGCCGCTCCCACGCGTCCGGCTCGTCCGGCGCGAGCGCGAGCGCCGCGGCGTAGGCGCGGTCGGCCTCCTCGCCGCGCCCGTTCGCCGCGAGCAGGTCGGCGAGCCGCAGCCGCTGGTACACGTCGGAGGGATCGAGCCGCAGCGCCTCCTCGAGCAGCGCCTGCGCGCCGGCCACGTCGCCGCGGTCGGCCAGGATCTGCGCCAGCGCGGCGCGCGTCTGCGCGTCGTCGAACCGGAGCGCCACAAGCGTGCGGCTGCGCGCGGCCGCCTCCTCGGTGCGCCCCAGGCGCCGCGCGGACCGGGCCGCGGCCCGCACGGCGGAGGGCACGGTCGCGAACGCGGCCGCGGTCGCCTGCGCGAGCAGCGCGCCGCGCGCCTCCAGCCCGGCGCGGGAGAGCGCGTCGGCGAGCTCCACCCGCGGCGCCGCCCACC
>NZ_BAZG01000289.1 GCF_000964525.1 Anaeromyxobacter sp. PSR-1
CTGGACCTTCCTGCGGCAGCGGCCGCAGCAGCTCGCCCGGGCGCTCGCCCGGCGCGGCTGCGCGGTGGTGTTCTGCACCCCGGACCCGGCCCGCGACGAGGTGGACGGGCTGCGCGAGCTGGAGCCCGGGCTGTTCCTCGCCTCCGACCTGCGCCTGGCCGGCGAGCTGGAGCGGCCGGTGCTCTGGCTGATGTGGCCGCAGCAGCGCGTCCACGCGGCGCTCCTGCGCCGGCCGCGCCTCGTCTACGACTGCGTGGACCACGCCTCGCTCGACCCGCTGCACGGGCCGGCCATGGAGGCGGATCGCGCCGCCCTGGCGCGCGAGGCGGAGCGGGTGCTCGCCACTGCGTCCCGGCTCGCGGAGGGGCTGCGCCCGCTGCGCGAGGACGTGCTGCTCGTGCCGAACGCGGTGGCGCCGGAGGACTTCGCGCTCCCGCCCGGCGCGCCGATCCCGGAGGACCTCGCCGCGGTGCTCGCCCGGGGCCGGCCGGTGGTCGGGTACATGGGCGCGTTCGCGCCGTGGGTGGACTGGGCGCTCCTGAACGCGGTGACCGCGCGCGCGCCGGACCTCTCCTTCGTGCTGCTCGGGGCGGACTACGGCGGCGCGCTCGCCCGGCTCGCGCCGCGCCCCAACGTCCACGTGCTCGGCGAGAGGCCGCACCCGGCGCTCGCGGGGTACGCCTGCCGCCTGGACGCGGCGATGATCCCGTTCGTGCTGGACGAGGTGACCCGCGCCGCCTCGCCGGTGAAGCTCCACGAGTACCTCGCGGCGGGCGCGCCGGTGGTCTCGACCCCGATCGACGCGTGCCTCGGCGAGCCGGCGGTCGCGGTCGCCGAGGGGCCGGACGCGTTCCTGGCCGCGCTGCGGGCCGCGCTCGGCCGGCGGGACGATCCGGCGCACCGCGCGCTGCGCGAGCGGGCCGTCGCCGCGAACACCTGGGCCGCGCGCGTCGAGCAGGTGCTCCGGGCGCTCGGGGCCGCCTGAGGCGTCAGCGCGCCGCCGGCTTGCGGGCGCGGCGCCAGGCGTCCTCGAACGCGTCGGCGTAGGCGCGCGCCATGGTGGCGACGTCCAGCTCGCCGAGCACGCGCGCCCGGCCCGCCGCCGCCCGCGCCCGCCACGCGTCGCGGCGCAGCGCCACCTCGCGCATGGCCTCCGCCAGCGCGGCGAGGTTCGCCTCCGGGTAGCTGCGGGCGAGCGCGCGCAGCTCCGCGAGGTCGAGCGCCGCCAGGCGCGGGTAGGGGTTCGGCAGCACCAGGCCGATGCCGCCGCGCACCACCTCCCGCGCCGAGCCGACGTCGGTGAGCACGAGCGGGACCCCGTGGTACATCGCCTCCATCACCGCCACGCTCCAGCCCTCCACGAGCGACGGCTGCACCAGGCAGTCCGCGATCCGGAGCAGCCCCGCCACCTCGGCCCGCCCCGCCCGGTGGACCAGGTGCACGCGGTCCTCGAGCGCGGCCCGCCGGATGGCGGCGGTCACCTCGGCCGCGTAGCCGGCGTCGGCCGGCGCGCCCGCCAGCACCAGGTGCGCGCCCGGGAGCCCGCCGGCGATCCGGCGGAACGCCTCGAGCGTCACGCCCTGCAGCTTCTCTCGCGCGAACCGTCCCACCTGCACGAACGCCACGTCCCCGTCGCGCATCCCGAGCGCCGCGCGCGAGGCGGGCGGGGCGTCGAGGCCGCGCGGGTCGAGGCCGTTCGGGATGACCCGCAGGCGCCGCGCGTCCACGCCGAAGACCTCCTCGACGTAGCGCTCGACCGGCGTCGAGACCGCCACCACGAGGTCCATGCCGCGCAGCGCCGCCGCCCGGCGCGCCCGCTCCGCGCCCTCCATCCAGACATAGGCGTTGTGCGCGGTGTACACGCTCGCGAGCCCGCGCCGCGCGAGGTCGCGCGCGCCCGCCACGCTGTAGTGGAGGCTCATGACCTGGAGCTTCCGCTCCTCCACCGCCCGCGCCAGCCGCCACTCGTCCCCGCCGGTGATCACGAGGTCCACCCCGGCCTCGCGCAGCCGCGCGCCGATGGCCCCGGGCGCGCGCGCGTGCACCAGCACCGTGGCGCGGACCCGCTCGCGCGGGAGGTTGAACGCCAGGTCGGCCACGACCTGCTCCAGGCCGCCGCGGTCGAGCCCCTCCGCCTGGAGCCCCACCCGCAGCGGCGAGGCGACCGGGTAGACGCGCGCCGGCGGGTGCCGCGGCGCGGGCACGCGGCGCTTCTCGAACAGGCGGTAGGCGGCGACGCGCGCCAGCAGCG
Source organism: Anaeromyxobacter sp. PSR-1 (assembly GCF_000964525.1). Taxonomy (GTDB): domain Bacteria; phylum Myxococcota; class Myxococcia; order Myxococcales; family Anaeromyxobacteraceae; genus Anaeromyxobacter. The sequence goes on from NZ_BAZG01000289.1 coordinate 2,252, forward strand.
GCGCGGCGGCGGACGGGTCGAGCAGGAACGCCCGCTCCGGGAACCAGCGGCTCGCGAGCGCCTGCGCGCCGGGCTCGCGGGTGAGGAGGAGGTCGTACGGGGCGAGCGCCTCGCGCTCCAGCGCGTCGAGCGGCAGGTCCACCACGCACACCCGCAGCACCTCCGGCCGGCGCGCCGCCTCCTCCACCGCGGGGTCGTCGCGGCGGGAGAGCAGGTGGGCCGAGACGTCGCACGGCTCGCCCGGCCCGGCGAGCCGCACGCCCGGGACCGCCAGCCCGATGCAGCGCCAGGCCGGCGGCGCGGCCAGGGCCGCCAGCCGCGCCTCGTGGCGCGCGCGCAGCCGGTCCACCGCGTCGGCGATGCGCAGCGCCCGCGCCCGGGCGTTCAGGCTGTTGGCGTGGACGCGGTACCGGTAGAGCACCTCGTCCACGTGCCCGATCGCGAACAGCGCGTGCATGCGCAGCCAGTAGTCGTAGTCCTCGCCGCCGAACGTGTCCTCGGCGTACGGGCCGAGCAGGCGGGCCGCGTCGCGCCGGTACAGGAAGCTGGCGCCGATGAAGTTGTCGCCGCTCCGGAGCAGGTTCTCGGTGGTGACCTCGCGCGGCAGGCGCATGCGGCTCGGGTCGCGCGGGTCCTGGTCCTGCGGCCGGAAGGCGGGGTCGCGGAGCGGCCGGCCCTCGCCGTCGATGGCCTGGTAGTCCGAGTAGACCATGGCGAGGTCGGGCCGGGCGCGGAGCCGGGCCACCAGCACCTCGAGCTGGTTCGGCAGCATCAGGTTGTCGGCGGAGGTCCAGGTGAACCACTCGCCGGTCGCGACGGCGAAGCCGCTGTTCAGCGCCGAGGGGAGCTTCTGGTTCGGCTGGGTGAGCACCACCACCCGCGGGTGATCGGCGTAGCGGTCCAGCACCCGCTCGACGCCGTCGCGCGAGCCGTCGTTCACGACGACGAGCTCGACGTCGCGGTGGGTCTGGGCGAGGACGCTCTCGATCGCCGCCGGCAGGAGGTCGGCCTGGTCGAACACCGGCAGGACCACGCTGACCCGGCCGCGGTGGCCGAGCGT
>NZ_BAZG01000288.1 GCF_000964525.1 Anaeromyxobacter sp. PSR-1
GGAGGGCGTGGTCCGCGGCGTCGGGGCGCCGGTGAAGGGGTTCGCGCTGGAGGTCGCCTCGCAGCCGGGGCCGGAGGGCTGGCGCACGCTCGAGGTGCACCGCTTCGCCGGCGACCGGTTCGAGCTGGGCGACCTGCCCGCCGGACCGCTGCGCGTCGCGGTGCGCGCCGCCGACGGTCGGCGCGGCGAGGCCGAGGTGCGGCTCGCGGCCGGCGAGGTGCGGCGGCTGGAGGTGGCGGTCTCGGCGGCGGTCCCGGCGCGCGCCCCCGGCGGCCGCTGACGAGCCGCGCCGGGCCCGTTACACGGGAGTCCCATGTCCCTCCCCGTCGTCGGCAAGGCGCACGAGGCCAGCGCCGCGCAGCCCTTCACCTGGTTCGTGTACGGCTCCTCGCTCGATCCCGAGGCGTTCGCCGCCTGGGCGCGCGATCACGGCTACGCGCCCCCCGACCTCGGCCAGGGCCGGCCCGCGGCGCTCCCCGGCTTCCGCCTCGCGTTCGACGTCGTGTCGCGCTTCTGGGGCGGCGCGGTGGCGAGCCTGGCCGAGGCGGAGGGCGAGACGGTGGAGGGGCTGGCGCTCGCGCTGCCGGGCGCGGCGCGCGGGATGGTCGAGCACAAGGAGGGCGTCATCTCGGGCCTGTACGCGCCGCAGGAGGTGACGCTGCGGCTCGCGGACGGGACCGAGGTCCGCGCGATCGCGTTCCGCGCCGCGCCGGATCGCCGGCTGCCCCAGGACGCGCCGCCCTCCCCCGCCTACCTCGACGCGGTGATCCGCGGCGCGCGCGCGGCCGGGCTGTCGGCGGCGTGGCTCCGCACGCTCGAGGCGCTGCGCGCGGCGCGCTGACCGTCGCGCCCGCTACCCGGCCCCGAGCGCCGCCACGATCCCGGGGAGCCGCGCGCAGGCGCTGCCGCGCGCGAAGAAGCCGCGCTCGGACCGCGCCGCCAGCTCGGCGAACGGGTTCTCCTCGGGGTTCACGTCCACCAGCGCCGCGCCGCGGTGGAAGGCGATGCGGCCGATCTGCATGGGCAGGTTGGTGGCGCCGCTCGTGCCGACCACGAGCAGCAGGTCCGCCGCCTCGGCGGCGCGGACGGCGCTGTCCATCCGGTAGTTCGCCTCGTCGTAGTACTCGTCGAACCAGAGCACGTGCGGCCGCAGCCAGCCGCCGCAGGCCGGGCAGGAGAGCTGGCTGCGCTCGCGCTCGGTGAAGGGGTCGTCCTTGCGGCGCGGCGCCATCGCCGGCAGGTCGAGCAGCCCGACGCCGCACTCCGCCGCGCAGCGGACGTAGGCGGCGTCCCCGTGGATGCAGAAGACGCGGCGCGAGCCGGCGCGGCGGTGGAGGCCGTCGATGTTCTGGGTGACGAGCGTGAACCGCTCGCCGAGCGCGGCCTCGAGCCGCACCAGCGCCTCGTGCCCCGCGTTCGGCCGGGCGTCGCGGCACACGCCGAACCGGTACAGGTACCAGCGCCACACCTCCTCCGGCGCGGCCTCGAACATCTCCCGCGTGGCCATCTCCTGCGGCATGTAGTTGCGGGAGCCGACCACCCAGTAGCCCTCCGCGCCGCGGAAGGTCGGGATGCCGCTCTCCGCGGAGATGCCGGCGCCGGTGAGCGCCACCACCTTCCCGCGCGCCTCCCGCACCTCGGCCAGGATGCGCTCCAGCTTCGCCTCGAGCCCCGCGGTCGCCATGGCGTCCATGTTAGCCCGCGGGCGGACCCCGCAGCTCCCCCTCCCGGCGGGCGGGCAGCCGGTCGCCGCGCGCCACCGCCGCCACGATGCCGGCGAGCGCGCGCACCCCGTCGGTCAGGGCCGCCGGGCCGGGCTGGAGGATGATCGCGCTCCGCAGCTCGTAGAGCTGGTCGTCGCGCACCGCCGGGACGCCGGCCCACCCCGGCCGCGCCCGGATCACCTCGCGCCGGGCCTTCTTCCCGCACCAGCTCGCCACCACCGCCTCCGGCGCGCGCCGCGCCACCTCCTCGGGGGCGACGATCCGGCCCTTCGCCGCGTGCGAGGCGCGGGTCTCCGCGCACACGTCCTCGGCGCCCGCCAGCTCCAGGAGCTCCGAGACCCAGCGGATCCCGGCGATGAGCGGGTCGGGCCACTCCTCGAAGAACACGCGCGGGCGGCGGGGCAGCGCGGCCGCCGCCTCGGCGACGCGCGCCAGGCCGCCCTCCAGCTCGGCCGCGAGCGCCTCCCCCGCCTCGGCGCGGCCCACCGCCGCGGTGACCAGCCGGAGCGTCTGGAGGATCTCCGCCACCGAGCGCTGGTTCGTGACGAGCACCGGGATCCCGCGCCGCACCAGGTCGCGCGCCACGTCGGCCTGCAGGTCGGAGAAGCCGACCACCAGGTCCGGCCGGAGCGCCGCGATCGCGTCGCCGTCGGCGGAGAGGAACGCGCTCACCCGCGGCTTGCGGCGGGCCTCGGGTGGACGGACGGTGAACCCCGAGACGCCCACCACCAGGTCCCCCGCGCCGATGCGGTAGAGCGTCTCGGTGGTCTCCTCGGTGAGGCACACCACGCGGCGGGGGTGCGGCGGGGCCTGCGAGAGGAGCGCGGCGAGATCCACGTTGGGCCACCCTGGCGCGACGGCGCGCCCCGGTTATAAGGGGTGGGCGTGTCCACCGCCGTCACCGAGGGCATCGAGGTCACCGTGCGCAGCACCTTCCGGCCCGAGCGGTCCGAGCCGGGGAGGTTCCTGTTCTCGTACTCGGTGCGGGTCGCGAACCGGGGCGAGGTCCCGGCGCAGCTCGTGTCGCGCCACTGGATCATCGTGGACGCGAACGGCGAGCGCGAGGAGGTGGTGGGCGACGGCGTGGTCGGCCAGCAGCCCCACCTCGAGCCCGGCGAGCACTTCGAGTACACCAGCTTCTGCGTGCTGAAGACGCCGCACGGCTCGATGCGCGGCACCTACCGGATGGTGCGCGACGACGGGCGGTCGTTCGACGCGACCATCGCGCCGTTCCCGCTGGTGGTGCCGGGCTCGCTGAACTGAGGGCGCGCGGCGCGCAGGCGCCGTCAGCGCCGGATCAGCTCGTCCAGCAGGTCGCGCTCGGTGAGCAGGCCGCGCTTCAGGAGCGCGCGGAACAGCGCCGCCATCGCCTGCGCGGGCTTCACGATCTCCGGCTCGGCGGGCGCGCCGGCGGCGAGGCGCTCCAGCGCGGCCAGGATGGCGCGCTCACGGTCGGTGAACGGCGAGGGCTCGGCCATCGGCACGGGCGTGAGCGTGCCCAGCCCCTCCTGCGGGATGGCGCCGAGCAGCGCCGCCCGCGCGGCCTCCACCTCCTCGGGCCCGGGGTGATCCTCGAGCTCGAGCGAGAGGCCGGGCGCCAGGGGCGCGGTGAACGCGCCCGGCGCGGGCGCGGGCGGGGGCGGGGCGGCGCGCG
>NZ_BAZG01000287.1 GCF_000964525.1 Anaeromyxobacter sp. PSR-1
CGGCAGGTGGAGGCGCACGCCGCCGGCCGCCCCCGCCGGCGACGCCGCCGACGCCCGCGCCCGCCACGCGCAGGCGGAGCGGGAGGCGGCCCGGCTCGGCGAGGAGCACTCGCAGGTGACGCTCGAGCTGCGGCGCGACGAGGACGCCCGCGCCCGGCACGCGGAGGTCTCCGGCGCGGTCGAGGCCGCGCGCGCCGCGGCGGAGCGCTGGGAGCGGCTCGCCAAGGTGATCGGCTCCGCCGACGGCAGCCGCTTCCGCCGCTACGCCCAGGGGCTCGCGCTCGACGGCCTGCTCGCGGCCGCCAACGTCCACCTCCGCGACCTCGCCCGCCGCTACGAGCTGATGCGCGTCCCCGGCGCCGACCTCGAGATCCAGGTGATCGACCACGATCTCGCCGACGAGGTCCGCACCGTGAACGGCCTCTCCGGCGGCGAGCTGTTCCTGGTGTCGCTCGCGCTCGCGCTCGGCCTCGCGTCGCTGTCCACCCGCGCCGCGCACGCCCGGACGCTGTTCATCGACGAGGGCTTCGGCACGCTCGACCGCGACACGCTCGAGCACGCCATGGCCGCGCTCGAGGGGCTGCGCCAGACCGGCCGCACGGTCGGCGTCATCTCCCACGTCCCCGAGCTGCACGAGCGCATCGGCGTGCAGGTCACGGTCGAGCGCGTCTCCGCCGGCCGCAGCCGGCTGGTGGTGCCGGAGGGGTGAGGTCCGCGCGGCGCCTCGCGGCGGCGGCGGCGGCAACGCGGGTGTCGTCGCCACGGCACGAGAATGCCTCCGAGCGGTTGCGGCTCGGCTTCGCTTGCTCTCAGTCTCCGCTCCGCAACGCGAACCGGCGCGATTCGAGCGCTCCCTTGATCGTCTCGATGGCGGCAAACGCAACCGCCGTCACCGCGCCCGCGCCCCAAGCTCGGCCACCCAGCGCCCCGCGCGAGAGCAACACGACGGCCGCGACGATCGGCACGGCGTAGAACAGCGTGACCTTCTGCCGTCCGCGGCGCGCGAACAGGATCGTGCTGCTGACGTTCGCCTCCCTGATGACCTCGGACAGTCGCAGCGCCGGATATCGCACCTCGACACGTCGAGCGGCGTGAACGGCTCCGACGAGCAGCAGGTGGTAGTAGAAGCGATCGAGGATGTAGATGCCGAGCGCGGGCGTCACCAGTAGGAGATCCTCGGGGAATCCGAGCGCTGCCGGGTCTGACGTTTTCGACCCGAAGGTTGCGGCGGCTGCGAGGAACAGGAAGAAGAAGGAGCGCAACCGAAAGAGGATGTCATTGAAGTGCTTCTGGAGGTCGATGGCGCCCTTCCAGACCTCGCGCGCGACTTCGAAATCGGAGAGCTCGTTCATCGGGGGTCCCTCACGGCGACCGATGCCCTTACTATCCGTATGCTACCGCGCCTGCGCGCCGTCGTCCGCTCCGGACGCGACCGGGCCAGCACCGGCCCAGCAGGGGGCTTCGAAATTGACCGTGAGTGTCAGACCCGTGCGCAATGATCCGCCCAAATGGATCGCGCGCTGGTCACCGCTGGAGTGGAGGCCGCCGCGCTGGACGCGGGGCTGGCGGGCCACACGCCGCCGCGGATCGAGCTGCCGCCGTTCACGCTCGACGAGATCGAGGCCTGGTTCCGCGGGGGCGAGATCGAGGGGGACCTGGGCGAGCAGCTCCTGGTCTGGGCGGCGCGGGTGCGCGGGTGCATCGACGTCGAGCTGGCCGAGGGGCTCGCGGCGCTGAAGCGGGGCGACCGGCTGGCGGCGCTGGGCTGTCACTTCGACGACTACGCCCGCGAGGCGCTCGACCTGGGGAAGCGCGCAGCCGAGAACCTGGCGCGGCTGGGTGCAGGGCTGCCGGACCGGCCGCTGCTCCGGGAGGCGCTGCGCTCGGGGCGGGTCCGGCTGCGCGCGGGCGAGACGATCCTGGCCGTCGCCGTCGGTGACGCGGAGGCGGCGTGGCTCGAGCGCGCCGGTGAGGAGTCGGTGCGGGGGCTGGAGGCGGCGGTCCGGGCAGCGAGGGCACGGGGAGACGCGTCGGGCCACGCGCGCGGCGGTACGGGCGACGAGGACGAGGCGTGGGTCGAGCTGCGCACGCAGCTGCCGCCGGAGGAGCGGCGGGTGCTCGACGAGGCGCTCTCGCTCGCCCGCGAGCTGGAGCCGGGCGCGAGCCGGATCGAGCAGCTCGAGGCGCTGGCGCAGGAGTACCTGGCGGAGCACCCGGGCGACCCGGATGCCGACGACGCTCGGCCGCTGGGGCCGGGGTTCCGCGCGCGAGGCCCCGAGCCGGCGAGGCGGGGCGCCGTGGCGAGCCTGGGCCCGGACGGCTGGGCGAGCCTGCCGGAGGTTCCGCCCGTGGCCGCGCCGGACCTCTCGCTGAACAACGTTCTCAGCGCACAGGAGCTCGACGCGCGACTGCGCGCCCTGGCGGAGTGCCGCGCTGGGTGGGACCGGCTCATCGGCCTCTGCGGGTACGCGGTGAAGCGGAGCGGGATGCACCGGCTCTCGGGCTACGGCAGCTTCCGCGAGTACGTGGAGGAGCGGCTGGGGCTGCCGGCGCGGGCGGTGGAGCAGCGGGTGGCGCTCGAGGCGCGGCTGGCGGCGTCGCCGGCGCTGGAGGAGGCGCGTCGGCGGGGCGTCTCCTACGAGAAGCTGCGCGTGCTGGCGCGGCTGCGGGAGCCGGACATCGCGCCCTGGATCCCGCGGGCGCTGGACGCCACCTGCGTCGTGCTTCGCCGCGAGGTGGAGGGCGAGCGCGAGGGGCAGCTGCGTGCGCGGGGGGAGCTGGTGGCGCCCCTGCCGCGCGGGGTGGCGGTGCTGCTCGCGGCGGCCATCGCGTCCGTCCGGGAGCGGCACGGGCACGCGCTCTCCACGGGAACGTGCATCGCGGTCATCGCGTTCCACTTCCTCGTGACCTGGGGCGACGCGCCGGGGCGCTCACCGACGCGTTCGCGGCGCATCCGCGAGCGCGACTCGGGCTGGTGCCAGGTGCCGGGCTGCAGCCGGCACGCGGCGCACGCGCACCACATCGACTTCCGCTCGCACGGCGGCGGCGACGACCCGGAGAACCTGGTGGGCCTCTGCGCATTCCACCACCTGCGCTGCATCCACGGCGGCTACCTCGCGGTGCTGGGGCGCGCGCCGGGGGCGCTGGTGTGGCTGCTGGGCGGAAGGATCTGGAGCGGGCCGCACCGGCGCGGCACCCGCGGCGCGGCCGGCGCGGTGCCGGCGGCCTGCTGAACACGCCGCGCGGTCCCGCTCACAGCCCCAGCAGCCGCTCCGCCAGGATGAGCGCGTCGCCGGGCCAGCAGACCGGCGGGCGCGGGCGGCGGACGCCGGGGCCACCCTCCACCGGCCAGCAGCTCAGCACGGCCCGGCGCCACCGCTCCGGCACCGCGAGCACGCCGTGCACGGCGCCGAGCAGCGCGCC
>NZ_BAZG01000286.1 GCF_000964525.1 Anaeromyxobacter sp. PSR-1
AGCGCGATGACGCTGTCCGGCTCCTCCTCGGCGCGCCGGCGCAGCAGGGCCAGGTTGCGCGCGCGCTTGCCGCGCCCGTCCCAGATCTCCTTCGCGTAGCCGAGGTGCACGACGTCGAGGTCGAGCGGGACGATCCGCCCGCCGCGCGCCGCGGCCCAGTCCAGCACGCTCTCGTGGATCCGCCCCGCCCAGCGCAGGCCGGGCGCGCGCCGCACCACGCGCGGCAGCAGGGCGGGCGGCCCGGCGCGGCGCGCGCCGGAGAGGACCTCGGCCGCCGGCGCGTCGGGCGCGTCGGCGTTGTGGCAGCGGACCAGCCCCACGTCGAAGGCCGCCCCGCGCAGCGCCCGCCGCAGCGCCGCGCCCGCCGCCGGGGCGAGCCGCTCGTCCGCGTCGAGCGGCAGGATCCAGTCGCCGGTGGCGTGCGCGGCGGCCAGGTTGCGGGGGGCGGCGAAGTCGTCGTCCCAGGGGCGCTCCAGCACCCTCGCGCCGGCGGCCCGCGCCAGCTCGCGGGTCCGGTCGGTCGAGCCGGTGTCCACCAGCACGATCTCGTCGGCGACGCCGCGGACCGACTCGAGGCACCCGGGGAGCATCCGCTCCTCGTCCTTCGCGATGAGGCACAGCGAGACCTTCACCCTGGCCATCCCCCGCCCCGGAGCAAGGACGGTGCCGATGCGGCGATCGCCCGTCGCGGCGCGACCTTGCGCGCGCGTCAGGCCGCTGGCGCGCCCGGCGCGTCGCACCGCTGACACGGGCCGCCGGCGCCGAGCAGCGCCGCCGCCAGCTCGCCGAACCGGCGCAGGTCCACCGGCTTCGCGAGCACCACCGCGTGCGCGTCCTCGGCGTCGCTCGCGCCATCCCCGGCGAGCAGGACCACGGGCAGCAGCGCGCAGCCGGCGTGGCCGCGGATCGCCGCGAGCAGCGGCGCCGCGGCGGCCCCCAGCGCGTCGCAGTCCAGCACCGCCAGGCCGGGCGGCGCCGCCGAGAGGGCCCGGACCAGCGCGGTGGGGTCCGCGGCGGCCGCGACCACCACCGGCCGCCCGCCCTGGCGACCCAGCGCCTCCAGCGCCTCGGCCAGGCCGGCCCGGAGCAGCGGGTCCGGCGCGAACAGGGCGGCGGTGAGCGGCCCGGCCTCGCCGGCGTCGCCGGGCGCGAGCGGCTCCGGCGCGGCGCCCGCGGTGCGGCGCTGGAACAGGAGGTCGAGCTGGACGCGATCGCGGTGCGAGGCGGGCCGGAGCGCCACCGCCGCGAGCGCCCCGGCCGCGAGCGGCGTGGTCCAGCGCACCTCGCCGGCGAGGTGCAGCTCGACGCGCTCCTCGGCGAGCCCGAGCCGGATGCGCAGCCACGCTCCCGGCGCGACCTGCGCGCGGGTCCGGACCAGCAGGCCGTGCTCGAGCTGCGGGACCGCGTCGCGGCGCGCCGCCGCGGCCGAGCCGTAGGCGAGCTCGACCTCCTCGCCCGACCCATCCTCCGTGCCGCCGGTCTCGCGCATCCGCCCCCCTGCCCGCTTCCGGGCAGGGATCACCTACCGCCGCGCGGACGGACCGTCAGTCCCGTGACCACGGGTGTACGCGCCGGACGCATTCACGGCGCGTCCGTGCGCGCCGGGGGCTCCCCGGCCGGGGCGGTGGTGTCAGGGCCGTGGCGTCAGGGCGCCGGCGCGAGGGCGGGGCCCGGCCGCACCGCGCCCAGCGCCCGCCGGAAGAACCCGGCGGTCCACTCCCAGCGGCGCTCGGCCGCGAGCGGGTCCGGCACCGAGTGCGTGGCGCCGGCGATCGGGACCAGCTCGAACGGGCGCCCGGCGAGGAACAGCGCGTCCGCCAGCGCGAGCGAGTGCGACAGGAACACGTTGTCGTCGGCCGTGCCGTGCAGCAGGAGCAGCGGCCGGTCCAGCCGCGGCGCCCAGGCGAGCAGCCCGCTCCGGGCGTACGCCTCCGGGTGCTCGCCGGGCAGGCCGAGGTAGCGCTCGGTGTAGTGCGTGTCGTACTGCTCCCAGTCCACCACCGGCGCGCCCGCGACCGCCGCCCGGAACCGATCCGGCCGCCGCATCACCGCGAGCGCCGCCAGGTACCCGCCGAACGACCACCCGGTGATCCCGGCGCGGGCCACGTCGGCCTCCGGGACCTCGCGCCCGAGCGCCTCGAGGGCGGCCACCTGGTCCTCGAGCGGCACGGTGCCGAGGTCGCCGGCGATGGCGCGCTCCCAGTCGCGGCCGCGGCGCGGCGTCCCGCGCCCATCGAACACGGCCACCAGGAAGCCCTGGTCCGCCAGCCACTGCTCGATCAGCATGGGCCGGTGCGCGACCTGCGGCACGTACCAGGCCGGCACCGGGCCGCCGTACACCTCGACCACCACCGGCAGCCGCGCGCCGGCGCCGAGCGCGCGCGGCCGCAGCACCGCCGCCCGGATCCCGTCCGCGCCGCCGAGCTGCCGCAGCTCGGTGGTGGGCACGAACGCGGGCTCCTCCGCGACGCTCGGCAGCACCGCCAGGCGCGCGCCGTCGGCGCCGAACACGGCGGTGACCGGCAGCCGGCGCAGCGTGCTCCAGGTCACCGCGAGGGTCCCGCCGCCGGGCGCCAGGGCCGCCCGCGCGTCGCCGGCCCAGGCTCGCCGAGCGCGAGCCGCTCCGGCGGCGTGCCGGGTCGCACCCGGTACAGCTCCTCGCGCGTGGGATCCGGCGCGCCCGCGAACACCAGCGCGCCGCCCTCCACCCCGGCGAACGCCGCGTACCCGAGCGCCCGCGGGACCGACACCTCGAGGCGGGCGCCGTCGGCCGCGCGCAGCTCCACCTCCGGCGCGCCGCCCCGCTCCGTCACCCACCAGAAGCGGCCGTCGGGGAGGAACGCCGGCATGCCGGGCCACAGGTCCAGCCAGGCGTCGTCGCGCTCGACGAGCAGCGTGCGGGTCCTGCCGGTGGCGGGATCGGCCGCGAGCACCCGCTCCTCCTTCTGGAGCCGGTCCTGCACGACGAGGGCGAGCGGGCCGCCTCTCGCCCAGCGCACCGCGGCGAGGTACGGATAGCGGGCCGCGTCCCATCTCATCTCGACCGCGCGGCCGCCCGCCGCCGGCACCACCTTCAGGCGGACCGCGGCGTTGGGCGTGCCGGCGCGCGGGTAGGCGCGCGCCTCGCACGGCCGCGCCGGGCGCGCCGGGTCGAGAGCATCCGCCGCTCCACCGCCGACTCGTCCACCTCGGCGTAGGCGATCCGCCGCCCGTCCGGCGACCACCAGTAGCCCTCGTCGCGGTCCATCTCCTCCTGCGCCACGAACTCGGCGAGGCCGTTCGTGACGTCCCGCCCGCGGGCGCGGGTCAGCCGCCGCTCGGTCCCGCCCGGCACCGCGCGCACGTACAGGTCGCCGCGCTTCACGTACGCGAGCGCCCGGCCGTCCGGCGAGAAGCGCGGATCGAGGGCGCCCTCGGAGCCGGG
>NZ_BAZG01000285.1 GCF_000964525.1 Anaeromyxobacter sp. PSR-1
CGCGTGGAGAGCGCGGGCGGCGCGGTGCGCCTCGCGTTCCGGCCGGAGGCGGTCCACCGCGAGGACGTCGCGCTCGGCCTGGTGCGGACGCGCTTCGCGCAGGTGGCGGGGACGTTCGAGGGGGTGCTCCCCGCGCCCGGCGGCGGCGCGCTGGCCGTCGCCGGGCTGCCCGGGGTGGTCGAGGATCACCGCGCGGTCTGGTGATCAGCGCATGGGATCGTGGTGCGGCTCGCGCGGGCGGATCTCGCCCCGCCAGCCGCCGGACTCGACGCCGCGCTCCTCGACGTAGCGCTTGAAGCGCTCGAGGTCGCCCTCCACGCGCCGCGACACCACGCCGAGGACGTCGCCCACCTTCTCCACGAAGCCCTGCGGGTCGTACTCGAGCGCGAGCGTCACGCGGCAGCGCCCGTCGTCGACGGGGGTGAACGTCACGACGCCGCGGTTCACCGCGCCGCGGGTGTGCCGCCAGGCGATCTGCTGGTCGGGCATCTGCTGCACGATCTCGGCCTCCCACTCCTCGCGCTTGCCGCCGATCTTCGCGACCCAGTGGAGCGTCCGCTCGTCGAGCTGGTGCACCGCCTCGACGCCCTCCATGAAGCGCGGGAACTCCTCGAACTGCGTCCACTGGTCGTACACGGTCCGTACGGGCCGGTCGACCTCGATGCTCTTCTCCACGCGTGCCATGTCGTCCTCCTCGTACCCGCGAAGCTAGGCACGGACCGGGGAGGCGTCCCGGCGGGCGCGGCGGCGGGCGGCCGGAGGGACCCGGCCCGCCCACCGGGACGTGCGCTCGCGCACCGCCGGCCGAGGTGCACCGCGCCGGCGCGGCGCCGGGTGCGGGGCGTGGCCATCCTCGTGGACGTGCGCGCGGTGCGTGAGATCGAGGGCGGGGAGGCGGGGCGCAGGTGGGAGCGCCCGCTCGCGCTGGGCCAGGGCGCGTTCTACGCGGCCACCGGCGCCTGGCCGCTCGTCCACATGCCGAGCTTCGTGGCGGTCACCGGGCCCAAGCTCGAGCCCTGGCTCGTCCGGACGGTGGGCGTGCTCGTCGGCACGATCGGCGGCACGCTGCTGTCCGCCGGCGCGCGGCGCCGCATCACGCCCGAGGTCCGGTGGCTCGCGCTCGCGAGCGCGGCCGGCATCGCGGCGATCGAGCTCTGGTACGCCGGGCGGCGCCGCAGGATCGCGCCGGTGTACCTGCTGGACGGCGCCGGCGAGCTGGCGCTCGCGGCCGCGTGGGTGGCGCTCGGGGCCCGGCGGCGGGTTCGCGGCGGCGTGGCGAGGGTGGGTGGAGGCGGAGGCCGGCCGCACGGCCGGGAGGAGGAAGCGCGATGACGGGGAGCTGCGAGGTCTGCGGGAACGAGTACGACAAGGCGTTCGAGATCACCGCCGGCGGGAAGCGGCACGTGTTCGACAGCTTCGAGTGCGCCATCCAGGCGCTGGCGCCGCGCTGCGCGCACTGCGGGTGCAGGGTGATCGGGCACGGCACCGAGGCCGGCGGGCGCATGTTCTGCTGCGCGCACTGCGCCCACCACGCCGGCGCGCACGAGATCCAGGACCGGGTCCAGTAGTCGGGCCGCCGCCGCGGCGGGGCCCCGCGCCGCCTCAGCGGGCGCGGGCCCCGGCCGGCGCGGCGCGCGCCGGGGGTGGCCGCAGGTACCGGTCCACCACCGCCCGCCGCACCAGCGCCACCGCGAGCGTGCTCGCCGCCGCCGCGGCGGCCTTGCGCAGCACGCTCGGCTCGGCGCCCACGCGCTGCGGGTGATCGAGCAGCCGCGCCAGCGCGCGCCGCGCCTCGCGCGCGCGCACCGACGGGCGCTGCCGCTCGGAGCGGGCGCGCACCGCCATCGCGACCAGGCCGCCGATGACGAGCGCCGCGGCGCTCGCCGCGATCGCCACCGCCACCGGGTGGCGGCGCGCCTGCAGCCCGAGGTCGAAGAGCTCGCTCCGGCGGCGGTCGAGCTCGCCCACCAGCATCCCCAGCTCCCCGCGCAGCGCGTCGATCTCACCCGACACGCGGCGCACCTGCCCGTCGGCGCCCGGCGTCATGCCACCTGCTCCTTCGCCCAGCGGACGCCGTCCTGCAGCGACCGGCGGGTCGTGTCGAGCGGCTTGCGCACGCGGCGCCCCCAGCCCCACAGGCCGGCCGCGGTGCCGGCCGCGAGCACCACCGCGGCGACCACCAGCGCCGCCGCCCAGCCCGGCAGCAGGCCCGCCTCCATGAGCGCCAGCACCACCGCGGTGAGCAGGAGCTGCACGGTGAAGATCCCGCACAGGCCCGCCACGCCGAGGCCGCTCGCCATCTTCGCCTCGGCCCGCAGGTCGGCCCGGAGCTCGGCCTTGGCGAGCTCGACCTCCTTGCGGGCGAGCGCGCTCGCCTTGCGCGCCAGCTCCGACACCAGGTCGCGCGTCGGCAGCTGGCGGATCGCCTCGGTCGCGCCGCCCGGGTGCACGGGTGGGACATGCGTGGGCCGGCCGGGCCGGTGCTGCGCGGTCATGGCTCTCTCCCCCGGCGCGGTGAGTGCGCGCGCCGAGGACAAGGTGCGACCGCGGCGCAGGAGGCGCCACGCGCCGGAGGCGTGCGGCCGCCGCGGCGACGGGGTCGCGGGGCGCCGCCGCCCGGGGGCTCAGGCGCCGGCCGCCCGCTCGAGCTCCGCGGGGGCGGGCAGGCGCTGGCGCAGCGTCAGCACCGGGGCGAACAGGTCGCCGACGCGCTCGACCCGGCGGAGCACCGCCCCCGCCTCGAACACCAGCCCGCCCGCGTCGCCGGTCCGGGCCGCCTTCTCCACCTCGGCCCAGCGGAGCGGGGTCGAGACGGTGGGCCGCGGCCGCGCCCGGAGCGAGTAGACGCAGACGGTGGTCTTGTGCGGGTCGTTCTGGCTCCAGTCCACCAGCACCTTCCCGCCGCGGAGCGCCTTCGCCATCCGCTCGACCACGAGCTGCGGGTGGCGCCGCTCGAGCAGGCGGGCGACCGCGTGCGCGAACGGCTTCGTGTCCGCGTACGTCGCGCCGGAGAGCGGCACGTACAGCTGCATGCCCTTCGAGCCGGAGCTCTTCGGGAAGGCCTCCAGGCCGAGCGCGGCGAGCAGCCGGCGCAGCAGCAGCGCCACCTCGCAGCACGCGAGCAGGTCCGCGGGCGGGCCCGGGTCGAGGTCGAACACGAGCGCGGTGGGCCGCTCCACGTCGTCCACCAGCGACAGCGAGGGGTGGAGCTCCAGGTCGGCGATGCTGGCGAGCCACACCAGCGAGGGCAGGTCGTCCACCACGCAGTAGTCGATGTAGTCCTGGTTGCCCTCGCTCCAGATCGCCTCGGTGCGGAACCAGTCCGGGCGGTGGCGCGGGCAGCGCTTCTCGTAGAAGTGCGGGCCGTCCACGCCCTCCGGGTAGCGCTTCAGCGTGAGCGGCCGGTCGCGCAGGTGCGGCAGGAGCACGGGCGCGACGCGGCGGTAGTAGTCCACCACCTCGCCCTTGGTGAAGCCGGCCTCCGGGTAGAAGACCTTGTCG
>NZ_BAZG01000284.1 GCF_000964525.1 Anaeromyxobacter sp. PSR-1
CGCGCGGTGCGGCGGGTGGGCGGCTCAGGCGTGGAGGCCGGAGGCGGCCACCAGCGCGGCCGCGCCGGCGAGCAGCGCGACCCAGGCCAGCGCCGCGGCGCCGGCCAGGCGGCGCTGGAGCGCGGGGAGCGGGGCGGCGAGCGACGGGACGCGGCGGAACGGCTGGAGCACGCCCACGGCCACGCCGGCCACGCAGCCGGCCAGGAGGGCCGCGTGGAGCGGGTAGCCCACCCAGCCCTGCTCCGGCTGCAGCAGGCAGAACGGGCAGCGGTGGCCGGGCGCCTCGTACACGTACGGTGACACCCAGGCGATCACCCCGGCGGCCGCCGCCGGCCCCGCCAGCGCCGACAGCGCGGCCACCGCCCACGCGCCGCGCCCGGTCCGGCGCAGGACGAGCGCCGCCAGCGCGGCCGCGCCCGGGACCGCGACCAGGAGCGCGCCGGCCGTGCGCGCGGGCAGCCAGGCCAGCCCCGCCCAGCCGCCCCGCCCCTCGCGCCCGAACAGGCTGCCGCAGCAGGAGGTGATGATCTCGGGCCGGAGCGCGAGGAAGTGGGCCGCCTGCAGCGCCGCCCCGGCCACCACCGGGATCGCGACGGCCGGGAGCAGCGCGTGCTTCACGCGCACCAGCGGCTGGTCGGGCGCGAGCCCGTCGGCGCGGTCGAGCGCGAGCCAGGCCCCGGCCAGCACGGTCGCGGCGACCTGGACCGCCAGCGCCGGCCAGCCGTACGGGCTCGCCGAGAGCGTGCCGGCCGCGCACATGGCGCCGGTGAACATGGGCGCGAGCGCGTCGGAGGCGTGGACGAACAGCGCCAGCGACGCGAGCTGCACCGCGAGCGCCGTCCGCACCAGCACGCCCACCAGCAGCGCCCGCCGCTCCAGCCGCAGCTGCGCGCGGCTCCCGCTGGCCGGGTCCCAGCGCCGGACCACCGGCGCGGCCCAGCGCAGCGCGTACAGCAGGAAGCCGCTCGACGCCGCCGCCCCCGCCTGCAGCGCCAGCACCGGCGGGCTCAGGATCACGGCTCGGCCCCGGCGGCCACGATCCGCCCGTCGCGCATGCGCACCACGCGGTCCACGCAGTCCGCGGCGTACACGATGGGATCGTGGCTCGCGACCACCACGGTCCGCCCCTCCGCCTTCAGCCCCCGCACGATCTCCATGAGCGCGCGGGCCCGGGCGCTGTCGAGGTGCGCGGTGGGCTCGTCCGCGACGATCACCTTCGGGTCGTCCACCAGCGCGCGCGCCAGCGCCACCCGCTGCGCCTCGCCGCCGGAGAGCCGGCCGGCGCGGACCCCGGCGCGGTCCTCCACCCCGAGCCGCGCCAGCGCCGCCCGCGCCCGCGCCTCGACGTCGCGGCGCGGCGCGCCGGAGGGCAAGGCGGGCAGCATCACGTTCTCGAGCGCCGAGAGCGCGGGCACGAGGTGGAACTGCTGGAACACGAAGCCGAAGGTCCGCCGCCGCAGCGCCGCCAGGAAGCGCTCGGGCAGGCTGGTGAGCTCGCGGCCGTCGAGGAAGATGCGCCCCTCGGTGGGCCGGGCCATGGCGCCGAGCAGCGTGAGGAGCGTGGTCTTCCCGGAGCCGCTCGGGCCGACCAGCACCGTCACCGCCCCGCCGGCCACCTCGAGCGTGACCCGGTCCACCGCGACCAGCGCGCCGGGCCGCCCCTCGTCGAACACCTTGGTGACCTCGCGGAGCTGGATCACGCGTCGCCCCGCATGAGCGCGTCGGGGTCCACGGTGGCGGCCCGCCAGCAGGGGACCACCGTCGCCGCGACGTAGGGGATCACCGTGAGGAAGAACAGCGTCCCGAGCGCGAGCGGCTCGACGGGCGGCGCCGGGCGCAGGTCCGGGTAGAGCGCCGCCCAGCCCTCCAGGATCGGGCGGAGGAGCACCGCGCCCCCCAGGAACACGTGCGCGTACGCGGCCAGCGCCCCGATCGCGAACGCGGAGACCGAGACCGCCGCCCCCTCCCACGCCTTCGCCGCGAGCACGTCGCGCGTGTCCCAGCCGAGCGCCTTCAGGATGCCCAGCTCGTGCCGCTCCTCGGCGGAGAGCCCGCTGGCCCGGTCCCAGGCCAGGATCGCGAACGCCAGCACCGCGCCGGCGAGCACCGCGGCGGCGAGCCCGCTCCGCCAGTCGAGCACCGCGTCGTAGGTGCGGATCATCTCGGCGCGCGTCACCACCCGCGCGTCCGGGAACATGCGGACGATCTTCTCGGCCAGCCTCGTCACCTCGTCCGGGTTCGGGACCGCCACCGCCACGTCGGTGAACCGCTCCGGCTCGGCGCCGAACAGCGCACGGTAGTCGCCCTCCGAGACGAGCAGGAGGTCGGACGCGACCAGCTCGACCGCCGGCGACGCCACCGCCGCGATGCCGAGGTCGAGCGCCTCGCCGTCGTAGGTGCGCAGCGGGAGGCGATCGCCCTGCTTCAGCCCGAGCACCCGCGCCACGCCCGGCCCGGCCACCGCGCCGCCCGGGCTCGCCCACCCGCCGTCGGGCACCATCACCGTCAGGTTCGCGCCGCTCACCGGCTCGAAGTAGTAGCCCCACAGCCGGCCGCGCGCGCCCGACACCCCGCGCAGCGTCCCGAGCGTCTCCACCCAGCCGGCCGGGACCTGCTCGTGCCGCCCCGCAGCCATGCGCTGCACCACCAGGTCCGGCGCCCCGCGGAGCGCCGCGCGCACCTGCTCGCGCAGGCCGCCGGTGAACAGCAGCACCGAGGCGAGCGCGAACACCAGCAGCGCGTGCACCGCGACGAGCGCGAGCGTCTTGCCGCGCCGGCGGCCGAGCGCGCCGAGCGCGAAGTCGAGGATCGAGCGCTGCCGCTCCAGCGCGGTGCGCAGCGTCACCGCGCCCCCGCGGTGAGCGAGCCCGAGGGGAAGTGCTCGAGCGCGCGCGGGTGGTCCTGGAACGGCGCGAAGCGATCGGCCTGGGAGAGGTGGCGGGTGTAGCGCGCGTCGTTGAACAGGCACGGGTCGGTGAGGCCGAGCCGCGCCACCAGCCGCGCCCGCTCCTCCGCGGCCGGCCGGTCGGCGGCCCGGCGCGCGCGCGCGTCGGCGAGCGCCGCCGCCCCGAGCGCGGCCGCGACGCCGAGCGCCGCCAGGAACCGGTCGGAGCGCCGGAGGCTCACCGCAGCGCCTCCAGCACCGCGGGCGTCGCGTCGTCGAAGCGCAGGATCCGCTCGCCGCGGTGCTCGTTCAGGAACGCCTTCGCGTCGCCCTCCCGCGCGAACGCGACCAGCTCCGCGCCCATGGGCCCGCGCACGTCGCCGCCGATCACGTAGAACGCGGAGCGGCCGTCGATGGGGCGGGCCGAGTAGTAGTCGGTCACGGAGATCGCGGCGACGTCGCCCTGCGCGCGGCCGGGCGCGTGGCGCGGCAGGTCGTGCCAGTAGGCGAGCAGGTCCTTCACGCCGTCGAAGAACGCCACCTCGCCGTCGCGGTAGCGGATCGAGGCGACCCACTGCGGGTACTTCGCCACCAGCATGCCGCAGACGGCGCAGCGGTCCTTCGGGCCGGGCGCCGGCGCGGCCGCGGCGACCGGCGCGCCCGGGCCGGCGGCG
>NZ_BAZG01000283.1 GCF_000964525.1 Anaeromyxobacter sp. PSR-1
CGCGGTCCGCGCCCGCCTCGCGGGCCGGCGGGACGCCGCGGACGTCGCCACGCGGGTCCGGGTCGGCGCGGTCGCGTCGCCTGCCGGCGCGCGGGCGGCGGCCTCGGCCGCGCGCGCCGCCTCGACCTCCGCATCCGCCGCGGCGCCCTCCCCTCCCCCGGAGCCGCCCGCGGGCGGCTCCGCCGCGAGGAGCACGGGCTGGACGCGGGTGGGCTGCGAGCCCGGGCCCGCCGGCGCGGCGGCCCCGTCCGGCCAGAGCCGGTGCATGAGGGCGCGCAGGTCCCAGTCCTCCGGCGCCTGCGCGAGGCGCAGGAGGACGCGCGAGAGCGCGGTGGCGAGCTCGCCGGCGGACGCGGTCCGGTTCGCCGGGTCGCGCTCCAGCGCGGCCAGCACCAGCGCGTCCAGCTCGGGCGGCACCTCGTCGTTCCACGCCGAGGGCGGCGGCGGCGGCGCGCCCTCGAGCACCGCCGCGAGCGTCGCGGCCTCGCTGTCGCGCGCGAAGAGCCGGCGCCCGGCGCACAGCTCCCAGAGCACCACGCCCAGCGCGAACACGTCGGCGCGCGCGTCCAGCGGCGCGCCGCGCGCCTGCTCCGGCGCCATGTACGCGAGCTTGCCCTTCACCGTCCCGGGATCGGTGAGCCCGCCCTGGCTCATGGCGCGGGCGATGCCGAAGTCGGCGAGCTTCACCTCGCCCTCGAACGACACGAGGACGTTGTGGGGGGACACGTCGCGGTGCACCAGCCCGAGCGGCCGCCCGCCGTCGGCGAGCCGGTGCGCGTAGGAGAGGCCCCTCGCGACCTCGGCGCACGCGTGGACGGCGCGGGCCAGGCCGAGCCGGACGCCCGCCTCCCGCGCGCGCTCCACCACCTGGCCGAGGTGGCGCCCGCGCACCAGCTCCATGGCGATGTAGTAGCGGCCGTCCACCTGGTCGAACTCGAAGACCTGGACGACGTTCGCGTGGGTGAGGCGCGACGCGAGGCGCGCCTCCTCGATGAACATCCGGACGAAGTCGCTGCGCGCGCCGTGCTCGCCGCGCACGCGCTTCAGCGCGACCTCCTTCACCACCCCGGCCGCGCCCGCCACCTCGGCGCGCCACACGTCCGCCATCCCGCCCGACGCGAGCAGCTCGACCAGCCGGTACTTTCCGAACGTCCTCACCGGGCGTGATTGTACCCGGCCGTCACTCCCAGGAAAGGTACGGCGGGGCGCGCCGCGCGGACGCGCCCCGCCGGAGGAGGGTCCGGCGCGACCGGGATGACCCGCCGCGCCGTCGTCGATGCGCCGGATGCTCACACGTCGACCGCGAGCGAGGCGAGCCTGCCGGGGCGCCGTCGCGCTCGCGGCGAAGCCGCCGGCGACGGCGCACGGGTCCCGGCGAGCAGGGTGGGGCCCCGCGGAGCTCCGCTCCGTGGGGCGGGGCGCAGCCCCGTCAGATCCTCAGCGCCGCGCCGCCACCGCCACCGCCCGCGCCAGGGCGCGGCGCCGCGGAACGAGCGCGAGCAGGGCCAGGGCCGGGAGCGCCAGCAGCGCGCCGCCGCCGGACCCGCCGGCGCTGCCGCAGCCGCCGCCGTTGCCGGAGAAGCCCGCCTCCACCGCGGCCGGCATGGGCTTGCCGGTGAGCTCGAGGATGCGCTGCGCGATCTGCTGGCGCGCCTGGTCGAACTTCTCCGGCGCGACGTCGGTGGACCACGCGTTCGGGAACAGGTCGCGCGCGATCTTCCGGGCCAGCTCGGGGTCGCCCGCGTCGGAGAGCGCCTTCAGGTACTCGTAGTCCTGCATGCCGGCGCGGATCATCTTGAGGCGGACCGAGGCCACCGGGACGTCGGTCTTGCCGCCGATGCGGGAGGGCTTGCCGGGGTAGAACAGCGTCCCGTCGCCGTTGCCGGAGAAGTCCCACTGGCTCGACCACGGGTCGCGGCGGAAGCTGTAGGCCGTCTCCCAGTACAGCTCGCCGCTGGCGCGCTCGAGGAACGTGATCCACTCCATGGCGCGGTTCCGCGAGGCGGAGGCGTCCACCATGTAGCTCGGCCAGCCGGTGAAGTAGCGGTCGGACTCGGAGGGCGAGCCGATGTTCACCGTCCCGCCGCAGCCGTGGCTCATGCAGCTCTGGTACAGCCAGACCTCCTTGCGCGGGCCCGAGGCGAGGAACGGGTCGTAGCGGTCGCGCTGGTCGCCGGCGACGGCACTGCCCGGCCGGTCGTCCATCCAGTTCACCACCGGCACCATCACGTCGATGTCGTCGGCCACGCCGTGGTCCTCGGCGTCCCAGAGCTGCGTGGTGACGAGCGTCCGGAACTCGGGGTCGCCCTGCTTCGCCGCGCCGGCGCGGGCCGGGATGTCGCTCCAGGCGCAGGTGAGCGGCGGCTCGTCGCAGGTGTAGTCGAACAGCCGGTCGAACCACCCCTGCTCGCGCGCGTGCTTCGCCCAGGCGGCGTGCTCGGCCACGCTGGTGCGGCCGCCCACGTACTTCACCGCGGTGAGCTTCGCGCCCTGCAGGCGGGTCGGGGCGGTGCCGTCGATGAGCGGCCCGTAGAAGCGGTCGAGGTGGCCGAAGTCGGCGTGCTGGCCGTCGTCGTTCAGGCCGGTGAGCGTGATGCGGTGATCGAGCGCGAGCTGGCCGTAGCGCGCGCGGAGCGCGGCGTCGGCGTCGCCGGACACGCCGTGGGCGGCGGCGATGACGCCGTAGGAGAGGCCGAACGACGTGCGCAGCGACGAGGTGGACGGGAGCACGAAGTCGTAGACGCTCACCGCCACCGGGACGCGCGCCTCGCCCGCGTCGGACGAGATCACCACCGCGCCCTGGTAGACGCCCGAGCGCGCGCCGGCCGGCACGTGCACGTCCACCCAGACCGCGCGGCTCTCGCTCCCCGCGTCGAACGGGAACGCGTTGCGCTGCTCGCCCACCACGTCGTCCACGGCGGGGACGAGCGCGTCGGGCCAGCGGCCGGTGCCGCCGTCCACGGCGGACGGGCTGGTCACGTCGAGCGTGTCGACGCGGAACAGCGTGGCCTGGAGCCCGTCGAGCCCCTCCACGCGGGCGGAGACGCGCTTCGCGGGGCCGGTGACGACCACCTGGAACGCGGCGAACTCGTTGCGGGCCGCCGCGAGGTGCGCCTCGGTCTGGGGCCGCGCCTTCGCGTCGGGCCGGATCTTCTCGGTGGCGCTCGCGACCCACGCCTCGGCGGCGGAGGCCGCCAGGGGCAGCAGGGAGAGCGCCAGCGCGACGGCGGCGGCGGTGAAGGCTCGGCGGCGGGTCTTCATCGGGGTCGTCCTTTCCGGGTTCGTTGCAGCGCCCGGACAACGACAGGCCGACCGACCGAATTTCTCGCCTTCCGTGGGGCAGGGGTGCGTGGAAGAGGGTGCAGGTCGGCCGCACGCGCATGCCATCCCACGCGCGCCGCCACCCCGACCGCACGCCCTCACCTGAGCCTACACCGGGCTCGCTCGCTCGTCGTTTCGCTGCGGCCGTGGGGCACGGCGCGCTGCGCCGGCGCCCCTCCCGCCGTGCGTGCGGGCGCCGCGCCGCCCGGCCTTGCACCGGGCGCAACGCTGGACGTGGAGAAATTGGGGCCCACCGGCGGCGGGCACTGGC
>NZ_BAZG01000282.1 GCF_000964525.1 Anaeromyxobacter sp. PSR-1
ATGGCGGCGCCGGCGGCGTCGCGCGGCGCCCGGGCGCGGGGCGGCCGGCGCACCGCCACCATGAGCAGGGCGAACCAGCCGAGGAGCGCGGCGGCCTGCGCCGCGAGCGCGACGTCCGGGCGTCCGGTGCCGCGCCCCCAGAGCACCACCGCGCCCACCACCAGCGCGACGGCGGCCACGGACAGCGCGACGCGGCGGTTCTCCTTCCAGGGGGGCCAGGCGGCGCGGCGGCGGGCGAGCGGCATAGGGCGCGGAGTCTAGCAGCCGCGGTTCCCGCTCCGGCGTGGAACGTGGCAAGCTTCCGCCATGGAAGCGGCGCTGAACCGGCTCGAGGCCCGGGTCCTCGTGTACGTGATGGAGCACGTCCCCGCCGCGGGCGGCGGGCGCGCGGTCGAGCTCGCGCTCGATCCGGACGGCCCGCCGGCCGTGTTCGCGTCCGCGCCGCTCGCCCCCAGCCCGGGCGCGGCGGTGGTGTTCACGCTCGGGCGGTCCGGCCGCCGCGTGGTCGCGACGCTCACCGACGCGGATCCCATGATGGTCGGGGCGCTGCTGGCGCGCGTGGAGCGGGCCGCGCCCGCGGGCGACGCGGTCCGCGTCCTCCCGCTCGCGGACCCCGCGCTGGTGGACGCGGGGCGCGCCGGGGTGGCGCTGCTCCCGCCCAGCGCCGGCCGCTGGTTCCCGGACCTGCCCGACGCGATCCGCTTCGACGCGGAGCTGGTGCAGGTGTCGATGGCCGTGTTCCTCTCGCCGCAGGAGCTGGCGGACGCGCAGGCCCACGGCCCGGCGGCGCTGCTGGGCGCGTTCGGGCGCGGCGAGCGCGACCTCATCCGCTTCGGCGCGCGGCCGCGGGGCTGACGCGCTCCCCGGCCGCCGGCAGCCCCGCCAGCGCCCGGACCACCTGCACCACGCCCTCGCCCAGGCGCGGGGGGACGTAGCCGCCCTCCAGCACCGCCGCGATCCGCTCGCAGCCGGCCGCGGCGCACCGCTCCACCAGCGTCCGCGTCATCGCGTGCAGGTCGGACGGCTCGAGGTGCAGGCCGCCCTCCGGATCGCCCTCCAGCGGGTCGAAGCCGGCCGAGAGCAGCACCAGGTCCGGGCGGAACTCGGCGAGGGCCGCCGCGAGCCCGTCCTCGAACAGCCGCCGCTGCTCGGGCGCGCGCGTGCCGTGCGGCACCGCCACGTTGCGCGTCGTCCCCTCGCCCGCGCCGGCGCCGCGCTCCTCCGGCGCGCCGGTGTGCGGGTAGTGCGGCCACAGGTGCAGGGAGAGCACGTAGACGGCCGGGTCCTCCCAGAAGATCGACTGCGTGCCGTCGCAGTGGTGGACGTCCCAGTCCACCACGAGCACCCGCCGCGCCAGCCCCGCGGCCTGGACCGCGCGCGCCGCGATCGCGACGTTGTTGAGCAGGCAGTACCCGCCGGCGCGCTCGGCCCAGGCGTGGTGGCCGGGCGGCCGGACCAGCGCGAACGCCGCCCGCGCCTCGCCGCGCGCCACCCGCTCGGCGGCCTCGATGGCCGCGCCGGCCGCGGCCACCGCCGCCCGCCAGGAGCCCGCCGACACCGGCGTCTCCGGCTCGAGCCAGTCGAGCATCCCGGTGCGCGCCGCCGCCTCCACGTGACCGCGCACGCGGGCGAGGTGCCCGGGCGTGTGCACGCGGAGCAGCGCCTGCTCGGTCGCCCGCGCCGCCTCGACGCGCTCCACCACCTCCGGCCCGAGCGCGGGATCCGCGGCGAGCGCCTCCAGCGCGGCCTCGAGCCGCGCCAGGCGCTCGGGGTGCCCGGGGCCGGGATCGTGCGCCTGGCAGTCGGGATGGGAGACGAGGAGGACGCGCTGCGGCATGGTTCGGCGGGCACCATACTCCCGGCGGGCGGGCGGGGGAACCCCGGGCGGCCCGGAGGGCGCTTCACCGTTGGTGATGCAACCATCCCGGTGCGCGCGCGGGCGCGTCCGGTGCCGCCCGCGATCGGGTCGCCACGCCGAGGGCGCTCGACGCCGGCGCGCGGCGGTGCGCCTGCTGGCAGGCGGAGGTGGCCCATGGGCGTCCCGTTCACCTCGCAGCAGCTCCTCGACGCGTTCGAGCAGTTCAACGGCGCGGTGTGGCCCATGCCGCTCGTCGCCTACGCGCTCGCGCTCCTCGCGCTCGCGCTCCTCGCGCTCGTGCTCGCGGTGCGCGGCGGGCGCGGGGCGAGCGCCGGGACCGCGCTCGTGCTCGCGTTCCTGTGGGCCGCCGCCGCCGCCTTCCACGCGAGCGCGTTCGCGCGCGTGTCCTCGCTCGCGCCGGCGTTCGCCGCGGCGTTCGTGGTCCAGGCGGTGCTGTTCGCGACGGCGTCGGTGCGCGGGTGGCTGTCGTTCCACGCCCGGCCCGGCGGGCTCACCACCGCGGGGCTCTCGCTCATGCTCTACGCGGCGGCCGTCTACCCGCTCGTCGGCGCGCTCGCCGGGCACGCCTACCCGCGCGCGCCCGCGTTCGGCGTGACGCCCTGCCCGAACACGATCTTCACCCTGGGACTGCTGCTGCTCACCGACCGGCCGGTGCCGCGCCGGCTGCTGGTGGTCCCGTTCCTGTGGTCGCTGATGGGCATCCCCGCCGCGCTCGAGCTGGGCATGACCGAGGACCTCCCGCTGCCGTTCGCCGGCGTGCTCGCGACCGGCCTCCTGCTCGGCCGCGATCGCCCGCGCGTCCACCGGCGGCCCGCGGCGCGCGGCGCGGGCGCGCGTTGACCGGCGCGCGCGGCGCGTGCTTCCATCGGCCCATGCTCACGCACAAGACGTTCTTCGAGGGCCAGGTCCAGAGCATCGGGTTCGAGCGCAACGGCCGCCGGCAGACCGCCGGCGTGGTGGACGTGGGCGAGTTCCACTTCGGCACGGAGGCGCCGGAGCGGATGACCGTGGTCTCGGGCGAGCTGTGGGCGCGCCTGCCGGGCGAGGCCGGCTTCCGCGCCTTCCCCGCCGGCACCTGCTTCGAGGTCCCGGGCCGGAGCGGCTTCGACGTGAAGGCGACCGCGCCGGCGGCGTACGTCTGCGAGTTTCTGTAGGACGAGGGCTGCCTGGCGGCGCGTCCCTAGCTCCCCTTCGCCGCGCCCCCGCGCGCGCCGCGCAGCAGCTCCTTCACCACGTGCGCGCCGAGCGCGCGGAGCCCGGCCTCGAGCAGCGCGCGCCCCGGTCCGGCCGCGAGCGTGGCGCGCATCGACTCCGGGGCGATGCCGACCTCGAGGTCGAGCCGGACGAGCGCGGCGGAGACGGCCGGCGTCGAGGGGGCGGGCTTGGCGCGGCCGCCGCGGGTCACCACGCCCGCGGAGAGCCGGTCCATGAGCGCGTCCTCCGAGGTGCGCGGGCCCTGCGCGTCGCGGAGCGCCTCGGAGATGCCGCCGTACAGCTCGTCGAGCGCCGCCGGGGCGGCGAGCGCGCGCGAGAGCCGCTCGGCGGCCTCCTCCTCGTCCACGCCGCGCGCGGCGGCGTACGTGGGCACGAGCAGGCGGACGAGGTCCTTGCGCGGCAGGACGCCAGGGAGGCGGCGGGAGAAGTGGGGCACGCGCCACAGTTAGCACGCGCCGGTCCCGGCCGCAGCCCGCGCCGGCGCGCCCCTGGCGTGGCGGCG
>NZ_BAZG01000281.1 GCF_000964525.1 Anaeromyxobacter sp. PSR-1
GAAGCGGCTCGCCCAGCTCGAGCCCGTGGCCGAGGAGGCCGCCCGGCTGCGCAAGGAGGTCGGGTCGCTCCGCGAGATGGTGCAGCAGCGCACCCAGGCCGCCGAGGCCGCCTCGCGGTCGGCGCAGGCCGCCGCCGCCGAGCGCGCCCGCGCCGAGGAGCGCTCCGCGGTGGAGGCCGGCAAGCTGCAGGGCTCCGCCGCGCGGCTCGAGTCGGAGCTGGGCGCCGTCCGCCGCAAGCTCGCCGAGCTGGAGGCCGAGCGCACCGCGCGGGCCGCCGAGCTGGAGAAGGCGCGGACCGAGCTGCAGGCCGCGCAGGCCGAGGCCGAGCGGCGCCGCCAGGGGGCGGCCGCGGAGGCCGGCGAGGCCGAGCGCCGCCACGCCGCCGAGGCCGCGCGCCTGAAGGCCGCCATGGTGGAGCTGGAGAAGCACCTCGAGGCGCGCGCCCGCGCCGAGCTCGGCATGAAGAAGCGGATCCAGGAGCTGGAGAAGGCCGCCGCCGCCCCGCGCCCGCCGCCCGTGCCGGCCGCCGACCCCGCCGAGGTCGCGAAGCTGAAGGCCGCGGTGGCGCGGATCGAGGAGGAGCTCGGCGACCTCCGCGGCGAGAACGACTTCCTGAACGGCGAGGTCGCGCGCTACCAGCAGAAGAACCGCGACCTGCAGGCCCAGCTCGACTCGCTGCGCGAGGTGTGAGCGGCGGCGCGCCGCCGGACCTGCCCGGGCGACCCGCTCATGGTTCGACGGGGCTCACCATGAGCGGGATCGCGGAGGACGCTAGGCCTCGAGCCCGGGCTGCGGCTTCCGCGCCGCGCGGTAGAGCACGCCGGCCAGCGCCGCGAAGAAGGCGACGCCCAGCACCGCGTAGCCGGTGGACCCGATGGCGTGGACGATCGACTCCTGCAGGTCGAGCGTCTTCATGGTGCCCTCCGCGAACACCTGCAGGAAGGCCACGATGACGCCGAACAGCGCGCCGCCCGCCACCAGGCCGGTCGCGAACAGGCTGCCGCTGCCCAGCTCGCCCTCCTCGCCCGCGCCGCCCTTGCGGCGGGAGACGAAGTCCGCCACGCCCTTCAGCGCGCCGCCCACGAAGATGGGGAGCGTGGTGGAGAGGGGCAGGTAGAGCCCCACCGCGAAGGAGAGCGACTTCACGCCGCACAGCTCCATGGTGATGGCGACGAACGCGCCCACCAGCACGAAGTGCCAGTCGAGGTTGAGCGAGAGCAGGCCCTTGATGAGCGTCGCCATGAGCGTCGCCTGCGGGGCCGGGAAGTAGGAGGAGCCGATGGCGTGGTCGGTGATGCCCTCGGAGATCATCCGCGCCGTCGGCGTGTCGAGCACCTTTACCGTCACGCCGATGACCGTGGCCGAGGCGATCGCGCCCACGAACAGCGCCAGCTGCTGCGCGCGCGGGGTGGCGCCCACCAGGTAGCCGGTCTTCAGGTCCTGCGAGGTCGCGCCGCCGTTCGCGGCCGCGATGCAGACCATGCCGCCCACCACCAGCGCCATCGGCTCGTAGGCCGCGCCCGTCCAGCCCACCGAGACGAAGACCATCGCGGTCGCCATGAGCGTGGCGATGGTCATGCCCGAGATCGGGTTGGAGGAGGAGCCGATGATGCCCACGATGCGCGAGGACACCGTCACGAAGATGAAGCCGAACGCGATGATGAGCACCGCGGTGAGCAGCTTGTTGAGGATCGTGTCGCCCGGCACCTGCGGCAGCGCCACCAGCAGCACCACCAGGCCGATCGAGCCGAGGATCACCGTCACGAAGGACAGGTCGCGCTCGGTGCGCGACACCGAGGCGGCCGCGGTCTTGTCGCCCAGCGAGCGGATCGAGTCCCGCAGCGAGCTGACGATGGTCGGGAAGGTCTTGAGCAGCGTGATGAAGCCCGCCGCCGCCACCGCGCCCGCGCCGATCTGGCGGATGTAGGCGAGGTACACCGCGCGCGGCAGGTTCGCGAACGTGCCCGCCGCCGCGTCGAAGCCGAAGCCCTCCGGGCTCGCGCCCACCTTCACGAGCTGCCGCGCGATGACCTCGCCCGGCACCAGCACCGACAGCAGCGGGATGAGCCCCAGCCAGGCGAGGACGCCGCCCGCCACCAGCACGCCCGCGATGCGCGGCCCGATGATGTAGCCGACGCCCAGGTACTCCGGCGTGATCTCGCCGTTCACGGTGGCGTTCGGCAGCCACTTGTTGGTCTGCTTCGTCACCCACGCCGGCGTCTCGGCGATGACGTGGAAGACCTTCTGCAGGAGCGCGTAGCCGAGCGCGAAGCCCACGCCCTGGAACGCGGTCTTGGCGAAGTCGCCGCCCTTGTCGCCGGCGATGAGCACCGAGGCGCAGGCCGTGCCCTCCGGGTAGACGAGCTGCCCGTGCTCCTTCACGATGAGCGACCGCCGCAGCGGGATCATCATGAGGACGCCCAGGATGCCGCCCACCATCGAGAGCGTGAACAGCGTCACGTAGCTGAAGTAGCCCGCGCCGACCGACGAGCCGCCCGTGCCCGCGGAGAGGAACAGGAAGCCCGGGAGCGTGAACACCACGCCCGCCGCGATCGACTCGCCCGCCGACCCGGTGGTCTGGATGATGTTGTTCTCGAGGATGGAGGTCTTGAAGACCTTCCGCCCCAGCGAGATGGCGATGACGGCGATGGGGATCGAGGCGGAGACGGTGAGGCCCGCCTTGAGCGCCAGGTAGACCGTGGCGGCGCCGAACAGGATGCCGAACAGCGCGCCCAGCAGCACCGCCTTGGGCGTGAACTCGGGGAGCGTGCGATCCGCGCCGATGTACGGCCTGAACTCCTTCTGCTCGACCTCGGGCTTCACGACCGTGCTCGGCTCTGCCATGCGTCTCCTCGCCGCTGGGGTTCCGCGTTGCGCGGGGAGAAAACCACGTCCGCCCGCCGATGTCGACAACCGGGAACCCCCCGCGCGGGCCTTTCGCGGCCGGCCCCTTGCACACGGAAAGTGCAGCGGCGCAGCGCTTTCGCGCGGCGCGCACCCGCGCCCGCGTCGCGCGTCCCTGGGACGCGTGCTAGAGGAGGACCATGCCCGCCCGCCCCTCGCGCGCGCCGCTCGCCTGCGCGGCCGCCGCCCTCCTCGCCCTGTCGGCCGCCCGCCCCGCCGCCGCCGCCCAGCAGGCGACGCCGCCCGCCGGCGCGCCCGGCGAGCCGCCCTGCGCACCGGTGAAGCCGTGCGAGATCCCCGACGAGCCCGCGGCCGGGCCCGCCGAGCCGGCCGCCGAGCTCGGCGCCGAGGTGCGGCGGCTGTTCGACCTGGTCGCGTGCCGGGGCGCCGCCCCCGCCGGCCTCGACGCGCAGGTCGTCGGCGCGTTCTGCGCCGAGCAGCGGAAGGCGCTCGAGGCGTTCCGCACCGGCCCGCGCGCGAAGGCGTTCGAGGCGCTCGCGCCGCTCCGCCCCGCCGGCCTGCCCAGCAGCGCCGTGGTGCCCGGCGGCGCCGACCTCCTCACCGCGCTCGCCGCCTACCCCGACCTGAAGAACGTCACCACGTTCTCGGCGGCGCCGGCCGGGGATCCGCGCGTCCTCGCCGGCATGGCGCCCGACCGGCTGCGGCAGGGGCTCGCGGCGGTGCGCGCCGGCGCGCAGGCGCTGCTGCGGGGCGAGGGCGTCCCGGCCCGCGGCGCCGCCCGCGCCGGCGAGTTCCCCGTCCAGCTCGCGCTGTTCCTGACCGCGCTCGCCGCCGAGGGCTACGAGC
>NZ_BAZG01000280.1 GCF_000964525.1 Anaeromyxobacter sp. PSR-1
GGGGATGGCGAGGTCCCCCGATCCGGCGGCGGTGCCGTTCCACCCCGCGGTGCGGGCCTGGTTCGAGCGCGCCTTCCAGGCGCCCACGCGCGCGCAGGCGCTCGGCTGGCCGCCCATCCACCGGGGGGAGAGCACGCTCCTGCTGGCGCCGACCGGCAGCGGCAAGACGCTCGCCGCGTTCCTGTCCTGCATCGACCGCCTCATGTTCTCGCCCGAGCCGCCGCGCCGCGAGCGGCTGCGGGTGGTGTACGTCTCGCCGCTGAAGGCGCTGGCGGTGGACGTGGAGCGCAACCTGCGCGCGCCGCTCGCCGGCATCGCGCACGTGGCGGCGGAGCGCGGCTACGCGCACCGGATCCCCGCGGTGGCGGTGCGCACCGGCGACACGCCCGCCGCGGAGCGGGCGCGCTTCGCGCGCGACCCGGCCGACATCCTCATCACCACCCCGGAGTCGCTCTACCTGCTGCTGACGCAGGCGGCGCGCGAGGGGCTGCGCACGGTCGAGACGGTGATCGTGGACGAGATCCACGCGCTCGTCCCCTCGAAGCGCGGCGCGCACCTGGCGCTGTCGCTGGAGCGGCTGGAGCAGCTCGCCGGGCGGCCGCTGCAGCGCATCGGGCTCTCGGCCACGCAGCGCCCGCTCGACGAGGTGGCGCGGTTCCTGGGCGGCGCGCGCCCCGCGGCGCCGGCGGGGGCGGGCGACGCCGACGGCGCGCTGGGCGAGCTGCGCGACCGGACCGCCCGCCCGGCCTGGCGGCCGGTGGCGGTGGTGGACGCCGGGTCGCGCAAGCCGCTCGAGCTCACCGTGGAGGTGCCGGTCGAGGACATGTCCCGCCTCGGCGAGCCGCTCGACCTGCCCGGCGGCGACGCCTCGCAGGCGCCGCCGCGCGCCTCGATCTGGACGGCCATCCACCCGCGCCTGCTCGAGCTGGTGAAGGCGCACCGCACCACCTTGCTGTTCGTGAACAGCCGGCGGGTGGCCGAGCGGCTCGCCGGGGCGCTCAACGAGCTGGCGGGCGAGACGCTGGTGCAGGCGCACCACGGCTCCATCGCCCGGCCGCAGCGCATCGCCATCGAGGACAACCTCAAGGCCGGCCGGGTGCGCGGCCTGGTGGCCACCTCCTCGCTGGAGCTGGGCATCGACATGGGCTCGGTGGACCTGGTGGTCCAGATCGAGGCGCCGCCCTCGGTCGCGAGCGGGATGCAGCGCATCGGGCGCGCCGGCCACCAGGTGGGCGCGCCCAGCGCCGGGGTGCTGTTCCCGAAGTACCGCGGCGACCTCGTCGCGTGCGCCGCGCTCACCGAGGCCATGCAGGAGGGCGACGTCGAGGCGACCCGCTACCTGCGCAACCCGCTCGACGTCCTGGCGCAGCAGATCGTGGCGATGGTCTCGCTCGACGACTGGCGGGTGGACGACCTGCACGCGGCGCTGCGCGGCGCCGCGCCGTTCGCCGAGCTGCCGCGCGGGATCCTGGAGGGCGTGCTCGACCTGCTCTCCGGCCGCTATCCGTCGGAGGAGCTGGCCGAGCTGCGCCCGCGCGTCACCTGGGACCGGGTCCGCGGGGTGCTGCGCGCGCGCGAGGGCGCGCGGCGGGTGGCGGTGGTGAGCGGCGGGACCATCCCCGACCGCGGCCTGTACGGCGTGTACCTGCTGGGCGGCGCCAAGGGCCAGGCGCGGGTGGGCGAGCTGGACGAGGAGATGGTCTTCGAGACCGCCGTGGGCGAGACGTTCACCCTGGGCGCTTCCACCTGGCGCGTCGAGGAGATCACCCACGACCGCGTGCTCGTGTCGCCGGCGCCGGGCGAGCCGGGGAAGATGCCGTTCTGGCACGGCGACGCGGCCGCCCGGCCGGTGGAGCTGGGGCGGCGCATCGGCCGGCTGGTGCGCGAGCTGCGCGGGGTGCCGCGCGCCGCCGCGCTGGAGCGGCTGCGGACCCGCCACGGCCTCGACGCGCGCGCGGCGGAGAACCTGGTCCGCTACCTCGAAGACCAGCAGCAGGCGGCCGGGGCGGTGCCGGACGACCGCACCGTGCTGGTGGAGCGCTGCCGCGACGAGCTGGGCGACTGGCGGGTGTGCGTGCTCGCGCCGTTCGGGAGCGCGGTGCTCGTCCCGTGGTGCATGGCGGCGGCCCGGCGCGCCCGCGACCGGCTCGGCGCCGACCCGGAGACGCTCTGGACCAACGACGGCTTCGCGCTGCGGCTCCCCGAGACCGACCAGCCGCCCGAGGTGGACTTCCTGTTCCCGGAGCCGGAGGAGGTCGAGGCGCTGGTGGTCGAGCAGCTCGGGGCCACGGCGCTGTTCGCCGCCCGATTCCGCGAGGCCTCCGCGCGCGCCCTGCTCCTGCCGCGCCGCCGCCCCGGCCAGCGCACCCCGCTGTGGCAGCAGCGCAAGCGCGCCGCCGACCTGCTCGCGATCGCCTCCCGCTTCGCGCAGTTCCCGCTGCTCCTCGAGGCCTACCGCGAGTGCCTGCGCGACGTGTTCGACCTGCCCGCGCTGGTGGAGCTGATGCGCGACCTGAAGGCGGGGCGGGTGCGCCGCGCGGTGGCCGACACGCGGGTGCCGTCGCCGTTCGCCGGCTCGCTCCTGTTCGGCTTCGTGGCGAGCTTCATCTACGACGGCGACGCGCCGCTGGCGGAGCGGCGCGCGCAGGCGCTCGCCATCGACCAGGCGCAGCTCCGCGAGCTGCTCGGCGAGGCGGAGCTGCGCGAGCTGCTCGACGCGGACGCGCTCGCCGACCTGGAGGCGCGGCTCCAGCTCCTCCCGCCCGAGCTGCGGGTGCGCAGCGCCGACGGCCTCGCCGACATGCTGCTCCGGCTCGGGGATCTCACCCGCGCCGAGGTGGAGCGCCGCGCGGCCGGCCCGGAGGTCGCGGCGAGCCTCGACCGCCTGGTGGCGGAGCGGCGGGCGGTGGCGCTCCGCGTCGGCGGGGAGGAGCGGTTCGTGGCGGTGGAGGACGCGGCCCGCTACCGCGACGGGCTCGGGGTGCCGCTCCCGCCCGGCGTGCCCGAGGCGCTGCTCGCGCCGGTGCCGGATGCGCTCGACGGCCTGGTGGCCCGGTACGCGCGGCGGCACGCGCCGTTCACCGCGGGCGAGCTGGCGGCGCGCCTCGGCCTGGGCCGGGCCGCGGCGGAGCGGGCGCTGGAGCGGGCGCTGGAGCGGCTCGCGCGCGCCGGGCGGCTGCTGGAGGGCGCGTTCCGGCCGCACGGCGCGGAGCGCGAGTGGTGCGACCCCGACGTGCTCCGGACGCTGCGGCGGCGCTCGCTCGCGAAGCTCCGCGAGGAGATCGAGCCGGTCGAGCCGCGCGTGCTCGGGCGGACGCTGCTCGGCTGGCACGGGATCACGCGCCGCGCCGCCGGCCTCGACGCGGTGCTCGACGCGGTCGAGAAGCTCCAGGGCGCGCCGCTCCCGGCCGCGCTGCTCGAGGGCGAGATCCTGCCGGCGCGGGTCGAGGGCTACCTGCCCGGCGACCTCGACGCGCTCGCGGCGGGCGGCGAGGTCACCTGGGTCGGCCTCGAGCCGCTCGGCGAGCGCGACGGGCGCGTGGCCCTCTTCCTCGCCGACGCGCTCCCCGCGCTGCTCCCCCCGGCGCGCCCCGCCGAGCCGCCGGAGGACCCGCGGGAGCGGCGCGTGCTCGAGCACCTGGCGCGCCGCGGCGCCTGCTTCTTCCCGGAGCTGCACGAGGCGGCGGGCGGCGGCTTCGCGCAGCAGACGGTGGACGCGATCTGGGCGCTGGTGTGGCGGGGGCTGGTGACGAACGACACGTTCCAGG
>NZ_BAZG01000279.1 GCF_000964525.1 Anaeromyxobacter sp. PSR-1
CGCGGCCTCGTAGCCCTGCTCGGCCTGCTGCGGCTCCGCGTACTGCGGCTCCGCGTACTGCGGCTCCGCGTACTCCGGCTCGGCCGGCGGCGGGGCCGCGGGGGCGGTGACGGTGGGCGGCTCGACGTGGGCGCGCTTGCGCACCACGAAGCCCGGGCCCGCCGGGCGCACCGGCGCCGGCTTCGGCTTCCGCTCGGCCAGGATCTTCTCGTAGGCCGCGTGGGCCTGATCGTCCTCGAGGGACGACGAGTGGCTCTTCACCTCGAGGTAGCCGAGCGCATGGAGCTTCTCGACGAGCTCCTGGTTGGAGAGCTCGATGCCCTGCTCCTTCAGCTGCTTCCCGAGCTCGTGGACCCGCTTCTTGGACATTGCGTAGACTCCTAATCCTTACGGGCACTTCCCGTCAACTCGACCCGGAGCGTCTCGGCGTCCGCGCGGACGCCCTCGGCCCTGAGGGCCCGGGCGAAGGCGCGCCGCTTCGCCGCCCGCTCGAGGCAGGGAGGAGCGGCGTGGAGCCAGGCTCCCCGTCCGCCGCGCTGCTCGCGATCCACCGTCACGCGATCTCCCATCACCTTGAGCCGCACCAGCTCGCGCTGGGGCGCCTTCGCGCCGCAGCCGATGCAGGTGCGGACGGGCTCGTTCAAGCGCCCGCGCCCTCCGCGCCGGACTGCCGGGCCTTCTCCGCGTCGAGCTCGGCGCGGAGCTTGGCCTCCTCCTCCAGGTACACGCCCACGGCGTGCTTGATCTGGCGGGCCTTCTTGATGCCGAGCCCGGTGGAGTCGGCGAAGCGGTTCACGTCCGCCTCGTTGTGCACCGTCTCGACGGTGGGGTAGCCGGCCAGCTTCATCTGCTCGATGGTCTTCTCGCCCACCCCGCGGACGCGCGCGAAGCGCTCCTCCTGCGTGAGCGTGTCGGGGTGGCGGCGCGCCTCGGCGATCCGGGCCGCCTCGCGCTCCTGCTCCAGCCGCATCTCCTTCTCGGCGTCCTCGATGGACTGCTCCCGGGCCCGCTTCTGCAGGTCGGGGATCATGTCCATGGTGAAGCCGGGGAACTGCGTGAGCATCTCGGGCGCGGCGTTGGCGACGTCCTGCGCCTTCCGGAACCCGTGCGCGTACAGCATCTCCTGCGTCTGCTCGGGGATGCCGATGGCGCCGAAGCTCTCGGTCGCGAACTCGCGCATCTCCTTCACGCGCGACTCGGAGTTGATGTCGAGCTTCCAGCCGGTCACCTGCGAGGCGAGCCGCACGTTCTGGCCGCGGCGGCCGATCGCCAGCGAGAGCTGGTCGTCCGGGACGATGATCTCCATGGCGCGGTTCTGCTCGTCGAGCAGCACGCGGGAGACCTCGGCCGGCGCCAGGGCGTTGCACACGAAGCGGGCCGGATCCTCGTCCCAGGGGACGATGTCGATCTTCTCGCCGCGGAGCTCCTGGACCACCGCCTGGACGCGGCTGCCCTTCATGCCCACGCAGGCGCCCACCGGGTCCACGTCGGAGTCGCGCGAGCTGACCGCGATCTTGGCGCGGCCGCCCGGCTCGCGGGCGGCGGCCTCGATCACCACCACGCCCTCGGCGATCTCCGGGACCTCCATCTCGAACAGCTTCTTCAGCAGCTCGACCGAGGCGCGGGACAGGATGATCTGCGGCCCCTTCGACTCGCGCAGCACGTCCATCACGAACGCCTGGATGCGGTCGCCGGCGCGGTAGCTCTCGCGCGGCACCTGCTCGCGCACCGGCAGCACCGCCTCGGCGCGGCCCAGGTCCACGATGACGTTGCCGCGCTCGAAGCGGCGGACGATGCCGGTGATGACCTCGCCCTTGCGGTCCTTGTACTCGTTGAAGACGTTCTCGCGCTCGGCGTTGCGGGTGCCCTGGATCATCACCTGCTTCGCGGTCTGCGCGGCGATGCGGCCGAACGACCGGCGGTAGGTCTTCAGCTTGAGCAGGTCGCCCCACTGCTCGTCCTGCGCGCGGGCCTCGGCCTCGTCCTCGGCGCGGTAGTAGATGGGGAAGTCGAGCTCGTCGCCCGGCTCCACGTCGATGCCCTTCTCGTGCGCCACCGCGACCGGGACCATGTTCACGGGGTCGGCGAGCGGCGCCTCCTCGGTGGGATCCGGCACGATGGTGAGGACCTGGAACAGATCCACCTGCCCCTTCTCCTCGTCGTAGCGGGCCTTGAGGTTGCGCTCGAGGCCGAAGTGGCGCTTGGCCGCGCTGCCGATGGCCTCCTCGAGGATCTCGATCAGCTTGGCGCGATCGATCCCCTTGTCCTTGGCGACCTGGTCGAGGATGAGGTTCAGGTTGACGTTCTGCTGCATGGATCAGTCCTTCCTTCGGAGGTCGCCCTCGACGTCGTACTCGAGGTTGGCCTTCGCGATCTGGTCGTGCGGGACGCGGTGCAGGACGCCGTCCACGTCGAGCTCGACGGCGCCGTCGCGGAAGCCCTTCAGCACGCCGGTCCAGTGCTTCCGGGCGGGCGAGCCGGGCGCGGTCCCGGCGACGGGGCCGTACGCCTTCACGTGCACGCGCTGGCCCGCGTAGCGGTCGAAGTCCCTGGGCTTGCGCAGGGGGCGGTCGAGCCCGGGCGAGGAGACCTCGAGGTCGTAGGCCGGCTCGATGACGTCGGCCACGTCGAGGATCGGCTCCACCGTCTTCGAGACCGCCTGGCAGTCGTCGATCCCGACGCCGCCGGCCTTGTCGATGAACACCCGGAGCGTCCACCGGCCTGCGAGCCGCGCCCACTCCACCTCGACGAGCTCGTAGCCGTCGCGCTCCAGCACCGGCTCGAGCAGGCTCCGCACCTGCTCCGCGATGGACTGTTCACCGATGCCCGTCATGGACCCCTGAAAAAAGAAAAAGTGGGCGACCGCGGCCCACTTTCGGAACCCGGCGGAACCCGGGCGCGAAAATGTCGGCGTGTAGGTAGCAGAAGGAACGCGAAGCGTCAAGGCGCGACGGGGCCTGCGCGGCGCCGGAACGCCTGCGCGGCAGGCCGCTCGCGCGAGGCCCCGGCGGAGCGTCGCGCGCCGGGGCGCAGCCCCTCCGAGGCGGCGGACGCCCTCAGGGAAGCCGCAGCGCGAGGAGCCACTCGCGGTTGCCGGCCGGCCCCTCGATGGGCGACTCGGCGTGGCCCAGCACCTCGAACCCGAGCTCGACGGCGGCCGCGGCGATCCCGTCCAGCGCCGCGCGCCGCTTGGCGTCGTCGCGCACCACGCCGCCCTTGCCCACCTCGCCCTTCCCCACCTCGAACTGCGGCTTCACGAGCAGCACCGCCTGGCCGCCCGGGCGGAGGATCGCCTTCACCGCCGGGAGGACGAGGCGCAGCGAGATGAAGGACAGGTCCCCGACCACCAGCTCGACGCGCTCGCCCAGCGCCTCGGCCGTGAGCTGCCGCGCGTTCTCGCGCTCGCGCACCACCACCCGCGCGTCGGCGCGCAGCCGCGGGTGGAGCTGCCCGTAGCCCACGTCGACGGCGTACACCTTCGCGGCGCCGCGCTGGAGGAGCAGGTCGGTGAAGCCGCCGGTGGAGGCGCCCAGGTCGGCGCAGGTCCGGCCGCGCGGGTCCACCGGGAAGACGTCGAGCGCCTTCTCCAGCTTGAGCGCGCCGCGCGAGACGTAGCGCTGCGGCGCAGCCCCGTCCTTCAGCCGGATGGGCGCCTCCGGGTCCACGAGCTGCCCGGGCTTGTCCACCCGCGCCTCGCCGACCACCACGGCGCCGGCCATCACCAGCGCCTGCGCGCGCGTGCGCGACTCGGCCAGGCCGCGCGCGACCAGCAACTGATCGATGCGTTCTCTCTTCACGGGGCTGCGCCCCGCCCCACGGAGCGGAGCTCC
>NZ_BAZG01000278.1 GCF_000964525.1 Anaeromyxobacter sp. PSR-1
CGGCGGCGCGGGCGGCCTGGGCGAGCCCGAGGAACAGGAGGGCGGCGGCGAGGATGGGGCGGGTCTGGGGCATGCGGGACCCTACCACATCCGGGACGCCGCGTGAGAGCGCCGCTGGCGAGGGCGCCTCCCCCTAGCGCGGCCCGCGCCCGGGCCCGGGGCCGCCGCGCGCGCCGGGCCTGGACCGCCCGCCGCCGCGCCGCGCCGGGCGCATCCCCGGGCCGAGCCGCTCGCCCGGCTTCAGCCGGCCGATCTTCCGGAGCGCCTTCTCGATGAGCGGCCGGTTGGCCGGGTCGCCCCAGCGGAGGAGCGCCTTCTGCATGCGCTTCTCCTCCATGTCCCGGGTCACGTGCACCGGCTTGCCGGTCATCGGGTGGTAGCCCGACCAGAAGATGTCCGAGGCGAGCGTCATGGGCGTGGGCATGAAGTCCTGCACCTGCTGCGGCTTCCAGCGGTTCGCCTGCAGGTACTCCATGAGGTCCGCCGCCTCCTCCAGCGACGCGCCCGGGTGCGAGGAGATGAAGTACGGGACGAGGTACTGCTCCTTGCCGGCCTTCTTCGTGTAGCGCTCGAAGTCCTTGCGGAAGCGCTCGAACGACTCGACGCCGGGCTTCTTCATCACCTTCAGCACCGGCTCGCAGACGTGCTCGGGCGCGACCTTGAGCTGGCCGGACACGTGGTTCGCGACGAGCGCCTCGAGGTAGCGGGCGCCGTTCTTCTCGTCGGCCTGGGCGAGGTCGTAGCGGACGCCGG
The DNA here is from genome assembly GCF_000964525.1 of Anaeromyxobacter sp. PSR-1. Taxonomy (GTDB): domain Bacteria; phylum Myxococcota; class Myxococcia; order Myxococcales; family Anaeromyxobacteraceae; genus Anaeromyxobacter. Next base: position 754 of record NZ_BAZG01000278.1, read on the forward strand.
AGCCGACGAAGACGTGCTTCACCCCGGGCACCTTCCGCGCCTTCTCGTACAGGTCCACGAGCGGCCCGTGGTCCACCGAGAAGAACTGGCAGACGCTCGGGTAGACGCAGCTCGCGCGGCGGCAGGCGGCGTGCGCCTCCTCGCTGGTGCACTCCATCCGCCACATGTTGGCGGTGGCGCCGCCCACGTCGGTGATGGTGCCGCGGAAGCTCTCCTTGTTCGCGAGCGTCGCGATCTCGCGCAGCACGCTCGCCTCGGAGCGGCTGGCGATGTCGCGCCCCTGATGCTCGGTGATGCAGCAGAACGCGCAGCCGGCCGCGCAGCCCCGCAGGATCTGGACCGACCAGCGGATCTGCTCGAGCGCCGGGATGTGCGCGCCGCCGTAGGCCGGGTGCGCCTCGCGCACGTAGGGGAGCTCGGCGATCCGGTCGAGCTCCTCGGTCGAGGGCGGCCGCATGGGCGGGTTCACCACCACGTGGCGCAGCGCCCGGCCGCGGCCGTGGCGCTGCACCAGGATGCGCGCGTTCGCCTCGTTGTGCTCGAGGTGGTAGAGCCGGCTGAACTCGGCGAAGCGGCGCTTGTCGAGGACGATCTCGTCGAAGGCCGGCAGCTCCAGCACCTTGCGGTCGCGCCCCTCCAGCATCGCCAGGGCGAGGTCCGGCACGGCGAGCGCGGTGCCGGGCACGTCGGTGAGGCCGCAGATGTCCTCGCCGGAGGCGAGGCGGCGGGCGATCTCCAGGATGGGCTTCTCGCCCTGGCCGTAGACGAGCAGGTCGGCGCCGGAGGGGACCAGCACCGAGGGCAGGACGCGGTCGTCCCAGTAGTCGTAGTGGGCGATGCGGCGGAGCGACGCCTCGATGCCGCCGAGCACGATGGGCGTGGTGGGCCCGAACGCCTCGCGGGCCAGCCGCGCGTACACGGTGGTGGCGCGGTCCGGCCGCCTGCCCGCGGCGCCGTCGGGCGTGTACGCGTCGTCGGAGCGCCGCCGCTTGTGGGCGGTGTAGTGGTTCACCATCGAGTCCATCGCACCCGAGGTGATCCCCACGAACAGCCGCGGACGGCCCAGCCGCAGGAGATCGGCGGTCGAGCGCCAGTCCGGCTGCGCCACGACGCCCACCTTGTAGCCGGCCGCCTCCAGGACGCGCCCGATCACCGCCGCGCCGAAGCTCGGGTGATCGACGTACGCGTCGCCGCTCACCAGGAGCACGTCCAGCTCGGCCCAGCCGCGCGCCCGCAGGTGCTCCGGGGACATGGGCAGGAAGGCCTCCGGGCCGGGCGGCGCGGGGCGGCGGGCGCGGTCGCCCTGGAGCACGGGAAGTCGGGCCATCGGCGCACATAGATGGCCGCCGGGCCTCGGGAAAGCAAGCGGCCCTCGCCTTTGAGCGGACGGGGAGCGGAGGTATCATCCGGCCCTCCGGAGCGCCGGCCCCCTCGCCGGCGGTACACCGCACATGCCCGATCCGCGCAGCGCACTGAAGGAGTTCCGCCAGCTCGACCGGAAGCGCCTCTCCGAGGGGCTGACCGCGGAGGAGGAGCGGCGGCACGCCGAGCTGCGCGAGCTGGTCGAGCCCGAGCTGCAGGCGTCGGCCGGCTCCGGCTTCGACGTGGGCGCCGCGGCCGAGCGGCTGCGCGCCTCGCTCGAGCCGGCCGGGCTCCGCCGCGCGCCGGCCGAGGCGCCGCCCGAGCCGCCCGCTGCCGGGGCCGGGCCGGAGCCGCTCTTCGAGGACGCGGCCCCCGACGCCGGGCTGGCGGACGCGTTCGAGGGTCAGCCGTTCGAGGCGCTGGAGGTGCCCGCGCCCGAGGCGCCGGCGTGGGACGCCGCCGAGCAGCCCGCCGCACCCGAGGCGGCGGAGGGCTGGGATCCGAACGCGCAGCCGTACGATCCGAACGCGGCGCAGGCCTGGGATCCGAACGCGCAGCCGTACGATCCCAACGCCGCGCAGGCCTGGGATCCGAACGCCCAGCCCTACGATCCGAACGCCGCGCAGGCCTGGGATCCGAACGCCCAGCCCTACGACCCGAACGCCGCGCAGGCCTGGGATCCCAGCGCGCAGCCCTACGACCCGAGCGCCGGCCAGCCGGCGTGGAACCCGGACGCCACCGCCACCTTCGGCGCCCCCGAGCCGCAGCCGTCCGGGGAGGCGCCGCCGGCCGACGCCGCCCCCGCATACGAGGCGTGGACCACGCCGGCCGACGAGCCGGAGACGGTGGACCTCGCCACCGAGGCGGTGATCGAGGAGCTGGAGCCGCTCTCCGCGGACGGGATGGCGCTCGAGGGGGATCCCTCCGCCGAGCCGCCGGCGCCGCTCGCCGGCGGCGACGCCGCCGCGCTGCCGCCCGACGGCTGGGAGGTGACCGCCCCGCCGCCCGCCGCGCCCGAGGGTGCGGTGCTGGGCGAGTACGACGAGGCCGGCGCCGCCCCGGCGGCGCTCTCGCCGGCGGACCTCGGCGCCGAGCCGGCCCCGGAGCCGCTCCCGCCCGGCGCCCCGCCCGAGCTGGGCGAGTACGACGACACGAGCGGCTTCGCCGCGCCGCTGGAAGAGGGCGCGCTCGAGCTCGCGGACGCCGGCACGGAGCCGGCGGCGGACGCGGGCTGGGCCGAGGAGGTGGCGCTCGACCAGGGCTTCGAGCTCGAGTCGGGCGGCTCGTTCGACGCCGCCGAGGAGGCCACCGTGCCCGAGTGGGCGCGGGAGGCCGAGCTGCCGCCCTGGGACGCGCCGCCCGCGGACGCCGGCGACGCCGGGAGCCTGGACGTCGCCGGCGACCTCGAGGCGCCGGTGGAGCCCGCCGCCGAGCCGCTCGCGAGCGTCGACGCGCTGGCCGGGCTGGCCGAGGCGGGCGGGGACGGCGAGCCGATCGCGCTCGAGCCGACGCTCGACCTGGGCGCGCCGGTCGAGCCCACGCTCGAGCTGGCCGAGCTGGAGACGCCGGCGGCCGGCGCGGCCGGGATCGCGCCTGGCGAGGATCCGTTCGCGCTCCGCGAGCCGGAGCCGGAGCCGGCCGGCACCCGCGACCTGTCGGCGCTCGACTTCGCCGCCGGCGAGCTGGGCGAGGACGCCGACGCGTGGGCGGCGGCGGAGACGCCGCCGGAGGCGCCCGAGCC
>NZ_BAZG01000277.1 GCF_000964525.1 Anaeromyxobacter sp. PSR-1
GTCGCGCGCCGCCGCCTGCGCCCGCGCCGGCTCCGCCTCGCCGGCGAGCCGGAGCTCCGGCCGCGCCCCGAGCAGCGCGGCGAGCCCGGCCCGCGCCAGCGGATCGGCCGAGACCACCAGCACCCGGAGCGGCTCCATCCCCGGGATCTAACCGCCCGCGCCTCGACCGGCTCGGGCCCGCGCGAGCGCGGCACCCGCAACGCTCCCGCCCCGACCTGCCCATCCGGCCAGGTCGCGCCCTGGCCCTCCCGCCGATGTGCGCCGCGCGCGGGCCGCCTAGCTTCCCGCCATGACCTCCGCGCCCCCCGGCAACACGCCCCTGCACCCCGACGTCCTCGCCCAGCTCTCCGCCCGCCTCGCCGCGCTCACCGCGTCGGCGGCCGCCCACGTGGTGCGCGTCGAGGGTCGGCGCCACGCGTCCGCGTCGGGCGTGGTGTGGTCCGCCGACGGCGTGATCGTCACCGCGCACCACGCGCTCGAGCGCGACGAGGGGGTGACGGTCGGGCTGCCCTCGGGCGACGAGGTCGCCGCCGAGGTGATCGGCCGCGATCCCAGCACCGACCTCGCCGCGCTGCGGGTGCGGGCGCCCGGGCTCGCGCCGCCGGACTGGGCCGACGCGGCCGGGGCCGCGGCGGGGCAGCTCACGCTGGTGGTGACGCGGCCGGGGCGCGGCCCGCGCGCGGAGCTGGGCCTGCTGGCGCGCGCCGGCGAGGCGTTCCGCGCGCCGATGGGCGGGCGCATCGACCGCTGGCTGGAGCTGGGCGTCGCCCGGCACCCGGGCCTGTCCGGCGGCCTGGTGCTCGGCGCGGACGGCCTCGCGCTCGGCGTCGCGGCGGCCGGGCTGGTGCGGGGCGCGGCGCTGGCGGTGCCCGCCGCCACGCTCGGCCGCGTGGTGGCGTCGCTCCTCTCGCACGGCGAGGTGCGCCGCGGGTACCTGGGCCTCGCCACGCAGCCGGTGCCGCTCCCGCCGGCGCTGCGCGCGCGCACCGGCGAGGAGCTGGCGCTGCTCGTGGCGCGGGTCGAGCCGGGCAGCCCGGCGGATCGCGCCGGCGTCCTGCTCGGCGACGCGATCCTGTCGGTGGGCGGCGAGGCGCTGCAGGACCCCGGCGAGCTGCTGGCCCTACTCTCGGAGGACCGGATCGGCCAGGCGGTGACGCTGCGCGTGCTGCGCGCGGGCGAGCTGCGCGAGGTCGCGGTGACGGTGGGCGTGCGCGGGAGGCGGGCGTGACCGGGCTGCAGGCGCTCTCGCGCGACGTGGCCGACCTGGTGGCCCGCGCCGCCCCGGCGGTCCTCGGCGTGGAGCAGGGCGGCGGGCAGGGCTCCGGCGTGGTGATCGCGCCGGACGGCTGGGTGCTCACCAACGCGCACGTCGCGCGGGGCCGCGGCCCGGTCCGCGTCCGGCTCTCCGGCGCGCGGGTGGTGGCGGCGGAGCGCGCCGGCGCCGACGACCGCACCGACGTGGCGGTGCTGCGGGTGGACGCGCGCGACCTCCCCGCGCTGGCGCTCTCCGAGCGGCGGCTCTCCGTCGGCGAGCTGGTCGTCGCCATCGGCAACCCGCTCGGCTTCGAGCGCTCGGTCACGGTGGGCGTGGTCTCGGCGCTGCACCGCAACCTGGCGGCGCCGCGCGGCGCGGTGCTGGAGGGGCTGGTCCAGACCGACGCGTCGATCAACCCGGGCAACTCGGGCGGGCCGCTGCTCGACGCGGGCGGCGCGGTGGTCGGGCTCAGCACCGCCATGCTCCCCTGGGCGCACGGGATCGGGTTCGCGGTGCCGGCGCACACCGCGGCGTGGGTGGCGTCGGTGCTGATGCGCGAGGGCGAGGTGCGCCGGCCGTTCCTGGGGATCGCCGCGCGCGGCGAGGACCTGGAGCCGCGCGACGCCGCGCTGGCCGGCCACGGGCGCGGGGTGCGGGTGCTCGAGGTGGTGGAGGGCGCGCCGGCCGGCCGCGCCGCGCTCCGGCCCGGCGACCTGCTCGTGGCGGCGAGCGGCAGCCCGGTGCAGACGCTCGACGACCTGCAGCGCGTGCTGGTGCTGGCCCGCGCGGGCGAGATCGATCTCCAGGTCCTGCGCGCCGGCCGACCGCTGCGGCTCTCCATCCGCCCCGATCCGCCGCGCGCCGCCGCGGCCTGAGAGCACGCGAACCCATCCCCTCGCCTCCCGCACCCGGGGCGTGACGCGAGGGGCCCGCCGTGGTGAACTGGGAGGCGATGCGCTCCTGGCTCGACGACGTCGGGATGGCCGCCGCCACGCTGCGGTCGAGCCCGCTCCGCTCGCTGCTCACCGCCCTCGGCATCGTCATCGGCACCGCCACGGTGGTGGCGATGATGGCGCTCACCGAGGGGCTGCGGCTGGAGATGACCGGCCAGCTCTCCATGCTGGAGGCGGGCGCGTTCCGGGTGGAGAAGTTCCCGATGGTCACGGTGGGCCACGAGGCCTGGCACCGGTACGCGCGCCGCAAGGACCTCACCCGCGCGCAGGGCGAGGCGCTCCGCGGCCTGCCCCACGTCGCGTTCGTCTCGATCGAGGAGCAGGGGCGCCGGCCCGAGGCCGTCGTCACGCGGACGCGCGCCACGCGCAACGAGATCGACGTGCTCGGCGTCCTGCCGGACTACGAGTTCACCAACGCGGTGAGCGTCGCGAGCGGGCGGTTCCTCACCCACGCCGACGTGGCGCTGGCGCGGCGGGTGGCGTTCGTGGGCGCGGGCGTCGCCGACGTGCTGTTCCCGGGGGCCGACCCGGTGGGCGCCGAGATCCGGATTCGCGGCGTGCCGTTCGAGGTGGCGGGCGTGGCCGAGCGGATGGGGACGGTGCTCGGGCTCGAGTCGCGCGACGGGTTCGTGGCGGTCCCGTGGACCGCCTACGACGCGGTGCTGGGCCGCGCCCGCGGCACGAACCTCGCGGTCCGCGCCACGCGCGTGGAGGACGTGCCGCAGGCCATGGCCGAGGTGGTCGCGACGCTCCGGCGGGTGCGCGGGCTCGGCCCCCTCGACGAGAACGACTTCGAGGTCTTCTCGAACGACACCGCCGCGGAGCTGTTCGACGGGCTGGCCAAGGTCGTCGGCGCGGCCACGTTCGGCCTGTGCGCGCTCTCGCTGCTGGTGGGCGGCATCGGCGTGATGAACATCATGCTGGTCTCCGTGACCGAGCGGACCCGCGAGATCGGCGTCCGGATGGCGCTCGGCGCGCGGCGCCAGCGGATCCTGGCGCAGTTCCTGGTCGAGTCGCTGGTGCTCGCGCTGGCGGGCGGCGCGATCGGGGTCGCGCTGGGCGGCGGGGTGGCGCTGGTCGCGCGGGAGCTGGACGTCGTGCCGGCGCGGGTGCCGCTCTGGTCGGTGCTGCTGTCGCTCGGCTCCGCCGCCGCGGCGGGCCTGGTCTTCGGCATCTACCCCGCGGCGCGGGCCTCCCGGCTCGATCCGGTCGAGGCGATGCGGGCGGAGTAGCGCCGCCCCAGCCGCCGCCGGGCCGGCTCACGGCGGCAGGTACCAGACCACCGGGAAGATCACCGGCTGGTCCACCGGCGGGCGCGGGTACGGCGCGGCCTTGCGCACCGCCGCCAGCGCGGCGCGGTCGAGCACGCCGTGGCCGCTCGACTCCACGACGCGCAGGTCGGCCACGCTCCCGTCGGTGAGGATGGTGAAGCCGACGCGCACCGTCCCGGACCAGCCCATCAGCTCCGCGGCCGGAGGGTACGGGTCGCGGTCGATCTGCTGCTGCACCTGGCGCAGCACCGCCTGGCGGAGCCAGGGCGGGCCGGCGTCGCCCGCGTCGCCGTCGGCACCTTCGCCGCCCGCGCGGCCGCCGCGGCCCCCGCCGGACCCGCCCCCGGGGACGAACGGCCCGTCCCCGACCCCGTCGCCCGCGAAGCTCGGCTCGCCGCCCAGCGGGAGCACCTCCTCCGCCTCCAGCGTCA
>NZ_BAZG01000276.1 GCF_000964525.1 Anaeromyxobacter sp. PSR-1
GAGACCGGCCCGGAGCTGGTGGCGGGCTCGACCCGCATGAAGGCCGGCACCGCCGCGAAGATGGCGCTCGGGCTGGTGAGCACCGCCGCGTTCGTGCGGCTCGGCGCCGTGCGCGGCGGCCGGATGGTGGCGCTGGCGCCGGCCAGCGAGAAGCTGCGCCGCCGGGCGGTGCGCAACGTCGCCGCGCTCGCCGGGGTGGGCGAGGCGCGCGCCCGGGGGCTGCTGGAGGCGTGCGGCTGGAGCGTGCGCGACGCGGTGGACCGCGCCGGCCGGCCCGCGGCGCGCCCGCGCCGCCGCCGATAGGAGGACGGACGATGGCCAAGGAAGAGAAGGCGCTCGCCCCCGAGGAGCTCTCGCGCGCGCGGGCGGCGCTGGCAGCGGCGCAGGGGAAGCGGCGCCTCGACCTGGTGCTGGAGGCGCGGGACCCTCAGGCGCTGGTCCGCGCGCTGCCCGCCGACGAGCTCTACTTCACCATCCGCGACGTGGGGCTCGGCGACGCGGCGCTGCTCGTCCAGCTCGCCTCCCCCGAGCAGTTCAAGACCTTCCTCGACCTCGACGCCTGGCGCGGCGGCGCGTTCGAGCCGCGCCGCGCCCTCCCCTGGCTCCGGATCGCCCGCGCCGGCGCGCACCTCGACCCGAAGGCCGCGGCGCGCTGGACCCGCAAGCTGGACGCGCTCGACCGCGAGGTGCTGTACCTGGTGCTGCGCGACGCGCTCCGGCTGCACGACCTCGAGGAGGACCCGGATCCCGAGCTGGTGTCCGACCGGTTCATGCGGACGCCCGAGGGGCGCTTCGTGGTCGAGTTCGAGGTCGAGGGCACCGAGTACCTGGCGGTGCGCGGCCTGCTCGACGACCTGTACGCGCGCGACGCCTTCCTGGCGACGCGCCTGCTCTCGGCCATCCGGGGCGAGCTGCCCAGCGAGCTGGAGGAGACGGCGCTGCGCTGGCGCACCGGGCGCCTCGCCGACCTCGGCTTCCCCTCGCTGGAGGAGGCGCTCTCGTGGTTCGCGCGGCCGCCGCGCGCGCCGGCCCACCCCGCCGGCCCTCCCCCGGCGCGTCCCCCCGGGTTCCTGCTGGCGAGGCTCGGCGCCGGGTCGGCGCTGGACGCCGCCGCGGCGGCGCTCCCCGCCGGCGAGCGCGAGGTGCTGGAGCGCGAGATCGTCGCGGCCGCCAACGCGGTGCTGGTCGCCGACGCGGTGGACCCCTCCGACCTCGAGGCGGTGCGCGGCGCGTTCGGCGCCGCCCGCGCCATGCTGGAGCTGGGCCTGGCCCGCCTCGCCCGCGCCGATCCCGACCGCGCCGCCCAGGTGCTGGCGGAGACGCCGGTGAAGCGGCTCTTCCAGGAGGGCTTCGGGCGCGTGCTCGAGCTGAAGTGGCGGGCCGAGCGGCTGCTGGCCGGCGGCGGCGCGGGGACCCGCGCCGCGCCGCTGCTCGACGCGCCGCTGGGCGAGGCGGTGGCGGCGCTCGCCGCGAAGCGCCCGCGCTACTTCCCGGGCCTGGAGGCGCCGCGGGACGAGTGGGGCACGATGTCGGCCGGCGCGCACGAGCCGCGCCGGTTCCTCGCCGCGCCGGAGCTGGACCGCACCGTCGCCGCGCTGGACCTGGCCGAGGGGCTGGCCGGGCTGGCGCAGGCGCTGGGGCTCGCCGGCGGCCGCGCCGAGGGGCCGCTCGCGCCGCGCCTCTCCACGCTGTACCTCACCGCGCTCGCCAACGAGCGAATGGGCCGCGCCTTCCGGCCGGATCCGATCGCGCGCGCGGAGCTGCCGGCCGCGGCGCGGGCGCTCGCCGCGATCGAGGACCCGCGGCTCGCCGCCGCCGGCCAGGCCGGGGCGCTGCTGCTGGAGCTGGCGCGGGCGCGCGCGGCCGAGCTCGCGCCGATCGCCGAGGGCGGCGCGGCGCGCCCCGAGCACCTCTCGGCGGTGCTGGTGCGGGACGCGGAGTAGCAGGCCGCTCGTCCCGGGCGTAGCCCCGCCAGCGGCGGGGCGGAGGCGAGGGACGGGAGGGCGCGGCCCGCGGTGATCGCCGGCCGCGCCCCCCGCGGGATCTGACTGGGCTACTTCGTCGCCGGGGCCGCCTCGGGGGCCGCCTTCTCGGCGGCCTTCGGGGTCGCCTTCTTCGCGGTCGCCTTGTGGTGCTTCTTGTGCGCGGCCGGCTTGGCGGCCGGCTTCGCGGTCTCGGTGGCCGCCGGCGCGGCGGGGGCCGGCTCCGCGGCCTTCGGCTCCTCGGCGAACGCGGGGGAGACGAGGCCGAGCACGGCGAGGGCCGAGACGATGCGCAGGACGTTCTTCATGTGGGGTACCTCCGGCGCGGGGCCGCGGTCGATCCGCGCACGCCCGCTGCGAGGAGGTACGCGCGCGCCCCGGGCCGTATTCAACGCGCGCCTCGTCAGGGCAGCTCGCCGATGAAGGTGGCCTCCCGCGCCCAGCGCAGCGCCTGGTCGATCTGCTCCTCCGCGAGCACCCCGGCCTCGCGCAGCAGCCGCACCTCGGCGCGCATGTTCGTGTCGAGCAAGTACGGACCGTCGGTGTTGATGGTGAACCGCACGCCGCGCTCCCAGAAGCGCGCCAGCACCTGGCCGAGCTCCTCGATGGACGCCACCGCCCGCGTGGCCAGGTTCGAGCTGGGGCAGATCTCCAGCACCACGCCGCGCTCGCGGAGCAGGTCCATCACCTTCTCGTCCCGGGCCGCGCAGATGCCGTGCCCGATGCGATGGGGCTCGAGCTGCTCCACCACCGCCCGCACGCCCTCGGCGCCGGTGGTGGCGGTCTCGCCGGTGTGCACGGTGGTCTTCAGCCCGGCGCGCCGCGCCCGCGCGTACAACTCGCGGTAGCGCCCGACCTCCGCCGGCATCAGCTCGAGCGCGTGGCGCTCGGTGCCGGCGAGGTCGATGCCGACCACGCCGCGCCGCCGGTACTTGATGGCCTTCTCGACCAGGATCTCGTTGAGGTGCGCGGGGAACTCGCGCGCCAGGCAGAAGATGAGGCCGGCCTGCACCCCGTACTCGAGCACCGCCCGGTCCATGCCGCGGAGCGCGGCGTGGATGATGTGGTCGAGGTCGCGCTCGCCGCCGACGTTGCGCTTCATCGGGTTGAAGCGCAGCTCGATGAGCGAGACGCGCGACGAGCGGTACTCCTTGCCGATGACCTCGTAGACGCTGCGCTCCATCGCCTGGGGGGACGACTGGATCTTCTCGGTCCACTCGTGCATCACCGCCAGGTACTCGTCGAGCGACCGCACCTTGCCCGGGCGCGCCGAGATCAGCTCCTTGAACTCCCAGTAGCTCGCGACGGGCAGCTTGAAGCCCTGGTCGTGGGCGATGGACCAGAGGATGTGCGGCGCCACCGCGCCGCCGACGTGGATGTGCAGGTCCGAGAGCTCGCGTGCCATCGGCCCGAGATACCGCCGCGGCGCGAGGCACGCCAGCGCCTTCTCGGACGCCGCTAGCCGTTCTCGTCCGGCGACGACTCGCCGGGCGCGCCGAGCCCGAGGCCGCACTCCGGGCACTCCACCTCCCGCGCGCCCTGCACCGCGAAGCGGTGGCCGCAGGCCGGGCAGGTGATCTCGCCGCCCGCGTCGAGGTCGATCCCCTCGGCGCCGCGCGCCGCCGCGGCCGCCGCGTCGGGATCCTCGAGCAGCCCGGCCCAGTCGCGCCGCAGGAACGCCTGCGCCCGCTCCAGCTCGTCGCGCGGGACGTACAGGTTCCAGAGCGGGTGGTGCGCCTCCTCCGGCCGGCCCGGCGGGACCTTCTCCATCTCCGGCGCCAGCCCCTCCGCCTCCAGCAGCGACATCACCTCGCGCACCGACGCGTAGCCGGAGCGGGTGAGCACGGCGAGCCCCTCGGCGGCGGCCTCGCAGGTCACGCAGCGCCCGCCGTCGGCGAGCGGGGTCGAGCAGGTGGTGCAGCGCTCCATGGACGCCTCCCGCGGCCCGGGACCGGGCGCGGCCCGATGATACCCCGGGCGCGGGAGGTGCG
>NZ_BAZG01000275.1 GCF_000964525.1 Anaeromyxobacter sp. PSR-1
TCCGCGCGCGGGCCGCGGCCCTGCGCGTCGCGACCGAGGTGGAGCGCGGGCTCTCCGGCGCGCGCTGGCGCGAGGCGTACGCGGAGGCGATGGAGGGGGCGACCGCGGCGCGCTGGGAGGGCGTGCGCGCGGCGCGCGACGCGGACGCCGCGGCGCACGCGGCGGCGCTGCGCGGGGCGGACGCGGGCGAGCGGCTCCGGCGCGACCTGCGCGAGCGGCTCGACGAGGACTGGTGGCGCAACCCGCGGGCGGCCCCGCTGCTCGCCGGCCTGCTCGCGGCCGGCGCGCTGCCCCCGGCGCCCGGAGACACGACGCCCGCGCCGGGGGACGCGGCGCGGGCGCTGGTGGCGCGGCTCGAGGGGAAGCCGGCCTAGAGGAACGTCTCACGGGGCTGCGCCCCGCCCCACGGAGCGGAGCTCCGCGGGGGCCCACCCTGCTCGCCGGGTCCCGTGCGCCGCCGCGGGCGGCTTCGCCGCGCGCGCGACGGCGCCCCGGCGGGCTCGCTGCGCTCGCGAGGTTCGGCCTCTACAGGCCTTTCTTCCGGAGCGCGCGGATGATCTTCTCCTTCGCGCGGGAGGGCGCGGCGGCGGCCGGCGCCCGGGCCGGCGCGGTCTCCGGCGCGCCGGCCTGCGCGCGCTCGCGCCACTTCATGTACGCCTCGATCTCGTAGGAGAGGACCTCGATCTCGAGGTCGCTCAGCCCCTCGGCGCTGCGCTCGAGGGGCGCGCCGCGGGGCGGGGCGGCGCCGAGGCGCATCCGCATGACGCGCTCCTCCTCCGGCGTCAGCTCGCGGGCCGGGCCGCGCCGCAGCGCCGCCTGGGCCGAGCCCTCCGTCACGACCGCCGTGGTGCCCTTCTTCTTCGTCTCCATGAGGGCCATCGTAGGCGCCGCCCAGGGCGTGTCCATTTTTCGAAGGACGCCGCCCTCCCCTCCGGCCGTGCTGCCAAGCCCTCGCGATTCCGGCCGATTTCGCCCCGGGGTCCCACGTTCCGGACGGGTTGCCCTCGCCCCGCCTCCGGACCCAGAGTCGTTGCAGGCGCGCCGCGTCCGAACCCAGAGTAGTTGGAAGCAGGCGGGGTGGCGCGGGGCCGGCGGCGTCGCCCACGCCCCGAGGAGGCCGAGATGGCGGACTGGCAGGAGAACCTGATCGAGCGTGACGAGGACATCCGGAAGCTGCTCGCGCCGGTGCGGCGCGTGGCGGTGCTCGGCATGAAGACCGAGGCCCAGTCCGACCAGGCCGCCTTCTACGTGCCGCGCTACCTCAAGGACGCGGGCGTCGAGGTGGTGCCGGTCCCGGTGTACTACCCGGAGGCGAAGACCATCCTGGGCGCGCCGGTGTACCGGAGCGTCGCCGCCATCCCGGGCCCGGTGGACCTCGTGGACGTCTTCCGGCGCCCGGCCGACGTGCCGGCGCACGTGGACGACCTCGTGGCGAAGAAGCCGGCGGTGGTCTGGCTCCAGCTCGGGATCCGCAACGACGCGGCCGCGGAGGCGCTCGCGCGGGCCGGGATCCGGGTGGTCCAGGATCGCTGCCTGATGGTGGATTGGCGCAGGCTCGGGCCGGCCGCGCGCTGACCGCGGGCCGGCCCGGCCCCGGGGCTACGGCGCGAGCGGGATCGAGATCTCCTCGAGCACCGTCACCGCGCGCGGCGCGCTCGCCGCGCGGACCACGTCCGCCGGCGGGTTGGCCATCCTCAGCGTGAACGCGGCGAGCAGCGCGACCGCCAGCACCAGCACGCCGTAGCCCTCGACCGACTCCAGCTTCGCCATGGCGACCCCCGATCGACCTCCGACGTCGATTCTACGGCCGGGCCGCAAGTTCATTTCAGGCCACTCCGTCGCAGGCCCAGCCAAGGCGGGGGACGCTGTGCGTGAAGGGGCGAGCCCGGCGACGGACCTCCCCTCGCCGGAAGGGAGGGGGCCCGGGCTAGCCCAGCGCCGGCGCCTCGCCGCGCGCGGCGCCCGCCGGCGCGACCGCGGCGCCGGGGGCGCGAGCGCGGCGGCGGCGAGCACCACGAGCGCGACCCAGAGGAGGTCGGCGACGAGCAGGTGCACGAGCTGCATCCACACCGGCGCGAGCAGCGCCACGTTGAGCACGCCCGCGAAGAGCTGGAGGCCGGCGAGCAGCAGCACGGCGAAGGACGCCGAGCGCGTGTCGGCGTCGGGGCGGGCGCGCAGCGCGGCCCGCGCCGCCCAGCCGAGGGCCACCGTCGAGAAGACGGCCACGAACGGGTGGAGCACGCGGAGCCGGAGCAGCACGTGCGCCTCCTCCGACAGCTCCTGCCGGAGCCCCTCCGCGAACGACGTCGCCGGGAACAGGGTGTCGCCGAGCGCGGCGATGGCCCCGCTGGCGCCGGTCAGGATGAGCGCCCCGGCGGCGACGCCCAGCGCCGCGGCCAGCCCGGCGTGCCCGCGGAGCGCGAGCCCGCGCGGTCGCCCGGCGAGCGCCGCGGTGAGCGCGATGGCGCCGACCAGCAGGAACGTGTTGGTGAGGTGGACGGCGACCACCCAGCCGCGCGCGGCCGAGTCGTCCTTCGCCACCCAGCCGAACAGCACCAGCCCGGCGCCCACCAGCGCCTCGACCACCACCAGCGCGAGCGAGGCCCAGGCCGCCCGGCGCGCCGCGTGCCCGGCGGGGAAGGTGCGCCGCGCCGCCACCACCAGCCCGACCACCAGCAGGAGCGCCACGCCGCTCGTGGCACGGTGGGTGAACTCGATGACCGTCTCCAGCGCCGGCGACCGCGGCACCACCTCGCCGTTGCACATCGGCCAGTGCTTGCCGCACCCGGCCCCGGAGCCGGTGGCGCGCACGAACGCGCCCCACACGACCACCGCGAGGTTGTAGGCGAGCACCGACCAGGCGAAGCGGACGAAGGCCTTCATGCCGCACGGAAGACCACGCCCGCGGCGCGAACGCAACGGCTCCGCCGGGTCCCGCTACCCGGCCCCGCCGCGCCCCTGGGCGCGCGCCTCCCACTGTCGCTGCAGCGTCCGCCAGCCGTCCTCCGCGGCCACCGCGGCGCGCCCGGCCTCCGCGGCGTGCGCCTGCGCGTCGCGCTCGGCCGCGACCGCCTTCGCCACGTGCGCCTCGAACCGGCGCGCGTCGTACTTGCCCGCCGCCGGGATCCCGGCCGCCGCGAGCGCCTGCAGCTTCGCCTGCTCCAGGCGCGCCTGCGCGGCCGCCTCGTGCGCCTCGGCGGCGTCGAGATCCGCCTGGCGCGCCTCGGCCAGCCGCTTCGCGAACGCGAGGTGCGCGTCGGCGGCCTGGCGGTGCAGCGCGGCGGTGTCGGCGAGCGCCTGGGCCCGGGCCTTCCAGGCGGTGTCGCCGGACGAGTTCGCGCCCTTCGCCTCGGTGGCGGCGCGCTGGAGGTCGGCCTCGGCGGCGGTGCGGTCCGCCTCGGCGTAGCCCTGCTCGCGCTTCGCCTCCTGCAGCCGGAGCTTGGCGCGGGCCACCGCGTCGCGCGCGGCCGCCGCGTCGGCGCGGGCCGGCTCCACCGGCCCGAGCTGGCCGGGCCCGAGCCGGCCGAAGTCGGCGTCGGACACCGGCGTGAACTCCTCGCGCGTCTGGACGGTCCGGCAGCTCGCCAGGACCGCCAGCGCGATCCCCGCTGCGAGCGCGGTGCGCATGGCGACTCCCCCCGGCGCGAAATCTGCTGCCGCCCGCGGGGCGCGGCACGCGCCGGCGCTACTCGCCCTCGTCGGCGGGCTCGCCGGGGCGCGCCGGCTCCTCGCCGCGCTTCTTCAGGCCGGCCGCCTCGAGCGCGGTGGACGGGCCGGCCGGCTTGCGCTCGTCGGGCAGCGCGCCGGCGGGCGCCGTCACCGGCCCGACCGCCGCGCCGAGCGCCTTCACCTCGGCGAGCAGCTCGAGCCGGGCCTTCACGCCGGGTGCGCTCGGCACCTCGAACGCGCCGGAGAGCCGGACGCGCAGCGGCACCCCGGTCTCGGCGTCGGCGAGCAGCTCGCCGTCGGCGGCGACCG
>NZ_BAZG01000274.1 GCF_000964525.1 Anaeromyxobacter sp. PSR-1
GTTCTTCACGCCCTTCTTCAGCAGCCACCAGCCGACCTTCATGCCGCCCACCGCGAGCACGCCCAGGTACCCGTGCTCCAGCAGCCGCGCGGTGGACGCGTCCACCTTCACGCGGACCTTCACGGCGGGGTCACGCTCGATGACGAGCCTGAAGAACTCCACCCCGAACTCGCCCACGTCGTCGGAGCGGAGCCCGGTGATGCGCTCCACCGCCCCGGCCGGCAGGGTGAGCGTGAAGTCCGGATCCGGCGCCGCGCCGGCCTCCACCGCGGGCGCGCCGCTCGCCATCGTGAAGCGCGCCGGGCCGTCGTCGAGCGCCAGGTTCACGCGCGCGCCGCGCGCCAGCGGCCGGGTGGCCTTGCGGGCGGCAGGGGGCGGTCTCGAAGAAGGCGCGGAGCGAGGCGAGGCTGGGATCGGCCATCGCCGGAAATGTATGCGGCGGGAAAGCGCGGCGGCAACCGCCCGCCGCGGCGCCCCGGAAAGGCCCGAGAAGATTGACGCGGCACCTCGGGCGGGACAAAGTCGCGCGCATGACGAAGCGCCTCGCCCTCCTGCTCGCCCTGGCCACGGCCTGCGCTGCGCGCCAGCTCCCCGGCACCAACATCGAGGACACCCGGGACAACCGCGGGGTCTTCGAGGCCATCCAGCAGTACGTCCAGGCCATGGGCCGCCGCGACGCGGCCGCGGTGGTCGCGCTCGCCGCGCCGGACTACTTCGACGACGCCGCCACGCCCGCGCCGGAGGACGACGTGGACCGCGCCACGCTCGCGCGCACGCTGCCCGAGGACCTCGCGAAGGTGGACGCGCTGAAGCTGGAGATCCAGGTCCGCAAGATCGAGGTCCAGGGCGACCGCGCCGTCGCCGAGGTGTTCTACGACGGCTGGTACCGGGTGAAGACCCCGACCGGCGTGGTGCCGCGGCGCGACTCCGACGTGCACCGCATGCACCTGCGCAAGGTGGACGGCCGCTGGCTGTTCACCGCCGGCATGTAGATCGGGAGCGAGCCGGTTCGAGCCGTTCGCGCGCCCCTCGACAGGCTCGGGGCGAGCGGAGACCGGGTTCGCTCGCCGTGAGCCCGTCGAACCGCGAGCGGAGACCGAGTTCGCTCGCGGTGAGCCCGTCGAACCGCGAGCGGGGCGCGGCCGTCACACGCCGAGCAGCGCCCGGAACCCGCCCTCGCCCATGTCGCGCAGCGCGGCGAGCCGGTCGCGGTAGCGCCGCCAGTCCTTCCAGGCGAGCCGGTCGGCGCCGAGCTCGGCGCGGTGGAACGCGTGGATGCGCGAGGCGGTGAAGCGCAGCGCGGCGTAGCGCGCCCACGGGTAGAGCGCGTCCGCGGTCTCCGGCTCGAGCCGGCGCTTCGACCGGTAGCCGGCGAGCAGCGCGGCCGCGCGCGCCGGGTCGTAGCGGTCCACGTAGCACCAGGCGTTCACCGCGACCCCGAGGTCGTAGGCGAACGGGTCCACGCAGCTCATCTCCCAGTCGAGCACCGCGCCGACGCGGTCGCCGATCCACAGCACGTTGTCGATGAACAGGTCGCCGTGGACCAGCCCGCGCGGCGCGCCGGGGAGCCGGTCCGCGCGCGCCAGCTCGTCGTCCAGCATCGGCAGCGCCGCCCGCACGTCGGCGTCGCCCCCGCCGTCCGGCCGCAGCTCGGAGATCCACCCGCGCACGCGCTCCGGCGCGTACGGGTTGCGGCGCTCCGGCACGAACCCGGACGCGAGCTCGTGCAGCCGCCCGAGCTGCTCGCCCACCCGGCGGCAGCGCTCTGGGCCGGCGGCGTCGCGCGAGATCTCCTCGCCGGCCGCGTAGGCGAACAGCATCGCCTGCTTGCCCTCCACCGGTACCCAGGGCCGGCCGTCCGCCGCGAGGCGCAGGCGCGCCACCGGGAACCGGGCCTCGTGGAGGTAGCGCTGGACCTCGGCCTCGAACCGCACGTCGGCGTCGGTCTTGCCCTCGTTGAGCCGCAGGAACCAGCGCTCGCCGCCGGTCCACAGGTGGTAGTTCGTGTTGACGCTGCCCTTCGGCTCCGGCTGGACGCGGTCCGGCGCGGGGAGCCCGAAGCTCCGGACCGCGGCGGCGATCTGCTCGCTGGAGAGGACGGTGTAGAGGGCCATCGGTCGGGGCCGGCGCGAGCCGGGAGGCGGAGCATGCCCTCCAGGGTCGTCCCCGTCAACGGTCCGGGGCCGGCGCGAGCTCCGCCGGCGGCGGCCCCGCCAGCGCCTCGGCGAGCGTGATGGGCCGCCAGGCCGCCTCGACCACGCGCCAGCCGTCCTCCTCGCGCTCGAGCCGCAGCGCGAAGCGGTGCGCGCTGCCCTCGCCGGGGAGGAGCTCGGCGAGCGCCTTGCCGCGGCCGGCGGCGCGCGCCAGCACCGCGTCCACCTGCGCCGCGGCGCGCTCCCCGTCCACCGCCACGGTCGCGCCGGCCACCGTGGCCGAGACCCAGGCGCCGCGCAGCACCTCGAGCGCGACGAGCTGCTTCGCGCCATGCCGATCGAGGCCGTGGCCGCGGAACCGCTCGGAGAGCGGCGCCACCACCCCGTTCACGTCGCGCGAAGCCACCGCCGCCGCGGCGCCGTCCACCAGCCGGCGAATGCGCGCCTCGTCGTCCTCCTCGCCTCGGCCCCACCACCAGGCGGCCCCGGCGGCCGCGATCGCCAGCGCGATCGCCGCCGCCCACCACACGGTCCCTCGCCTCACCCTCGCCTCCCGGGCGCCCGCCCGTCCGCCCTCTCCGTCCCTGGCCCCGGGGCGCCGGCGCCGGTTAGATTCGCCCCTGCCGACCTCCGCGCCCCTGTTCCGGGCGAAACGAAAGTACACTCCGCCGCCGTGAGCCGCGACAAGAAGGACCCCATCGCCCAGTCCGACGCGCACAACTCGCGCGGGATCGAGCTCGCCGACCGCGGCTGGCTCGACGAGGCCATCAACGAGTTCCACAAGGCCATCGAGCTCGACCCGAGCTCCGCCCACGCGCACGACAACCTGGCGACCGTGTACTCGGAGAAGAAGCTCTACCGCGAGGCGCTGAACGAGTACCTCACCGCGCTGCGGCTGGAGCCGGACAGCGCCACCGCGCACTACAACCTGGCCTGCTTCCTCGCCACGCACGGGTCGGACATGGCGGTCGCGGAGTACCGCGACGCGATCCAGCTCGAGCCCGACCACCCCGACGCGCACCTGAACCTCGGGCTGACGCTGGCCGACCAGGGCAAGACCGAGGAGGCGGTGAAGGAGCTCGGCGTCGCCATCGAGCTCGAGCCGTCCGACCCGTTCCCGCGCCACGAGCTGGCCGGCCTGCTCATGGACGAGGGCGACTACCGGGCCGCCATCGCCCACCTCCGGGAGGTGGTGCGGCTCGAGCCGTCCAACTTCGAGGCCGAGCTGGACCTGGGCATCTGCTACGCGCAGAAGGGCTTCTACGCCGAGGCCGAGCGCGCCTACGCGCGGGCCGCGGCGCTGAAGCCGGACGACCTGCTCCTCAACTACGACGTGGCGGCGCTGTACGCGCTGTGGGGCAAGCCGGCCGCGGCGCTCGAGGCGCTGCGCAAGGCGCTGGCGCAGGACGCCGACAAGGTGCGGGACTGGCTCCGCACCGACCCGATGTTCGACGGCCTGAAGGGCAACGCCGAGTTCGAGGAGCTGGCCAGGGGCTAGCGCCCCGGGTCAACCACGCACTCCCCGTCTTGCCGCACTCACAGCGGAGTCCGGACCTTCACCCGCGGCGCGGGGTTGGCTAGCCTCGGGCGCATGCCCGAGCTTGCCTTCTTCCGCCACGGCGAGGAGCTGCTGCGCGTCACGCTGACCGATCGCACCGCGCTCGGCAGCGGCCCGGAGTGCGACGTGTCGCTGCCCGATCCCGGGCTCGCCCGCGTGCAGGCGGTGGTCGAGCGGCGCGCCGACGGGTGGTGGCTGGTGGACCGCTCCGGCGCGGGCACCGTCATGGGCGGGACGCCGGCGCGGGAGGCGCGGCTCGCGGACGGCGCCGACCTCGCGCTCGGCGCGTGGCGGGCGCTCTTCCGCGCCGCCGAGGGCGTCG
>NZ_BAZG01000273.1 GCF_000964525.1 Anaeromyxobacter sp. PSR-1
CCGGCCCGGGCGCGTCGAAGCGCTGGAACCTCTACCTGCGCTGGATGGTGCGCGGCCCCGACGCGGTGGACCTGGGGCTGTGGCGCGAGGTCCCGGCCGCGGCGCTGGTGGTCCCGCTCGACACCCACGTGCACCGGGTGGCGCGCGCGCTCGGGCTCACCGCGCGCCGCGACGCGAGCTGGCGGACCGCCGAGGAGATCACCGCTGCGCTCCGCCGCGTGGACCCCGCCGATCCGGTCCGCTTCGACTTCGCGCTCTGCCACCTCGGCATGAGCGGGCTGTGCCCGGCGCGCCGCGATCCGGCGCGGTGCGAGGCCTGCACGCTCGGCGCGGCCTGCCTGGCGCGGGCGCGCGGGATCAGCGGGACGAGGGGAGCCCGGCCCAGCGGCAGCGCCAGAGCTGGAACGTCGTCACCTCGTCGCCGCCGCGCCGCACGGTGAGCGGCGGCAGCGCCTCGAGCGGCGCGCACGCCTCGGCGCGGCGCAGGCAGGTGCGCTTCTCGCGCCGGTCGAGCACCACGACGCCGGAGCGGCCGCGGAGCGCCTCGGGGTCGAACCAGTAGCGGTACTGGAGCCCGTGCTCGCCGGTGATCTCGGAGGACCAGGTGCGCGGCCGGCCGGGCAGGTAGTACTCCAGCTCGGCGGAGACCTTGTAGTTGCAGCCGGCCACGAACGCGTCGGGCCCGAGCGCCGCGCGCTCCGCCTCCACCCGCGCGGCCAGCTCGCGCCAGCCGGAGGAGCCCTCGTCGCGCGCCGGGAACGGCAGCGCGGGCCAGAGCGGCACCAGGTGCACGTACACCGACGCGACCGCCGCGAGCGCCACGCCCGCCACGCCCGCCTTCCAGCGCCAGCCGCGCCGCTCCACCGCCAGGGCCGCCGCGGCGGCGAGCGCGGTGGGGTAGGCCGCGGCCAGCCAGTTGCCCTTCACCCAGTGGAACGGGGAGATCACCGCCGCGAGCACGAGCAGCGGCGCCGAGAAGATCGCGCAGATCCGGTAGGCCGCCTCGCGGCGGCGGCGCACCGCGGCCACCACCGCCTCGACCAGGAGCACGAGCACGATGGGCGTGACCAGGCCCGCCTGCAGCGCGAGGAAGCGCCCCACCAGCACCGGCCGGAAGCCGGAGCGCTCGACGCGCTCGGCGGTCTGGAACGCGAAGCTCGCCATCCGGTGCTGGAGGTTCCAGGCGATCACCGGCGAGAACAGCGCCAGCGCCAGCGCCGCGCCCAGCCAGGGCCAGGGCGTGCGCAGCATGCGCCGGCCGCGCGCGTCGAGCGCGAGCACCAGCAGGATCTGCGGCAGCAGCAGGAACCCGGTGTACTTGCCCAGCACCGCCCAGCCCACCGCCGCGCCGGCCGCGAGCAGCCAGCGCGGCCGCTCCTCGTCGAGCGCGCGCACCGTGAAGTACAGCGCCATCGCCCAGCCGGAGAGCAGCGGGGCGTCGGGCGTGACGATCACCTGGCCCATGCCGAACAGCGGGACGCTGAGCGCGGCGGCGAGCGCCACCAGCGCCGGGCGGGAGCCGAACAAGCGCCGGACCGTGAGCCACAGGAACGCCGCGAAGACGGCCGAGTGCAGCGCGGCGGCCAGCCGGATGGCGCGCTCGCCCTCGCCGGCGAGCGCGGTGGTGAGCGCGATGGTCCAGGCGGCGAGGGGCGGGTGGTCGAAGTACGAGAGCGCGAGCCGCCGGCTCCAGGTCCAGTAGTAGGCCTCCTGCGGCGAGAGCGCGATCAGCCCGCCGTAGGCGACGTGCAGGGCGGTGACGGCCGCGCCGAGCGCGAGCGCCAGCCGGTCGAGGCGCGGGTCGCGGGCGGGCGAGGCGGGCGGAGGGGAGGGGACGGCGCGCGGCGACGGAGCGGGCTCGGCGGGGCTCGGCACGCGGCGGAGGGTACCGCGAAGCGGGGCGCGCGCGAAGCGAGCCGATCAGACGCGCCGCAGCTTCTGCCGCAGCTCCAGGGCGATCTCGCCCTCCCGGAACACCCGCACCGTCCCGGTGGTCTGGGACACGGTGATGGCGACGGCGTTGGACTCGGCGGTGATCGACGCCGCGGCGCTGTGGCGCGCCCCCAGGCCCATGGGCAGCTTCACGTCGCGCGACATGGAGAGCAGGTACCGCCCGGCCGCCAGCACCACCCCGTCCTCGCGGATGATGAAGGCGCCGTCGAGCGCCGAGAACGTCTTGATCGCCTCGCGGATGGGCGGGTCGAGCGCGTTCCGCTCCGCCTCGCTGATCCCCTGGAACGGGTTCAGGATGAGCTGGCGGCTCTTCTCCATCACCGCGGTCGAGTCGCCGACGACCACGATGGTGCCCACCGGGTGGCCCTCGTAGCCCTCCGCGCCGATCTCCATGGCGGTGTGGATGAGGCTCTCCACCACCTGCGACGAGAACTCCGGCGGCAGGCCCAGCGTGTCCACCCGGATCTTCTCCTCCGGGTCCTCCGAGCCGATCACCAGCTTCACCAGCGTGTCCATGACCCGGTCGTCGCCGGGGCCGCACAGCGCCAGCACGGTGTCGCCGTCCTTGAGCAGCCCGGCCGACTGCGCCGCCACCACCGCCACCTTGATCTTCTCGATGCGGGTGTAGTCGTAGGGCGGGATCATCACCGCCGTCGCCTTCTTGGCCTTGAGCTGGTTGGCGATGCCCTCGCTCGAGACCGCGTAGACCAGCTTGCGCTTGGTCGGACGGCCGCGCACCTCGGTCGGCAGGGGCGGGTGGTCGGACACGAACAGGAGCCGGTCCACGTCCGAGCGCGACATCAGCGCGAGCGCGCTGCGGAGGAAGTCGCGATCCAGCTTGCCGTCGGGCATGCGCGGAGGATCCGCCGCGGCGGCGCCCGAGTCAAAAAGGTTCGCCTGCCCCGCGCGCCGCCGCCCTCCTCCGCCGGACGCGGGAGGCGCCGCGCCGGCGGCCCGCCCCGCGGGCGCCCCCTCACCTTGACACCGGCACCCCTGCCGTTTAGGTTCTCGGCCTTCATTTTCCGGCCCCAGGTCTCGGGGCGGAGCGGGGTGCACGCTTGAACAAGAAGGATCTCAAGAGGTTCAAGACGATGCTGGAGGAGTCCAAGCGCCAGCTCCTCGTGCAGGCGAAGAAGACCCTGACCGAGGAATCGTCGTTCGACACGGACGACCTCCCGGACGAGATCGACCTGGCCTCGAGCGAGTACACGCAGTCGATGATCTTCCGGCTGCGGGACCGCGAGAAGTTCCTGCTCGCCAAGATCGACAAGGCGCTGGCGCGCATCGAGAACGGCACGTTCGGCATCTGCGAGAAGTGCGAGGAGGAGATCTCCGCCAAGCGCCTCGAGGCGCGGCCGGTGACCACCCTCTGCATCCGCTGCAAGGAGGAGCAGGAGCAGAAGGAGAAGTCCTTCGGCTAGCTGCGTCCCCGAGCCTCGGGTCTCGCGCGCGGCCGGGCGGAGACGCCCGGCCGTCGTGTTCTCAGGCCTCGACGCGCAGGAGCTGGGCGCCGAGCAGGAGCTGGTCGCCCGGCGCGACCTCGGTCGGCGCCGAGATGCGCACGAACGTCCCGTTGGAGCTGCCCAGGTCCACCAGCGTGACCGCGTCGCCGCGCACGTCGATGCGCGCGTGGCGCGCCGAGACGTAGCGGTCGGACGGGAAGCTGATCCGCCCGGCCTCGCGGCCGATGGCGTTCTCGCCCTCGAGCAGCGGGACGACCTCGCCCTGGCCGCCGCCCTCCAGGAGCTGCGACAGGCGGAAGCGGCAGCCCGGATCCGGCGCGCCCCAGCTCCGCACCCCGTGCACCGCGGGGGGCGGGCGCGGGAGCGGCTCGAGCCGGAGGAGCTGCCGGCCGACGCGGATCTCCTCGCCGACGGCCAGCCGGTGCGGGCGGCGGATGCGGACGAAGGTGCCGTTCGCGCTGCCCAGGTCCTCGACCCGCAGCGCGGCGCCCTGCACGCGGAAGCAGGCGTGGCGCGGGGAGACGGTCGGGTCGTCCGGGATCCGGATCTCGCCCTCGGTGCGCCCGCACACCGCCTCCGGCGCGGGCACGCCGTACTCGGCGCCGGGCAGGCCGTCGGTGC
>NZ_BAZG01000272.1 GCF_000964525.1 Anaeromyxobacter sp. PSR-1
GCACCACGAGCAGGCGCGCGAGGTCCACCCCGCGCGCCGCTGCGGCGGGCGGGTAGAGATCCCCCCGGACGTCCACCCACGCGGACAGCGCCTCCGGGCCGAGGCCGGCGAGCAGCGACAGGGCGACCGCCGTCTTGCCGCTGGCGGGCCCGCCCGCGAGCTCGCACAGCGCGCCGCGCGGGAACCCGCCGCCCGGCAGCGCCGCGTCCACCTCCGCCAGGCCGCTCGGGACGCAGCCCTCCCGCCGCGCCGGGCGGCGCTCGATGCGGCGGATCTCGTCGCGCAGGTGCGCGAGGACGAGGTGGCGTTCCCTGGGCTGCGACATGGCCGGCGGCTCCTGCCCGCAACTTAGCTGCTCGCGTGTTCAGGTAGCAAGGCGGTCTGACACGGGGGCCGGCGGGCGGCGCGCGGTGCGGGGGGCGAGGGCCTGGGCCCTGCGCAACTGCCCGTGCGCACGGCACTTCCTGCGCCTTCAACCGGGGGCGCAACCCTTCCGCACAGGTGCCCCGGCACTACCGTATCGGAAGCCAACACGAGAGCCACGGCGACCGCCGGGCTCCGAACCAGAGCAGAGAGGGAGATCCAATGAGGTATTTCGGATGGGGTACGGTGGCCGGCCTCGGCATGGCCGGGCTGCTCGTCGCGGCGCAGCCGGCGAGCGCGCAGGGAGCCACGGGCGGCTCGACGACGTCGGGCTCGACCAGCGATCGCGATCGCACCGGCGCTTCGACCGGCAGCGGCAGCATGGGGACGGGCAGCTCCGGCACGACCGGCAGCGGCTCGAGCGACAGCGCCACCTCGGGCAGCACGGGCTCCGGCAGCTCGAGCTACGGCACCGGGTCCTCGAGCGACACCTCGTCGTCGGGCACCGGCTCGTCGGCGTCCACCATGGGCAGCGCGAAGCGCACGCACCAGCTCACCGGGACGGTCCAGAAGTTCGACAAGGACACGAAGGAGCTGACGCTCGCGAACTCCGACAGGAAGCTCCGGATCAGCGACGAGACCAAGGTCACGAAGGACGGCCAGATGGCCACGCTGACCGACATCCAGGAGGGCGATCAGGTCCGCGCCAGCTTCTCGGGAGCGGGCGACACGGTCACCGTGAAGACGCTCGAGGTGATGAGCGCCGGGTCATCGGGCAGCAGCGGCTCCTCGAGCTACGGCTCCGGCAGCACCAGCGGGTCCGGCAGCTCCACCGGCTCCGGCACCACGGGCTCCGGCTCGAGCACGGACATGGGCTCGGGCAGCTCGACCGGCTCCGGCAGCTCGACCGGCTCGGGCTCGTCGACCGACACCTCCGGCACCGGCGCGGCCGGCTCCGGCGGCGGGACCTCGGGCAGCAGCACCCCGAGCACCGGCGGGACGAAGTAGCCCCGCGGGGCCCGGAGGCTCGAAGGGCGGGTGGCCTCGCGGCCATCCGCCCTTCTCTTTGCGCGGGCGCCGGGGAAGGCGCTCAGGCCGACGCGGTGCGCTTCGCCGCCTCCGCCTCCTGCGCGGCGACGTCGGCGCGGACCTTGTCCATGTCGAGCGCGCGCACCTGGCGGATGAGGTCCTCCAGCGCGGCCTCGGGCAGCGCGCCGGCCTGCGAGAACAGCAGGACCTTGTCGCGCAGGATCATCAGCGTGGGGATCGACCGGATGTCGAACGCCGCCGCGAGCTCCTGCTGCTCCTCGGTGTTCACCTTCCCGAAGGTGAGGTCCGGGTGCTTGCCCGCGACCTTCTCGTACGTCGGGGCGAACGACCGGCACGGGCCGCACCAGGGCGCCCACCAGTCGACGAGGACGATGCCGTCCTTCTCGACCACGTCCTTGAAGTTCTGCGAGGTGATCTCGACCGTCGCGTGCGCCATGTCTCCGTGCCTCTCCGCCCCCCGCCGTCCATCGGCCTCCGGGGCGCCTGACACGGAGTTCGACCCCGCCGAGGGGAAAAGGGTTCGCCGCGCGCCCCCGCCCTGACGGGAGGGCGCGCGGTGGGCCGGCCTCGGCGGGCGAGGCGGCTACCTCGCCGGCGGGTACTTGTGCAGCTTCCGCTGGAGCGAGCGGCGGTGGATGCCGAGCCGCCGCGCCGCCTCGGAGATGTTGCCGCCGCAGTCGGTGAGCACGCGCTGGATGTGCTCCCACTCCGCCCGGGCGAGCGAGGGCGTCTCGATGCCCTTCTCCTTGGCGGTGTTGGTGCCGTTCAGCGCGGCCAGGATCTCGTCCGCGTCGGCGGGCTTGGGCAGGTAGCCCACCGCGCCCTCGCGCACCGCCTCGACCGCCGTCGCGATGCTCCCGTAGCCGGTGAGCATGAGCACGCGGGTGGACGGGTCCTGGCGGCGCAGCTCGCGCAGGATCTCCAGGCCCGAGCCGCCGGGCATGCGCAGGTCGAGCACCGCCATCTCCGGCGAGTCGCGGGTCGCCTCGCGCATCGCCTCCTCGGCGGAGCCTGCGGTCCGGACCTCGTACCCGCGGGCGCGGATGGCGGTGGCGAGCCGCTCGCGCAGCACCTCGTCGTCGTCCACCAGCAGGATGCTCGGCAAGGACTCGCGGGTCACTTCGGGCGTCATCGTGTTCATGGGCTGCTCCTCTCGCCGGCCGTCGACACCGGCAGCTCGATACGCGCCTCCGTCCCGTCCCCCGGGGTGGAGGTGATGTTGAACTCGCCGCCGAGCTGCTCGGCGAGCGCCCGGGTGAGGAAGAGGCCCAGCCCCATCCCCTCCCCGGGGACCTTCGTGGTGAAGAACGGCTCGCCCACGCGCGACAGCACGTCGGGCGTCATGCCGCGGCCCCGGTCGCGCACCGTGACCTGGATGCGGCCGGGCGGCGCGGTGACGAGGAGCGTGACGCTAGCGTCGGGCGGCGACGCCTGGACCGCGTTCTTGAGCAGGCCGCGCAGCGCCTCGGCGAGCCCGCGCTGAGGGCCCACCAGCGAGGCGGCCTCGGCGCTCGGGTCGATCCGCACGTCCACGCGCTGCGGCCAGCGGAACCCGTCCAGCGCGGCGTCCACCCAGTCGCGCGCGCGCATCTGCGCGAACGGCTCCCCCACGTTCTCGCCCGCGTGCGCCGCCATCCGGTCGAGGATCTCGCGGCACCGCGCCACCTGGTCGCGCACGAGCTGCAGGTCGTCGTGGAGCTCGCTGGAGGCGTCGGCCGGGATGGCGCGCTGCAGCTCCTTCGCGACCACCGCGATGGTGGAGAGCGGGGTGGAGAGCTCGTGCGCCGCACCCGCGGCGAGCGTGGCCAGCGAGGCGAGCTTCTCGCGCCGCTGCGCCTGGAAGCGCGCGGCCTGGAGCTCACCCTCCCGCGCGGCGAGCGCGCGCGTGACCCGCTGGACGAAGAACACCACGAACACCGCGGCCAGCGCGAACGCGACCCACATGCCGCGCAGGTGCGCGGCCATGGTCTGCGCGTGGTCCATGTGGGTGCGGATGTGGTGGCTCACGCCGGCGAAGTGCTCGTGCACGAACAGCGACGCGAAGCCCGCCAGGCTCGCCGCCATGAGCAGCCAGGACCAGGCGGCCGGCAGCAGCACCGCGGCGAGCGCCACGTTGACGAGGTAGAGCGTCGAGAACGGGTTGGACGCGCCCCCGGTCAGGTCGAGCAGGACGGTCAGGACCGCCGCGTCGATCAGCATCACCAGCGCGATGTCGCGGTCGGTCACCTGCGCGCGGCGCGCCCAGGCGCCCAGCACGATGTTCGCGATGACCTCCAGGACCATCACCGCCACCAGCGTGCCCATGGGCAGGCCGATGTGGGTCCAGGACTGCGCGCCCACCACGATGGTGGCCTGGCCGAGGATCGCCCACCAGTGAAGCTGGACGAGCCACGACAGGTTCAGTCGGCCGCGCTCGTCGCCGGCGGCGCTGCGCGCAGGGGCCCGGTTCGGGTGCGGCGCCGTCCCGGCCGCCGCCCCCAGGTCCCCCGCTGCCATCTCTCCTTGCGCCACGGCAATCCCCCGAGAACGACGAGAGGTTAGCACAGGGGGTCCCCGCCGGAGCACGGCGCGGCCCGGTGTCGCACCACGGCTTGACGGCGCCCAAGCATCCCCCTAACGTCGCCGCCATGCGTGGCCGCCGCCGCACCGTCGCCGCCGCCCTGGCGGAAGCCCTCGCGCGGCGCCCGGAGGCGCAGTCCGCCGCGCTCGCCGCGGCCTTCGCCGAGGCCTGCGG
>NZ_BAZG01000271.1 GCF_000964525.1 Anaeromyxobacter sp. PSR-1
GTGGGGGCACAGCCCCGTCCAGCTCGACGCCGCGGCGGGCCGCCACGTGCGCGGCATCGAGATCCACCTCGCGCCGGCGGCGGAGCTCGAGGGCCACGTCGTGGACCGGGACGGCGCGCCGGTGGCGGGCGCGAGCGTCCGGCTGCTCGGCGCGGCGGGAGAGGCGGCGCTGGTGCCGATCCCCGACCGCTTCACGAGCGACGCGCGGGGCGTGTTCCGGTTCGCGGCGCCGGAGGGCGCGGTGCTCGAGGTGCGCAAGGACGGGTATCTCCCCGGGCGCGCCGACATCGGCCCGCTGGAGCGCGTCAACGGGCGCGTCACCGTGGAGCTCGGCCCCGCGCACCGGCCGCTGGGCGAGCGCGCCCCGGTGTCGGGGCGCGTGGTCGCGAGGGGCGCGGGGCCCATCGCGGGCGCCCTGGTGACCGCGTCGCCGGAGCGCGTGCTCGGGCTGGACGACGCGCCCACGGCCCAGGCCGTCACCGGGGCCGACGGTCGCTTCGAGCTGCCGCCGCTCGACCCCGGCGCCTACCGCGTGCGGGCGCGGGCCGAGGGGCGCGCCCCGGCGGCGCTCCGCCGGGTGGCGCCGGGCGCGAAGGACCTCCTCCTCGAGCTGGCCGCCGGCGGCCGCCTGCGCGGCTGCGTGCGGTCCGCGGCGGCGGGCTCGCCGGTGGCGCCGTTCACCGTGCTGGTGCTGGAGCGCCGCGGCCCGTTGCGCCTGGTGCCGCAGCGCACGCGGTCGGTCATCGACCCGTCGGGCTGCTACGCGCTCGACGACCTCGCCCCGGGGCCGGCGACGGTGGTGATCACCGCGCCCGGCTACGCGCCGTCCGGCGAGCGGGCGGTGGAGATCCCCGGCGACGGCGGCGAGGCGGTGATGGACGCGGCGCTCGAGTCCGGCGGCCGCCTCACCGGCGTGGTGCGCGACGACGTCACCGGGGCCGCCATCGCGGGGGCGCGGCTGTCGGTCGAGGGCGCGCTGCCCAGCGCGGCGGCGTCCACGTTCCCGGTGCTCTCGGAGGCGGTGAGCGCGGCGGACGGGACGTTCGCGCTCGCGGGCCTGCCGGCGCGCTCGTCGATCTTCGTGGCCGCGGCCGGCCACCACGCGCGCGTGCTGGGCGGCGTGCAGGTCGAGCCGGGTGGCACCGCCGGACCGGTCGAGGTGAGGCTCCGGCCCACCGCCGACGGCGAGGAGCCGCGGGTGGACCTGGCCGGCATCGGCGCCGTGCTGGCGCCCTCGGGCGACGGGCTCGCGGTGGCGCAGGTCATCGCGGGCGGCGGCGCGGCCGAGGTGGGGCTGGGGCGCGGCGACCTGGTGCTGGAGGTGGATGGGCGCCGGGTGGCCGAGCTGGGCATGGCCGGCGCCATCGACGCGATCCGCGGGCCGGAGGGCACCTCGGTGCTGCTCAAGGTGCGGCGCGGCACCTCGACGTTCGACGTGCGCGTGCCCCGCCGCCTGGTGCGCGGATAGCACGACGGGCCGGGAGCGCGCAGCCCCCGGCCCGTTCGCACGGGACGCCAGCCTCAGTGCGTGCCGCCGCCGCCCGTGCCGGAGCCCGAGCCCGCGGCGCCGCCGGAGCCGGTGTCGGTCGTGCCGGACGAGCCGGAGCCGCTGCCGGTCGTGCTGCTGCCGCTCGAGCCGGTGCCCATCGAGCTCCCGTGCGGCTTCCGCGCCTGGCGGCTCGCGCCCAGCGCCTTCTGGGTCTGCTGCGCTTCCTTGAGGTGCCCCTGGAGCGTGCTGTGCGTCTGCTCGAGGAAGGAGGCGAGCTCCTGGTGCTGTCCCTGCCGCGCCTTCTTCGCGAGCGCGCCGACCTCGCGGGTGTCCTTCCGGTGGTCCTCGAGCATGTCGGCCATGTAGGCCTTGTCGAACGCGGCGCCGGTCTTGGACGTGAGCTTGTCCAGGCGCTTCTGGGCCTTGGTCTGCTCCTTCTGGAACGCGCTGCCGTTCAGGTCGATGCCCATCTGCTGCGACGTCTGGGTGAGCTGCTCGTCGGCCTTGCGGTGGTCGTCCACCATGCGCTGCGCGAACTGCTTCACCTGCTCGTTCTGGGCGTGCTGCACGCCCATCTCGCCCATCTGGACCTCGGACAGGTTGGCCGCGTGGAGCTTCTGCAGCCCTTCGTCCAGGTCCTTGGAGACCTTCGCCGAGCCCTGCGCCGAGGCGCTCGAGCCGGTGCTGCCGGTCGCAGCGCTGCCGGTGTCGCTGCCGCGCGTGGCGCTGCCGGCGCTGCTGCTGCCGGAGCCCATGCTGCCGCTGCTGCCGGCGCTGCTGCCGGAGCCCATGCTGCCGCTGCTCCCGGCGTCGCTGCCGGTGCTGCCGGCGCCGGAGGAGCTGCCCGACTGGCCGCTCCCCGTGTTCCCGCCCGATCCGCCTGCGCCCTGCGCCACCGCCTGGCCGGCGAACGCGAGCGCCGCCGCGAGGCCTGCGGCCATACCCCAACGATTCCATCGCATCATCGATCGCTCTCCCTTGGTTTCCATGCGTCGGCGAACAAGGTGGAGAGGGGCCGAGCGATCCGCACGCTCCGCCCGAGCGTCCTCCCCCCGGGCAGCGGTCCCGGGGCCCGTGCCGCGATCGTTTGCCGCGCCCCGCGTGCCCGCGCCGCTCCGCCATTGCAGGGGCTCCGCGCCGGTGGGACGATCGTCCCGGCGAGGTGGCGGTGGTCCGCTCGGCAGGGAGGGAGCCCATGGCGACCTTCGCGCGCATCCTGGCCGCGACCGACTTCAGCGAGGCCTCCCGCCGCGCGCTCGCGCTCGCCGCGGCGCTCGCGCGCGAGGCGGGCGCCGCGCTCACGGTGGTGCACGTCTGCGAGGTCCCCGGCTACCGCGACGAGGGACCGATCCCGTACGACTTCGCCACGCCGCTCGTGGCGGACGCGCAGGCGCGGCTCGACGCGACGCTGCGCGATCTCGAGCGCGAGTGCCCCGGGGTGAAGGGCGTGCTGAAGCTGGGCACGCCGTGGCAGGAGATCCTCGCCACCGTGCCGGAGGCGCGCGCGGACCTGGTGGTGATGGGCACGCAGGGGCGGCGCGGCGTGGCCCACGCGCTCCTGGGCAGCGTGGCCGAGCGCGTGCTGCGCCTCTCGCCGGTCCCGGTCCTCACCGTCCGCGCCCGCGGCGGCGGCGACTGACCCGGAGGCCCCGTGATCCTGCCGATGACGCGGGTGGAGCTGGTCGGGCCGCGCGACGCCCTGCCCGCCGCGCTGGGCGTGCTGCAGGCGCAGGCGGTGGTCGAGCTCCGCGCGCGGGAGGCCGGCACCCGCCCGCTGGCGCCGCCGGAGGAGCCCGCGCCGGAGGAGGCGGCGCGGGCGGCCGGGCGCTCCGCCGGATCGAGGCGCTGGACGCGCGCCTCCCGCCGGTCCCGCCGCGCCCGGTGGGCGCGCGCGCCCCGCCGCCGCTCCCGGCGCTGCCGCCGCCCGGCAGCGACGCGCTCGACGCCCGGCTCGCGGCGCTCGAGCAGGACGTGGCCGGGCTGGAGCGGCGCCGCGACGCGCTCGCGCGCGAGCGCGACGCCACCGACCGGTTCGCGCGCCTGCTGCTCGCGGTGGCCCCGCTGGATCAGGGGCCGGCGCTGGGGCCCGCCCCGGAGCTGCACGGCGTGCTGCTCCGCCGCGACCCGGCGGTGCTGGCGCTCCTCGAGGCGGAGGTGCGCCGCGCCTGCGACGGCGCCTGCGAGGTGCGGTCGAGGGACGTGGACGCGGAGTGGACGGGCGTGCTGCTGCTCGTGCCGCGCGAGCGATCGGCCGCCGTGGCCGAGCTGCTCGCGGCGCGCGGGGTCGAGGAGACGGCGCTCCCCGCCGACTACGCCGGCAAGCCCATCGCCGCGCTCCTGCCGCTGCTCGCGGCGCGCCGGCGCGCCATCCCGGGGGAGCTGGCCCGCAACGCCGAGGCGCTGGCGGCGCGCGCGGCGGAGCTCCGCCCGGCGCTGGCCGCGGCGCGGCAGGCGGCCGCGTGGGCCGTGGAGCGGCGCGAGGCGGTGGCCCGCTGCGGCGGCACGCGCTTCGCGTTCGTGGTCTCCGGCTACATGCCGGAGGAGCGCGTCCCGGCGCTGCGCGCCGAGGTGGGCGCGGCGCTCGGCGGCCGGGTGGCGGTGTTCGCGCGGCAGCCCGAGCCGGCCGAGTGGGGCGAGGTGCCGGTGGTGCTGCGCAACCGGCCCCGGGTGGCGGCCGTTCGGGCGGGCTCC
>NZ_BAZG01000270.1 GCF_000964525.1 Anaeromyxobacter sp. PSR-1
AGCAGCCGGTCGAGGGCGCCCAGCACGTCCACCCGGCCCGGCGCCGGGGCAGCCTGGCCGGCCTCGTGACCGGGCGCGTCGTGCGGGGCCATGACGGGGATCCTGGGGGCGGTTTACTCGCCGCGGAACCCCCCGGCACAGGCCGATCGGGGCAGCGCCGCCGGTGCCCCGCCCGGCGGCGCGGGACGGCCTCGCCGCGCCCGCCCGGCGGCGGCCCCGCGCTTTACCGCGCAGGTCCGGGCGGCTATCGTGGCGGACCCCGGGGCGGCCGGGGGCCCCGCCGCGGTCCGCCCCGACGGTTCCGCGCATGAGCCCGACGAGACCCATCGAGAAGGTGCTGGTCGCGAACCGCGGCGAGATCGCGGTGCGCGTGATGCGCACCTGCCGCGAGATGCGGATCCCCACGGTGGCGGTCTACTCCGAGGCGGATCGTGGCGCGCTCCACGTCCGCAAGGCCGACGAGGCGGTGTTCATCGGCCCCGCGCCGGCGCGCGAGAGCTACCTCTCCATCGAGCGGATCCTGGACGCCTGCCGGCGCACCGGCGCCGACGCGGTGCACCCCGGCTACGGGTTCCTCTCCGAGAACGCCGAGCTGGCCCGCGCGCTCGACCGGGCCGGCATCGCGCTCGTCGGCCCGCCCGCCGCGGCGATGGACGCCATGGGCGTGAAGACCACCGCCCGGCGCAACATGGCCGCCGCCGGCGTGCCGGTGGTGCCCGGCTCGGAGGAGCCGTTCGCCGAGGAGGCCGAGGCGCGCGCGTTCGCGGAGCGGATCGGCTTCCCGGTGATGATCAAGGCGGCCGCGGGCGGCGGCGGCAAGGGCATGAAGAGGTGCGACCGCGCCGAGGACTTCGCCGCGCTGTGGCAGTCGGCGCGGCGCGAGGCGACGGCCGCGTTCGGCGACGATCGGCTCTACCTCGAGAAGTTCCTCGAGAAGCCGCGCCACGTCGAGATCCAGGTCTTCGCGGACCAGCACGGCAACTGCGTGTGGCTGGGCGAGCGCGAGTGCTCGGTGCAGCGGCGCCAGCAGAAGGTCATCGAGGAGACGCCGAGCGCGGTGCTCGACGACCGGCTGCGCGAGGCCATGGGCGAGGTGGCCGTCCGCGCCGCCCGCGCGGTGGGCTACGTGGGCGCCGGCACGGTCGAGCTGCTGGTGGACGCGCACCGCAACTTCTACTTCCTCGAGATGAACACCCGGCTCCAGGTGGAGCACCCGGTCACCGAGATGGTCACCGGGCTCGACCTGGTGCGCATGCAGCTCGAGGTGGCGCGGGGCGAGCGGATCCTGGCCCAGGAGCAGGTGCAGCGGCGCGGCCACGCCATCGAGGCGCGCGTCTACGCCGAGGACCCGGCCCGCGGGTTCCTCCCGCAGCCGGGCAAGATCACCTACCTGCGCGTGCCGGGCGGCCCCGGGATCCGCGACGACTCCGGCGTGTACGCGGGCTGGGTGGTGCCGCAGTGGTACGACCCGATGATCTCGAAGCTGGTCGCCTGGGCGCCCACCCGCCCGCAGGCCATCGACCGGCTCATCCGCGCGCTGGGCGAGTACGTGGTGCACGGCATCGGCACGAACCTGGGCTGGCTGGCGGCCGCGCTCGATCACCCCGAGTTCCGGTCCGGCGACTACGACACCGGCTTCTGCGCCCGGCACGCGAAGGCGCTCGTCCGGCCGCCGGATCCCTCGCTGGAGCGGGTGGCGCTCATCGCGGCGGCGGTCGCCGCGTTCAAGCGCGAGCGGGACGCGGCCGAGGCGCACGCGGCCCGGGCCGGGCAGGGGGCGGCGCGCTCCGGCTGGGCGCGCGCCGGCCGCCTGCGGGCGCTGCGCGGGGGCGGCCGATGAAGACCTACGTGGCGCTGCTCGACGGCGGGAAGCGCGAGGTGGCGGTCGGGGTGACCCGGCTCGCCACCGGGCAGTACGAGGTGCGCATCGGCGACGAGGTGCACCGGGTGGACGCGTACCCGCACGACTACGGGACGCTGTCGCTGCTGGTGGACACGCGCAGCTACTCGGCCATGCTCGACGAGCGCGGCGCGAAGGTGCACGTGCAGGTGGACGGCTCGGTGTTCCCGCTCGAGCTCCTCGACGAGCGGAAGCTGCGCATGCGCCGGGCCTCGCCGCGCGCCAGCGTGGAGGGCCGGCGGGCGGTGACCGCGCCGATGCCGGGGCGGGTGGTGAAGGTGCTGGTGGCGCCGGGGGACGCGGTGCGGGCCGGCCAGCCGCTGGTGGTCGTCGAGGCGATGAAGATGGAGAACGAGATGAGGAGCCCGAAGGACGGCAAGGTGGTCGAGGTTCGGGTCGTCGAGGGCCAGGCGGTCGAGGGCAGCGCGTTGCTCTGCGCGGTGGAGTAGCGGCGCCGCGCCTCCCACTCCCAACCGGCGCCCCCCGTGACGGGCGCGCCGTGCTCCACCCACGGTGAATACATGGCGGACGAGAAGAAGCAGCGGTGGCTCGAGGGGACGTACGCGAAGGCGGTGAAGAAGGGGCCCGAGCGGCGCCCGCGCTTCGAGACGAGCAGCGGCATCCGCGAGGAGCCGGTGTACGGCGCCGCCGACGTGCGCCCCGGCCTCGAGGAGCGGCTGGGCCTGCCCGGCGAGTACCCGTTCACGCGCGGCGTGCAGCCGACCATGTACCGCGCCCGCTTCTGGACCATGCGGCAGTACGCCGGGTTCGGCACCGCCGAGGAGTCGAACAAGCGCTACCGCTACCTGCTCGAGTCCGGCCAGACCGGCCTCTCGGTGGCGTTCGACCTGCCCACGCAGATGGGCCGCGACTCCGACCACCCCCGCGCGCGCGGCGAGGTGGGCAAGGTGGGCGTGGCCATCGACTCGATCCGCGACATGGAGGTGCTGTTCGACCGGATCCCGCTCGGCGAGGTCTCCACCTCGATGACCATCAACGCGACCGCCGGGATGCTGCTCGCGATGTACCAGGCGGTGGGCGAGAAGCAGGGGGCCGCGCCGGCGGTGCTGCAGGGCACCATCCAGAACGACATCCTGAAGGAGTACGCGGCGCGCGGGACGTACATCTACCCGCCGGAGCCGTCGCTCCGGATCATCACCGACATCTTCGCCTACACCGCGAAGGTGATGCCGCGCTGGAACCCCATCTCCATCTCCGGCTACCACATCCGCGAGGCCGGCTCGACCGCGGTGCAGGAGGTGGCCTTCACGCTCGCCGACGGCATCCAGTACGTGGACGCGGCGGTGAAGGCGGGCCTCGACGTGGACGCGTTCGCGGGGCGGCTCTCCTTCTTCTTCAACGCGCACAACGACCTGCTGGAGGAGGTGGCGAAGTTCCGCGCCGCCCGCCGGCTCTGGGCGCGCATCATGAAGGAGCGGTTCAAGGCGAAGGACCCGCGCTCGATGATGCTGCGGTTCCACACCCAGACCGCCGGCTCCATGCTCACCGCGCAGCAGCCCGACAACAACATCGTGCGCGTCACCATCCAGGCGCTGGCGGCGGTGCTGGGCGGCACGCAGTCGCTGCACACCAACTCGCGCGACGAGGCGCTCGGGCTGCCCACCGAGGACTCGGTGCGCATCGCGCTCCGCACGCAGCAGATCCTCGCGAACGAGTCGGGCGTGGCCGACGTCATCGACCCGCTCGGCGGCAGCTGGGCCATCGAGGCCATGACCGACGAGATCGAGGGCCGCGCCCAGGCGTACATCCAGAAGATCGACGAGCTGGGCGGGATGGTCCACGCCATCTCGAAGGGGTACGTGCAGCGCGAGATCCAGGAGGCCGCCTACGCCTGGCAGCGCCAGGTGGAGGCGAAGGAGCAGGTGGTCGTGGGCGTGAACGCGTTCAAGTCGGACGACCCGCCGGTCCCGGTGATGAAGGTCGATCCGGCGCTGGAGGCGCAGCAGGTCGAGCGGCTGAAGGCGCTCCGCGCGTCCCGCAGCGCCTCGGCCGCGCGCGCGGCGCTCGACGCGGTGCGCGCCGGCGCCCGCGGGACCGAGAACCTCATGCCGCTCATCCTCGCCGCCGTGAAGGCCGAGTGCACCCTCGGAGAGATCTCCGACGCGCTGCGCGAGGTCTACGGCGAGTACCGGGAGACGGTGGTACTGTAGCGCCCGGTGAGCGACGCACCCCCGAAGCCCCCGGCGAGACGCCTCCCCCGCGGACCCGGCCGGATCCCCCGGCCGGCCCGCCGCGGCTGGAGCGCGTGCCGGAGGGCT
>NZ_BAZG01000269.1 GCF_000964525.1 Anaeromyxobacter sp. PSR-1
CCGCCGGGCGGCCCGGCGGCGAGGCGTGACCCGCGGTCCGGACGGCTCAGGCGGCGGCGAGCAGGCCGCGCAGGCAGCCGATCAGCTCGGCGTTGTCGAACGGCTTGCGGACGAAGCCGCTCGCGCCCGCCTCGACCGCCTTGCGCGGCAGGTCCGGGCCGGG
This sequence comes from Anaeromyxobacter sp. PSR-1, assembly GCF_000964525.1. Lineage (GTDB taxonomy): Bacteria > Myxococcota > Myxococcia > Myxococcales > Anaeromyxobacteraceae > Anaeromyxobacter. The sequence continues at coordinate 164 of NZ_BAZG01000269.1, forward strand.
CCGCGCCGAGACGACCAGGATCGGCCCGCCGAACCCGGCCGCGCGCATGCGCCGGCACAGCTCGAGCCCGTCCACGCCCGGCATGGCCACGTCGAGGAGCACCGCGTCCGCGTCCGCCAGCGCGCCGAGCGCCTCCTGCGCGCCCGGCGCGATGCGGGGCAGGAGCCCCTCCAGCTCGAGCAGCGTGGCGAGGAACTCGCAGATGGCGGCGTCGTCGTCGACGAGCAGGACGCGGGGCGTGGGCACGCGCGTCACCTCTGCGCCAGCGGCGCGTCCAGCTTGCCCTCGCTGCACTCCACCCGGAGCGAGCGCGGCTTCAGGTGCGCCGGGGCGGGCGCGCCGTCCTTCTCGAAGCGGCTGGTGGCGACGACCAGCTTCTGCCCGTCGCGCACGGTGGGCGTGCGGAAGCTCCAGCCGCCCTCCAGCGTGAGCACCACGTCGGTCCAGATCCGGTCCGACGCGTTCCACACCATGATCTGCGTGCCGATGACCTCGTCGCTCATCCGCACCTCGGCGCCGAGCGCGTTGCGCGGGCCGGAGGACGGGCACGCCACCCACACCGTGCCGAGCGAGAGGAGCGCCCACGAGGCGACCACCGCGGCGCGCAGCCGGAAGCCGCGCGTGGACTTGCGGTAGCCGTCGGCGACGTCCTGGGCCAGGTCGCGCGCGAGGTGCGTCACGCGCTGCGCGGCGGCGACCGGGTCGGGGCGGAGCGTCTCCTTCATGGCGGGCGAGCCTACCGCCCGCCGCCGCGGCCCGACAAGCGGGTAGGCCCGCGTCCGCCGTGTCTCACACGCCCTCCATCCCCACCGTGGCGACCGCCGTGGCCTCGTCGCCGCCGGCGCCGCCGATCCGCCGGTGCAGCGCGATCACGCGCCGGCGCACCTCGGTGAGCAGCGCGGTCCGGTCGGGGAAGTCGGCGGGGCTGACCGGCTCGCCCACCGCGACGCGGATCGGCCCGGGCCAGATGGCGATGATGCGCTTCGGCGTCACCTTGCCGCTGCCGGAGATGGCCACCGGCACCACCGGCACGCCGGCCTCCATCGCGACCACGAACGGCCCCTTCTTGAACGGGTGGACGCGGCAGTCCAGCGAGCGCGTGCCCTCGGGGAAGACGATGAGCGAGGTCCCGGCGCGCACCACCTCGCCGGCCTGGCGGAGCGACTGCACCGCCTGCCCGTGGTTGCGGCGGTCCACCGGCACGTGGCCGCCGAGCCGCATGTACGCGCCGAACACCGGGAGGCGGAACAGCTCGGCCTTGGCGATGAACCGCACGCTGCGCGGGAGGACCTTGAACAGCACCCAGATGTCGAGCGCGCTCTCGTGGTTGGACGCGAAGATGAGCGGCCCGTCGGGCAGCGGCGGGAGCGGCTCGAGGTGCACGCGGGAGCCGGTGAGCCACAGGCACGAGGGCGACCAGGCGAACCGCGCGAACCAGATGGGCAGGTCCCCCGAGCCGGTGAGGAGCATCACCGGCAGGCTGACGAAGAAGAAGAACGCCATCGAGATGGCGCAGTAGACGAGGACGACGAAGCCGCGGGCGCGCGCCAGCATGGGTGCCTCTCGAGACCGGGGCCCGGCCGGGCGGGGCGGGGCGGGGGGTATATAGCACGCGCCCGGCCCCCTTCCGCGGCGCTAGACTGTGGCGGTGAACCCTCCCCTGAGGCTGGCCGAGGAGGTCCGCGCGGCGCTCGCCGCCGGCGGTCCGGTGGTGGCGCTGGAGACGAGCGTGGTGGCCCAGGGCCTCCCGCCCCCGCACAACCTGGAGGCGGCCCGCCGCTGCGCCGCCGCGGTGCGGGCCGCCGGCGCGGTGCCGGCCGCCGTGGCGGTGGTCGCGGGCGAGGTCGTGGTCGGCGCCGAGGACGCCGCGCTGGAGCGCCTCGCGGATCCGGCGCGGCGGCCGGCCAAGGCGTCGCCGCGCGACCTCGCCGCGCTCTGCGCCGCCGGGCGGGACGCGGGCACCACCGTGGCCGCGACCGCCGCGGTGGCCGCACTCGCGGGGATCCGCGTCTTCGCGACCGGCGGCATCGGCGGAGTGCACCGGCTCGCGCCCGGGGAGCCCGCCGCCGGCGCCGCGGACGTCTCGGCGGATCTCGCCGAGCTGGCGCGGGCGCCGGTGTGCGTGGTCTCCGCCGGGCCGAAGGCCATCCTCGACCTGGCCGCCACCGCCGAGGCGCTCGAGACGCTGGGCGTGCCGGTGCTGGGCTGGCGCACCTCGGAGCTGCCGGCGTTCTACTCGGACGGGAGCGGCATCGCGCTCGAGCACCGCGTGGAGGACGCCGCCGCGGCGGCGCGGGTGCTGCGGCTGCACTGGGACGCGCTGCGCCGGCGCGAGGGCGTGCTGCTCGCGGTCCCGCCGCCCGAGGCGGTGGCGCGCGAGGTGGTGGAGGCGGCCATCGCCGCGGCGCTCGAGGACGCGCGCGCGCGGGGGATCCGCGGCAAGGCGGTGACCCCGTTCCTGCTGGAGGCGGTCTCCCGGGCCACCCGCGGGCGCGCGCGCGCCGCCAACCTGGCGCTCCTGGAGCGGAACGCCGCCGTCGCCGGGGAGGTGGCCGTGGCGCTGGCGGCCGCCGCCGGCTGAGGATTTCGGGGCGAATCGCGAGCCGCGCGGGCCGCGCTCCTCTAGAATGCCGCGTCCGATGTCCGCCGCCCCACGCCCCAGCCCCGTCTTCGTCTCCGATCCCGACGCGCTCTCCCGGCTGCTCGACGCGCTGGCGGGCGAGCGGGTGCTCGCGCTCGACACCGAGTCCAACAGCTTCCACGTCTACCGCGAGCGGGTGTGCCTGCTGCAGCTCTCCACCCGGGCGCAGGACTTCGTGGTGGACCCCATCTCGGTGGACGTCCGCCCGCTCGGGGAGATCCTGTGCGACGGGCGCGAGGTGGTGCTGCACGGCGCCGACTACGACGTCCGCTGCCTGCACCGCGAGTACGGCTGGCGCATCCCCCGGCTGTTCGACACCATGGTGGCGGCGCGGCGGCTGGGACGGCCCGGCCTCGGCCTGTCGGCGCTGGTGGAGTCGCACTTCGGCGTGCGGCTCTCGAAGGCGTTCCAGCGGTCCGACTGGGGCCGGCGGCCGCTCACCCCGGACCAGCTCGCCTACGCCGCGCTGGACACGCACTTCCTGCTGCCGCTGTTCGACCTCCTCACCGGCGAGCTGGCCGCGCGCGGCGCGCTCGAGGAGGCGTGGAAGGAGTCGCAGCGCATCGCCTCGGTCGTGGCGCGCGAGCGCGTGTTCGACCCGGAGGGCTGGCGGCGCATCAAGGGGGCCCGCGAGCTCGACGCGCCCGGCAAGGCGGTGCTGCGCGCGCTCTGGATCGCCCGCGAGGACCGCGCCCGCGCCTCGGACCGGCCGCCGTTCAAGGTGCTCGGCGAGCCCGCCATGCTGGAGATCGCCCGGCGGCGCCCGGCCACGCGCGAGGCGCTCGCGGCCATCCCGGGCGTCACGCCGTCGGTGCTCGGGCGCATGGGCGAGACCATCGCCGCCGCGCTGAAGGCGGCCGGCTAGGCGAGCCCGCTAGAACCCGACGCCGGGCGCCGGCGCCGCCACCGCCCGCGCCGGGTCGATGGGCGCGGGGGCGCCGCCGGACAGCCGGCGGTACACGTCCCAGTCGGACAGCACGACCTTCACGTACTGGCGCGTCTCGCGGTACGGGATGCACTCGACCCACGCGTCGAGCGGCATGCCGGCGCGCGCCCGGGCCCACTCCGACGCCGGCCCCGGGCCGGCGTTGTAGGCCGCGAGCACCACCGCCGGGTCCGTGAAGCGGGCGCCGAGCAGGCCGAGGTAGTGCGCCCCGAGCGCCACGTTCACCTCGGGCCGGTCGAGCCGGTCGCCGACGCCGCCGGGCACGCCCAGCAGCGCCGCCAGCCGCTCGGCGGTGACGGGCCGGAGCTGCAGCAGCCCCTCGGCCCCGGCGCCGCTCCGCACCGCGCGGCGGAAGCTCGACTCGCGCCGCATCACCGCCAGCACGAGCGCGGGATCCACGCCGAACGCCCGGGCGCGGGCGGGGAGCAGCTCCGGGTACGGCTCGGGGTGCGACCAGCGCAGCGTGCGCGCGCTCTGG
>NZ_BAZG01000268.1 GCF_000964525.1 Anaeromyxobacter sp. PSR-1
TGGCACGTCGTCGCGCGCGGCGGCTACAGCCCCGCGAGTGACAGCGCCAGCCGCACCCCGCCGCCGAGCGCCATGACCAGCACCGGGTTCACCCGGAACCGCGCCAGCGTGAGCAGCGACGCCGCCGCGATGGCGAGCTCGACGCGCCCCTCCAGCGAGCGCCCCAGCGCGAGCGCCGCCGCCGCCATGAGCCCCACCACCGCCGGCGTGAGCCCGCGGAGCGCCGCCCGGATCGGCCGCCGCGACCGCACGCGCGCCAGCCACGCGCCGACCGCGAGCACGAGCGCGAGCGGGCCGGCGAACACCGCCGCCGTGGCGACCGCCGCGCCGGCGACCCCGTGGACCAGGTAGCCGATGAACGTCGCCATCAGCAGCACCGGGCCGGGCGTGAGCTTGCCGATCGCGACCGCGTCGGCGAACTGCCGCGGACCGATCCAGTGCTCGGCGAGCACCGAGGCCTGCAGGTGCGGGATGATGGCGAAGCCGCCGCCGTAGGCGCCGAGGCCGGCGCGCAGGAACAGGAGCGCCATCGCGCCGAGCGCGCCGAGCGCGGGCGCGGAGAGGAGCGCGAGCGCGGGCAGGCGCGGCGGCCCGGCGGGATCGGCGGGAGCGCCCGGCGGGTCGGCGTCGCGCTCCGGCGGCGGCAGCGGCGTCCCCTCATCCGGCAGCGCCACCGGCGGCGACGGCCGCCGCGCCCGCCGCTGGAACCGCAGGAGCCGCATCCGCTTCACGCCCAGGTCGAGCACCAGCCCGGCGCCGATCCCGAGCGCCGCCATCTCGCCGGCCGACGCGGCCGCGCCGAGCGAGAACAGGAGCGTCGCCGCCGCCACGCCCATCTGCCACGGGCGCTGGACCCCGGCGCGGAGCATCTGGAGCGTGATCGAGGCCACGATGCCGACGACCGCGGCGTTCAGGCCGGCGAGGAGCGGCGCCGCGGTGGGCGTCACGCCGAGCCGCACGTAGAGCGCCGCGAGCGCGGTGACCACGATCGCGCCCGGCGCGATGAACGCGGCGTACGCGGCCACCGCGCCGGCGGGCCCGTGGAAGCGCAGGCCGGTGTACGCGAGCGCGTTCGCGGCCGCGCCGCCCGGCAGCATCTGCGAGACGGTGGCGGTGACGGTGAACTCGCGCTCGGTGAGCCAGCGCCGCCGCTCGACCAGCAGGTCGTGCATGGTCCCGAGCACCGAGAGGCCGCCGCCGAAGCCGGTCAGGCCGAGCCAGGCCGAGGCGCGCGCGAGCGCGGGGAGCGTGGGGCGCGGCCGCCGGGGGGACCGGCGCCGGCGCCGCGCCGGGCGGGGGGTCGCGCGCGCGTCCACGCCCCGGCCAACGCCGCCCTGGCCGGCGGGATTCCCGGCGCCCCGCACGTCCGCGCCGCCGGGCGGCCCGAATCCTCGCGGCGGCCCACGGCTCTCACGCGCCATGAAGCTCCCCTGGTGGTTTCCGTTCGGCAGCGTACCCGAGCTCTCTGCGGTCGAGCTGAACGATCGGCTGCGCGGGCGCCCGGCGCCCCAGCTCGTGGACGTCCGCACCCCCGCCGAGTTCTCGCAGGGGCGCATCCGCGGCGCGGTGAACGTGCCGATCGGGGAGCTGCGCTCGCGCCTGGGCGCGCTGAAGCTCGACCCGGCCCGGCCCGTGGTGGCGGTCTGCCTGTCCGGGCACCGCAGCGTGCCCGCGGTGCGCCTGCTGGAGCGCGGCGGCTTCGAGGCCGCGCAGCTCGCGGGCGGGATGCTCGCCTGGCGCGGCGCGCGCCTGCCCGAGGTGAAGGGCTAGGCGCCCATCCACCCCGGGTGACGCCCGCCCTTCAGTACGCCATCCCCAGCTCCTCGGCGCCGAAGGGCACGTCCTCCACCACCGTCGCGGCCTCGAGCGCCGCGCGGCCCATCCGCTCGCCGAGCTCCGCGCAGAGCCGCTGGCGCGCCTCGGCGTAGGTCGCGCCGAGCGCGATCGCCTCGGGCATGCCGCAGAGCGCGGCCCAGGTCCCGTCGGTCAGCGTCACGTACTCGATCACGAGGTGCACCCGCTCCGCCTGCAGCCGCCGCCGCAGGCGCTCGGACCTCGTCCGCGCTCGTGCACCCATGGACCGCCTCCTCCCCCTCGACCCAGTACGGAACGCCGCGGCCGCGCGCGCGTGACGTCCTCGCGGGCCTCCGCTCCGTCCGGTGCACACGTCCGGTGCGGAATCGCGCCCGGATCCGCACGAGCCGTGCGGAAGGCGCCCCCGGCGCACCTCGTCCGACACGGTCTTTCGCGTCAGGCCCGGCCGCCGCGCGCATGTCCGACCGGCGCGTATCCTCCATGGCGTCCGTGGCCCTCCGCATCCTCCACACCGCCGACTGGCACCTCGGCCACGCGCTCCACGGCGTGGACCGCGGCCCCGAGCACGAGCGCTTCGTGGCGTGGCTGCTCGACACCGCCCAGGCCGAGGCGGTGGACGCGGTCGTCGTGGCCGGGGACGTGTTCGACGCCGCCAACCCGCCCGCCGGCGCCCAGGCGCTCTGGTACCGGTTCCTGGCCGAGGCGTGGCGGCGCCTGCCGCGGCTGCAGCTCGTGGTGGTGGGCGGGAACCACGACTCCGCGTCGCGCCTCGACGCGGTCGATCCGCTCCTGCGTGAGATGGGGCGCCTGCACGTGGTGGGCGGGGTCCCGCGCGGCGGCGCGGGCGCGCCGGAGCTGGAGCGGCTGCTCGTGCCGCTGGAGGACGCGTCGGGCCGGCGGGCCGCGTGGGTGGCGGCGGTGCCGTACCTGCGCGCCGCCGATCTGGGCGCGGGCGCCGCCGACGCCGACGCGGCCGAGGCGACGCGCCGCTTCTACGCGGCGGCGCTGGAGGGGGCGCGGGCGCGGCGCGCGCCGGGCGAGGCGCTCCTCGCCACCGGCCACCTCTATGCGGTGGGCGGCAAGACCTCGGACCTCTCCGAGCGGCGGCTCGCGGTGGGCAACCAGGCCGCGGTGCCCGCCGACGCGTTCCCGGCCGACCTCGCCTACGTCGCGCTCGGCCACCTGCACCTCGCGCAGGCGGTGGGCGGGCGCGAGACGGTGCGCTACTCGGGCTCGGTGCTGCCGCTCTCGTTCGGCGAGCGCGGCTACCGCCACGGCGTGGTGGTGGCCGACCTGGAGGGCGAGGCGGTGCGCGCGCAGCGGGTGCTGCGCGTGCCGCGCTTCGTGGAGCTCGTGTCGGTGCCGGACGCCGAGGCGCCCGCGCCGCTCCCGGAGGTGCTCGCCGCGCTCGAGGCGCTGCCGGCGCGCGGCGACGGGCCGGACGCGCTGCGGCCGCTGCTCGAGGTGAAGGTGCGGCTGGAGCGGCCCGAGCCGGCGCTGCGCGCCCTGCTCGACCAGGCCCTCGCGGGCAAGGAGGCGCGCCTGGTGCGCATCGCCACCACGCTCGCCGGCACCGGCCGCGCGCTCGGCGACGGCGAGCGGCGCGCGCTCGGCGAGCTCGTGCCCGAGGAGGTCTTCCGCCGGAAGTACGACGCCGACTACGGCGGCCCGCCGCCCGACGCGCTGCTGGAGGCGTTCCGCGCGCTGCTCCAGGAAGTCGAGTCCGAGGAGGGGGCGCGGTGAGGATCCTGGCCATCCGCGGCGAGAACCTCGCCAGCCTGTACGGCAAGTTCGAGCTGCGGCTCGACCGCGCGCCCATCGCCGGCGCCGGCATCTTCTCCATCGCCGGCCCCACCGGCTCGGGCAAGTCCACCCTGCTCGACGCGCTCTGCCTGGCGCTCTACGGCAAGACCCCGCGCCTGCGCGACCGCGCCGCCGGCAAGCGCGTCATGGTGGGCTGGTCGGAGGAGGGCGAGACCCTCGACATGAACGACGTCCGCGCGCTCGTGTCGCGCGGCACCGCGGGCGCGACCGCCGAGGTCGAGTACCAGGGCATGGACGGGCGCCGGTACCTGGCGCGCTGGCGCGTGCGCCGCGCGCGCGACCGGGTCGAGGGCGCGTTCCAGGCCCAGTCCATGACGGTCGAGGACCTCGACACCGGCGAGGTCCTCGCCGAGAAGATCACGCAGGCGGTGGCCCGGAACGAGGCCGCCATCGGCTTCACCTTCGACGAGCTGAAGCGGGCGGTGGTCCTGCCGCAGTTCGAGTTCACGAACTTCCTGCGCGCCGACGCGGACGTGCGCGCGGCCATCCTCGAGCGCGTCACCGGCACCGCCGTCTACGGGCGGCTCTCGCAGGCCGCGCACCAGCGGCTCGGGCGCGAGCTGGCCGCCCGCGAGGCGCTCGAGGCCGAGCTGGGCGGCGTGAAGGTGCTCGACGCGGAG
>NZ_BAZG01000267.1 GCF_000964525.1 Anaeromyxobacter sp. PSR-1
GTCCGCGCCGCCGTCACCGAGCTGGCGGAGTACGCTCGCTGCGCGCGCCGCCACCTGCTCGGCCGCGTGCTCGGGATCCCCGAGCCGCGCGGCGCCCCCGGCGTGCCGCCCGGCGACGACCCCGGCCGCGCCACCGCGCGCGGCACGCTCGCGCACGCCATGCTGGCCGAGACCGATCTCGGCGCGCCGCCGCTCGAGCGCCGGGCCCAGCTCGCCGCCGCCGCCGCGCGCCGCGGCTACGACCCCGCCGGCCCCGGCGTGCGCCGGATCCTGCTGGAGGTGGCGCGGTTCGCCGAGTCGCCCGGCGGGCGCGAGCTGGCGCTCGCCGCGCGCGAGGGGCGGCTCTCGCGCGAGGTCCCGTTCCTGCTGCGCCTCGGCCCCGGCGACGGCGCGCCGCCCGTGTACCTCGTCGGCGCGCTCGACGCGCTGGTGCAGGAGCGGCGCGGCGGCGGGCTCACCGTGGTGGACTACAAGTACGCGACGCCGAGGGCCGGCGCCGCGGAGCGCTACCGGCTGCAGCTGCTCGCGTACGTGCTCGCCGCCGCCCGCGCCCACCCCGGCGCCCGCGTCCGCGCCCGCCTGCAGTTCCTGCGCGGCGACCACCGGACCGTGGACGTGACCCCCAGCTCGAGGGAGCTGGAGCGCTTCGAGCAGGAGGCCCCGCGCCTCGCCGCCGAGGCCCGCAAGGGCGCCGAGCCGTCCCCCGCCGAGCTCGGTCGCGACGAGGCCCGCTGCCGCGCCGAGGGCTGCGGGTACGTCCCGCGCTGCTTCCCGCGCCGGCACGGAGCCTGAGCGAACGGTTGCGGTCCGTGAGCGGACGCTCCTCCGCGGCGTGGCGGCCCGCGCGCGATCGGCGGGGAGCAGTTCCAGCGCCGACTCGAGGACGTTCTCGCGTGGTGCCCGGCATGGCATGCGAGAGCGCGTCGCGGGCCGCGCCGAGCTTCGTCAGGAACGCCTTCGAGACGGTGAGGTGCATGCGTGCCGAATCACCGCGTCAGCGGGCGCGCGAGGTCACGGGCCCCGCGGAGCGGGGTGGGGCCCCGCGGCCCCTTCGACAGGCTCAGGGTCCGTGGGGCGGGGCGCAGCCCCGTTCTACGGATGCCGGGTCGGATTGGCGCCCGTCTCCACCGCCTCCTTCCCCAGGTCCTCCCGGTGCCGCACGTCCGTCCGGTGCATCCCGAAGCGCGCGCTCCCCTCGCCGAACTCCCGGAGCACGTCCGACGGGCTCGTGTACGTCCGGTCGGGCAGCGACCGCAGGAAGTTGATGGCGTCCGCCGGCGCGCCGGCCTCGGCCGCCGCCGACGCCAGCTCGTCGCGCGTGATCGGGTACTCGACCTCCGACAGGATCGCCGAGGGGCTCCGCTCCGGACGCTCTCCCACTCCACGGGCCATGGTTGCCTTCCTTTCGGGTGGACCAGGAGAACCTGCGCAGCCCGCGAGGAGAGGGCGAGGCGCGGCCCGGCGGCCGCCGGCTTTTCCCCTTGCCTCGTTCGGGCACGGGTCCGTAGATTGCGGGCGAAATTCAGGCACCGCCCCCGAGCCACCGACACCGCCAACCGAAATCGCTGGAGAGAGAGATGCCCGAGCACACGACCGAGCGCGTGAAGCAGATCCTGTCCTGGTACGGATCGGACAACCCCGGGACGCTGGCGAACCTGCACCGCATGCTCATGCACGGCAAGCTGGGCGGCACCGGCAAGATGGTGATCCTGCCGGTGGACCAGGGCTTCGAGCACGGGCCGGCGCGGTCGTTCGCGAAGAACCCCGACGGCTACGATCCCGACTACCACTTCCAGCTCGCCATCGACGCGGGCTGCAACGCCTACGCGGCCCCGCTCGGCTTCATCGAGGCGGGCGCGGCGAAGTTCGCGGGCCAGATCCCGCTCATCCTCAAGCTCAACAACTCCGACTCGCTGTCGAAGATGGGCGGCGCGCCCTGCTCGGCGGTGACCGCCTCCGTGAAGGAGGCCGTCCGGCTGGGCTGCTCCGCGGTCGGCTTCACCATCTACCCGGCCTCCGACGCGCGGAACACGCAGCTCGAGGAGCTCCGCGAGATCACCCAGGAGGCGAAGTCGATGGGCCTCGCGGTGGTGGTGTGGAGCTACCCGCGCGGCTCCGGCGTCTCCAAGGACGGCGAGACCGCGGTGGACATCAGCGCGTACGCCGCGCAGATCGCCGCGCAGATGGGCGCCCACGTCATCAAGGTGAAGCCGCCCAAGGACCTGGTCGAGCTGGACGCGGCCAAGAAGGTCTACGAGGAGCAGAAGATCCCCACGAAGACGCTGGCCGAGCGCGTGCGCCACGTGGTGCAGAGCGCGTTCAACGGCAAGCGCATCGTGATCTTCTCGGGCGGCGAGGCGAAGGGCACCGACGCGGTGCTCGAGGAGATCCGCGGCCTGAAGGAGGGCGGCGCGTTCGGCTCGATCATGGGCCGCAACGCGTTCCAGCGCCCGAAGGCCGAGGCGCTGAAGCTGCTGTCCGAGGTGATGAAGATCTACGCCAGCTAGCGTCGCACGCGCCGGCGCGGGTCCAGGGGGCGGCGCCGCCGGGCGCCGCCCTCGCCGTTTCCGGGGAGGCGCCGCGCGGCGTTCCGCCCGAGGGCGGCCGCCGCCGCGGCGCCGGCGCGCGCGCCGATCGCCCGCCTGCCGTACGTAACGTGAACTCGTCGGGCCCGCGCGGGGCCGGGCCCACGGGGGCCGATGCGCGCCCGTCCCGCGGCATGGAACATGCCAGAAGCCGCTGTTTTCTCTTGCCTATGAAGGCAGGCGGGGTTTATACGGCTTTACCTTTTGTTTCGCGGTCTTCGCACCGGCATCCGGCCCGCGGCGCGGACCGCGGCGTCGAGGCAAGGACACACTCCATGCGGCTTTACCCGAAGGTCATCCCGACGATCGCCCGCGAGGTCGTACAGACCCTCATGCAGGACGGCGACGTGGAGGTGGAGACCCTGCGCATCGCCGACGCCGAGATGGACATGGCGGCGATCATGAAGGAGTACCTCGCCGCGGAGGAGCGGGTGAACGCCGCCACGCGCGAGGCGCTGGAGCGCCGCGGCTACGATCACTCCCGGTTCAACCAGGTGAAGCGCGAGATGGCGGACGTCCGCGGCTTCAAGATGGGCGACGAGGGGATCGAGTACGTCATCGGACAGATGATCGAGTTCCTGCTCATCTCCCGGAACGTGGAGGAGGTCTTCTCCGAGGACCACGTCCTCCGCAAGAAGGTCTTCAACATCTTCAAGAAGCACCTCGACGTGGACGAGGAGATCGACCGCGAGGCGCGCGCCCGGCTGAAGCACCTGCAGGAGGGCACGGCCGCCTGGGACATCGAGTACCAGAAGACGGTCGAGCTGCTCCGCCGCTCGCGCGGGCTCATCTAGCCCGCCGGCTCCAGCCCGCGTCACCCACGGCCCGCCCACGGCGGGCCGTCGCGTGTCCGGACCCCGGCGGCGCCGCCGGAAAGTTGACCTTCGATATCGCCCGATTACCGTGGACCCTCGGTGCGGAGGGTGGCGGCGATGGCGCGGGCGGATCGGTTCTACCGTGGGGTCCGCGGGAGCGCGGCGCTCGCCACGCGCCCGCTCGACGCCGGCGCGGTCGGCGCCGAGGCGCTCGAGCCCGGCGAGATGCGCCGCCTGCCGTTCGAGGGCGAGCTGCTCGGCGCCGCCCGGGTGCGCGCCGGCTTCGTCGCCATCCCGCTCGACGCGTTCGACGCGGCGGCCACCGCGCTGGAGGCCGAGGAGCAGGCCGCGTACCTGCACCTGCTGCGGCTCTCGTTCGGCGAGGGGCGCAACTGGTGCCGCGCCGCCAAGCGCGACCTCATGGCGCGGCTGCGCCTGTCCGAGCGCCGGCTGCTGCGCGTCCTCGACGCCCTGGTGGAGCAGCGCTTCGCGCGCCCGCTCCACCGCGACAACCGCGGCACGCTCTGGCGCGTGTACCTGCCGCGCGAGGCGGCCGGCCGGGCGCCGGGGGACGAGGTGCTGCTCGGCCGCGCCATGCCCGCCGCGCTCCCGGTCCGGGCGCCCGACGTCCCCGCGCCCGCCGCCCGCGCATCCGCCGCGCCGCCGCCGCCCGCCGCCGCCGGGCCGGAGGCCGCGCTCGCCTGCGCGCTCCGCGACGCCCGCGGCGAGGAGGGGCCGGACGCGCTGGGCCGTGCCCTCCGCGACGTGCGCGACCTGCTCGCCGAGGGGCAGAGCGCCTCGCGCATCGCGGCCGCCATCGAGACCGTCCGACGCCGCGCCGCGCGCGCGGCGCAGAAAGGCCAGCCATGAGC
>NZ_BAZG01000266.1 GCF_000964525.1 Anaeromyxobacter sp. PSR-1
GACGCGTCCACCACCTCGCCGCGGGCGAGGTCGCCGACGACCACGATGCGCGCGCCCTTCTCCGGCGCCTTGCGCAGCGGCAGCGCGGCCAGCTCCGCGGGCTCGAAGTCGCGCGCGGTCACCGGCAGGTCGCGGAACACGAGGTCGTTGGCCCGCGCCTCGGCGGCGCGCAGCCGCTCCTCGCCCAGGCTGGCCGCCGGCGCGTCGAGGTCGATGCTGCAGGTCTCGGCGCCCAGGTGGAACGAGACGGTGTGCGCGCCGGCGGTGGCCTCGAACGCGGCCGAGAGCAAGTGCTGGCCGTGGTGCTGCTGGAGGTGGTCGCGCCGGCGGACCGCGTCCACCTCGCCCGGCACCGGGGCGCCCGCCTCCGGCGGCGCGCCCTCGAGCGCGTGCAGGAGCTCGCCGTCCACCTCCTGCACGTCCACGACCGCGGCGCCGCCGAGCCGCCCGCGGTCGGCGGGCTGGCCGCCGCCCTCCGGGTAGAACGCGGTCCGGTCGAGCACGACGGCGGGGCGCCCGGCCAGCGTGCGCACGCCCACCACGCGCGCCTCGAAGGTGAGCCGGTCCGGATCGTCGAGGTAGAGCCGCTCGGTCATGGTCGCTCCCGGTGCCCCGCCGGCGCGCCGGCCGCCGGGGCGGGCGAGCATATCCCCGCGGCCCGCCGGGCGGCGTGCCCTCCCGCGCGGCGCGCCCCATCGTGAAGGACATGAAGCTCGTCATCCACGCCCATCACCTCACCCTCCCGCCCGACCTGGGCGCGTTCCTCCGCAAGCACGTGACCCGCCCGCTCGCCCGGCTCCAGGACGACTCCGCGGCGGAGCTGTCCGTCCACCTCGGCGACGCGCGGCGCCGGAAGGGCGGCGTGGATCAGGAGTGCCGGCTCTCCTTCCGGATGCCCGGGTCGCGGACGCTGCACGTCGAGAGCGTGCAGGACGACCTGCACACCGCCCTGCTCGACGCCGCGGAGCGGCTGAAGCGCCTGGTGAAGCGCGAGCTGGAGAAGATGCGCTCGCGGAGCGGCCACCCGATGCAACGGCCCCTGGGCCGCAGCTACCGCCTGCGCGCGAGCCGCCGCGGCGTCACGCCGGACGGGGAGCCGGCGGGGTTGTAGTCCCTCCCTCGACTCCGCGCGGCCTGCGGCCGCGCTACGCTCGGGATGAGCGGTCTGAGGTGCGCGCTACGCTCGGGATGAGCGAGATCTCCCGCTCACCCTGAGCGTAGGCGAGCCGGAGGCTCGCCGGAGCCGAAGGGTCGGGATGAGCGGACGGAGTCGAAGGGTCGGGATGAGCGGACGAAGTCGAAGGGTCGGGGCGCGCGGACGGAGCCGAAGGGATCAGGCCGCCACGCGCGGCGGGCCGAGCAGCCGGCGCAGGTGCGCGAGCAAGGCCTCGCTGGTGAACGGCTTCTGGATGAGCTCCACGTCGCCGTCCACCAGCCGGTCCTGCACCAGCACGTCGTCGGTGTGGCCGGTCATGAACAGCACCTTCATCCCCGGCTGCCCCGGCGAGAGCGCCTCGGCCAGCTCGGCGCCGGTCATGCGCGGCATGACGAGGTCGGTGAGCAGCACGTCCACCCGGCCGCCGCGCGCGCGCGCCGCCTCCAGCGCCTCGGCGCCGTTCCGCCCGGAGATGACCTGGTAGCCGCTGCCGGAGAGCACGCGCCCGAGCAGGGTCCGGAGCGCGTCCTCGTCCTCGGCCAGCACCACCGTCTCGCCCAGCCCGCGCGGCGCCGCCATGGGCACGGCGACCGCCACCCGCGCCGCGGCCTCGTCGGCGGCCGGCAGGTACACGGTGAAGGACGTGCCCGCGCCCGGGCGCGACTCCACCCGGATGGCGCCGCCGGCCTGCCGCACGATGCCGTAGACCGTGGCGAGCCCGAGCCCGGTGCCGGTCTCCTTGGTGGTGAAGAACGGCTCGAAGATGCGCGCCCGCACCTCCTCGGTCATGCCCACGCCGGCGTCGCGGACGGTGAGCGTCACGTAGCGGCCGGCCGGCAGCGACAGCTCGCGCAGCGCCTGCGGGACCTCCACGTTCGCGGTGGCGATGTGGAGCGGCCCGCCGTCGGGCATGGCGTCGCGCGCGTTCACCGCCAGGTTGAGCAGCACCTGCGCGAGCTGGTCGGCGTCGGCGAGCACCGGCCACGGGTGCTCCTGCAGCGTGGTGGTGACCTCGATCCGCTCGCCGATGGCGCGGCCGAGGAGCTTGCCCAGGTCCTGCACCACCTTGTTGAGCGAGAGCACCTCGGGCCGGAGCAGCTTCTTGCGGGAGAGCGTGAGGAGCTGCCGGGTCACGCCCACGGCGCGGTGCGCCGCCTCGATGATCCCGTCGGCGCACTCGCGCAGGCGCGGGTCGGTGGCGGGGAGGTCGCGGACCAGCAGCTCGGAGTAGCCGAGCACCACCGCGAGCACGTTGGAGAAGTCGTGGGCGACGCCGCCGGCGAGCCGGCCCACCGCCTCCATCTTCTGCGCCTGGCGCAGGTTCTGCTCGAGCTCGCGGCGCTCCGCCTCGGCCCGCTCGCGCTCCGACATGTCGCGCACCGACACCACGCGCAGCCCGCGGTCGTGCAGGCGCAGGGCGTCCACCGTCACCTCCACCGGGAACGCGGTCCCGTCGGCGCGCCGGTGCCGCCCCGGGGCGGCGTGGATGCCCGCGGCCGGGCCGCCCTCGCCCCCGCCCTCCTCGAGCAGGTCCGAGAAGCGCAGGTCCCGGAGCGCGTCGCGCTCGCGGCCGTAGAGCCGCTCGGCGGCCGGGTTCGCGTCCTCCAGCCGGCCCGACTCCGCGTCCACCAGCAGGATGGCGTCGGAGGAGGTCTCGAACACGCCGCGGTGCAAGGCCTCGCTCTCCACCAGGCGCGCCACCAGCTCGCGCTGCGAGCGCTTCATCCGCACCTTCTCGACCGCGTTCTCGACCTTGAGGTTGAGCGCGTCGTAGTCGGAGACGGGCTTGGTCACGTAGTCGAACGCGCCGATCTGCACCGCCTGGATGGCGGAGTCGAGGGAGGCGTAGCCGGTGACCAGGATCACCTCGACGTCGGGCTTGGCCGCCTTGAGCTGCCGGGCCACGTCCAGGCCGGAGCCGTCGCCCAGGTTCTTGTCCACCAGCGCCACGTCGATGTCGCCGGGCTCCGCCGCGCGCGCCAGCGCCTCGCGCGCCGAGCCGGCGAGGAGCAGGGTGCGCCCCTCGCCCTCCAGGAACCGCCGGAACACGTCGAGGATCACGGGCTCGTCGTCGACGATGAGGATCGTCGCCATGTTGCCTCCGGGAGATCGAAGCGGACCCCGGCCGAGAGGCCCGCCGCCGCGAGCGCGCCGAGCGGCGAGCGCCCGGCGGCCAGCAGGGACGCCTCCAAGAATGGGGTCGCGAAGCGGAACGGCCAGCCCACGCCCAGGGTGGCGCGGAGCGCAGGGGCGGTGCCCGAGTCGGCGGGGGCACCATCGGGATCGACGCGGCCGAAGAGCGCGCCCGCCGCCAGGCTCCCCCACAGCTCCGGCCCGCGGCGCAGCTCGCGCCGCACCGTGGCGCCGCCGAGGAGCGTCAGCCCCCGCGCCGGCGCGTCCGTCCGCACCAGCAGCGGGTCGCCCCGGCCGCCGGGGACGGCGAGGTCGCGGTGCTCGCCGTAGCCGAGCGCGCCGGCCTCCAGGCGCCAGGCGAGGACGTACGTGGGGGGCAACAGGCCCCGGACCGGCAGCTCCGTCGCGAGCCCCGCGCTCATGGCGGTGAAGCGCCCGCGCAGGTCCCAAAGGACGCCCGCGGTGGGGAGGAGCGCCGGCCCGTGGGGCGGGACCAGCAGGAGCTCCGCGGTGGCCCGCGCCTGGCCCACCTGGGCCAGCACGGTCTCGCCGGTCCGCGCCGGGACGGACGGCGCGCGGTAGCGCACGCGCCAGCTCCCGTCGCCGTCCGGCTCCACGCCCAGGATCGACCCGCGCCGCGCCGAGACGGCCGGCGCCGCGCGCACCGGGTTGTCGAAGCGATCGAGCACCGTGACCCGGAGCGCCGCGTCGTGGCTGCCGTCGGCGAGCAGCACCGCGTCCTGGGGCGAGAAGCGCGCCTGGGCGGGCGGGCCGGGCTGCAGCGGCAGCGCGCGCGACCCGGAGATCCCGGCCGCCGGGGCGCGCGCGGTGATGACCACCTCGCCGCGTCCGCCGAAGCCGGGCCGGACCCGCAGCCGCGCCGCGACCGCGCCCACGCCGGCCGGCGCCGGCGCGGAGAGCGTGCCGCCCTCGGCCGCCAGCTCCACCGGCGCGTCCACCGCGTTGCCGGCGGCGTCGAGCACGCGGGCGGTGACGCCCACCTCCTCGACCGAGCC
>NZ_BAZG01000265.1 GCF_000964525.1 Anaeromyxobacter sp. PSR-1
GTCGAGCATGGGCAGGATGGTGTCGCACGCGCGGAGCAGCGCGTCGATCCGGTCGCCCGGGCGCTCCGCCGGGAGCGCCTTCAGGAGGTCCTCCGCCGCGTGCACCACGGTGGAGATCCCGCCGAAGCCCATCATCCGGGCCTCGCCCTTCAGCGTGTGGAGCTCGCGGGCCAGCTCCTCGCGCACCTCGGGCGTCGCGGCGCCGCGCTCGATCTCGAGCAGCGCCGCCGAGATCTTCTCCACGCGGTCCGCGGTGGTCTCGCGGAAGCGCGGGAGCAGCTTCTGGCGGATCTCTTCGGAGATGCCCATGGCGGCGGCGGTCGGCGGGGCGCCCCGCGGCTACTCGACCTTGAAGCGCTTCACCAGCTCGGCGAGCCGCTCGGCCAGCTTGGTCAGCTCGGAGGCGGCGCCGGTGGCCTGCTTCGACCCGGTCTGCGCCTGGCGGGTGACCTCCTCGATCTCCGACATCGACTGCACCACCTGCTCGGTGGCCGTCCGCTGCTGCTGGGTGGCGAGGTGGATGACGCGCGCGGCGTCGCTGGTCTCCTGGATGCCGGAGAGGATGCCGGAGACGCTCGTCATCGCGTTGCCGCCGAGCTGCTCGCCCTCGGCCGCCATCCGCTTGTTGCCGTCCGACGCCTCCTTGGCGGCGTGGGTGGCCTCGCGGATCTCGGTGATGAGGTTCTTGATCTCCTTGGTGGACTCCAGGACGTTCTCGGCCAGCCGCCGCATCTCGGCCGCCACGATGGAGAACCCGCGCCCGGCCTCGCCCGCCTTGGCGCCCTCCAGCGCCGCGTTGAGCGCGAGCAGGTCGGAGCGGTCGGCGATCTCGTCGATCACCTCCACCACCGTGCCGATGCGCTCCACGCGCTTCGACAGCTTGGCGATGGCGTCGTCCACCTCGACCGCGTTGTGCCGCACCTTCTCCATCGAGGACATGAACGACTTGATGGCGCCCTCGCCCTGCTTCGCCCCGGTGAGCGTCTGCTCGGCGATGGCGGCCACCATCTGCGCGTTCTCGGCGATCTGGTGCGAGGCGCCCTTCAGCTCCTCCATGGTGGCGGTGGTCTCGTGGATGGCCGAGGCCTGCGCGCTGGTGGAGGACTCGTTCTGCGTGGCGGCGGCGAGCACCTCGGCCGAGGAGGTGGAGAGCTGCAGGGCCGCCTCGCGGATCTCCGTGACGAAGCGCTTCAGCGTCTCCATCACCTGGCCGATGCCGGCGATGAGCGGCGTGAGCGCCGCGTCGCTGACGCCCAGCCGCATCGTGCCGGAGAGGTCGCCCTGGATGACCAGGCGGATCATCGCCTCGATCGCCTCGTCCACGCCGGCGGTGACGACCTGCACGCGCTGCCGCGACGTGTCCAGCTGCTCCACCGCGTGGTCGGCGGCGGCGTTGGCGGCCTCGGCGATCCCGCGGAGCATGGGGTCGGCGAAGCTGGCGACGTCGAGGCGCGCCGCCCCGTGCTCGCCGGCCGCGAACGCGCGCAGGAACGCCTCGACCTGCAGCGCGTCGCCGGCGGGGACGCCCGCCTTGCGGGCGGGCCGCGCGGCGCGGGCGGGCTTCTTCTTCGGCTTGTCGAGTTCGGAGGGGTCGCGCATCGGTGTGGGCCTCTTCAGGCGGTGAGCTCGGGCGCGGCGAGGGAGCGCTCGCGCACCAGGGTGGGGAGATCGACGAGGAGCAGCGGCGCCTCGTCCAGCATGACGAGGCCGGTGACGGCGCCGGAGACGAGGCAGGCGGCGGCGAACGCGGGGAGCGGCTGGACGTCGGCCTCCGGCACGCTGCGGACCCCGACCACCTGGTCCACCACCAGCGTGCGCTCGGTCGCGCCCTCGTGGCTCGCCACCACGATGCCGCGCTCGCGGCCGAACGGCGCGCCCAGCGCGCTCTCCAGCACCAGGTCGTCCTCGGAGACGTCGCGCACGGCGCCGATCCGCACCGCGTCGTGCACCACGGCCGCGAACACGCGCGCGCCCACCTGGAACAGGAGGATCTCGCTGGTGGGCTCGGTCACGCCGCCGGGCCCCCCGCCGGAACGGCGCGCGCGCGGGCGGTCTCCACGAGGCGCGGCAGGTCCAGCACCGCCACCGTCCCGGCGCGATCGCGCCCGACGCCGGAGAGGAACTCGGCCACGCCGGAGGACTCGGCCGGCGGCGGCTCGATGGCGCGCCGCGGGATCGAGACCAGCCCCTCCACGCCCTCCGTCACCACCGCCACCTTCCACGGGCCGCAGTGCACGATGGCGGCGCGGGTGCTGGCGCGGATGGGGACGGCGCCGTGGCCCACCAGCAGGCCGATGTCGAGCACCGGCAGCACCTCGCCACGGTGCGTGAACACGCCGGGGAGGAAGGCGGGGGCGGCGGGCAGCCGCGTGAGCGGTCCCAGGCGCACGACCTCGGTGACCAGCGGCGCCTCGAACGCGTAGCGCGCGCCGAGCAGGCGGAGGCAGAAGTACCAGGCGTCGGCGCCCGTCGCGTCGGTGGGCTTCGGGTCGGCCATTCGGCGCGGGATTATCCGCGAGGGTGGGACGGCCGGGCAAGATCGGTGCTAATTTCTCCCGCCCCGAGGGAACGCGTGAAGGTCCTCATCTGCTGCGAGAGCGAGATCATCCTACAGGTGACCGGGATGGCGCTGGAGGCCGCCGGTCACCAGGTGGCGCTGGAGCGCGAACCGCACGCGCTCTTGCCGCACGTGCAGGGCGCCGCGGCGCTGCTGGTGGACGCGGGCCGCGCCCGGCAGGCGCCCGCGCTCCTGCGCGATCGCGGCTTCACCGGCCGGTCGCTGCTGGTGGGTGAGGGTGCGCAGGAGGAGCTTGCCCGCGCCGCCGCCGAGCTGACGCTGGACGGCGCGGTGGCCTCGCCGGCCACCGACGACTTCGCGCAGCGCTTCACCGCCGCGGTGGGCGCGCGACGCCGCGTCCTCATCGTGGACGACTCCGAGATCGTCGCGCGCCTGCTGCAGGAGGAGCTCGAGGCGAAGGGCTTCGAGATCCACTACGCGCCCGACGCCGAGAAGGCGACCTCGATCATCCTGAAGCGCCAGACCCGCCCCGACCTCATCCTCCTCGACGTCAACATGCCGAAGGTGGACGGCGGGCAGTTCTGCCGCTTCGTGAAGAAGAACGAGCGCTTCCGGTCGATCAAGGTGCTGTTCTGCTCGGGCGAGGACAAGGAGAAGGTCCAGCGCCTGGTGGCGGAGTGCGGCGCCGACGGCTTCCTCTCGAAGGGCGAGCTGCTCGGCAAGTGGATCGCCGAGAACGCCGGCTGACGCGGTGTCAGAGCGCGCCCGGCGAGCCGGCCGCGCAGGCCAGGTTCGACGCAGCGTCCGGGCCCGCGGGATCGCGCTTCACCGCCGCGGCGTTCGCGCACACCGGCGCGACGCCGCCCGCCCCGAAGCTCGCCACCGTCTCGCCGCGCCCGTCCAGCAGGAGCAGCTCCGGCGGGCGATCGTTCGCGATGCCGCCGAGCAGCGCGGTGGCGCCGCAGTCGAGCACGCGCGTCCCCGCCGGCAGCGCGTACCGGCCGTCGTAGGCGCCGCCCGCGACCAGCACCACCTCGCCCGGCGCGACCGCCGCGTCCTGCGGGAGCGCGCACGAGGAGAGCGCGCCCGTGGCCGTGCGCTTCGCGAGCCGGTGGCCGTACAGGTCGAGCGGCCCGTCGCCCAGGTTCGCGAGCTCCGCGTACTCCCCGCCCGCCTCCGGCGTGGCCGCGTCGGCGCGGACCTCGGTGAGGACGGGCGCCGGCGGCGGGCCCGCGGCGGCGCCGGTCTCGAACGACGCGATCGACGGCCGGCGGCGGCCCTCGGCGTCGAGCACCGGCCGGCCGTCCGCCGCGCGGGCGCGCGAGGAGAGCACGAGCGCGTACGCCGCGTGGGCGCGGAGCGGCGCGTCCGGCCGGAGCGCCGCGCGCGTCCCGTCCGCGTCCAGCGCCGCCCGCGCCGGCACCGCCTGCGCGAGCCCGGCCGCGCCCTCCTCCGACTCGACCGCCTCGAGCGCCGCCTTGACCGCGTCGGCCGGCACGAGCACGAGGCGCGCCCCGTCGGCGAGGCCGGCGGGGTCCACCGGCGCGCTGAACGTCACCGCCGCCTCGGCCAGCTCCGGCGCCACGCCCGGCCCGGCCGGCTCGAGCGCGACCACCCGCACGTGCGGCGCGGCCTCGGGGAGCCCGCAGCCCGCGACGAGCGCCGCCGCGCAGAGCGCCGCGACGGCACCCCCGCCCGCGACACCGGCTCACCGCGGCACCCCCCGCGCCGCCGGTGACCGCGTCCAGCTCGGCGCCGAGCCGCGCGATCTCGAGCTCCAGCTCGGCGC
>NZ_BAZG01000264.1 GCF_000964525.1 Anaeromyxobacter sp. PSR-1
TCGCCGGCGCGCACCAGCAGCGCGGCGCCGCGGGCCGCCTCGGCGTAACCGGGATGTCGCTCGCCACCACCGGGCAGCCCGCCGCCATGGCCTCGGCGAGCACCATCCCGAAGCTCTCGCCGCCCAGCGACGGCGCGCAGAACACGTCGGCGTCGCGGTAGGCGCGGGCCAGCGCGTCGTCGCTCACCCGGCCCAGGAAGCGGACCCCGGCGCGGGCGCCGCGGCCGGCCCAGCGCTCCGCCGGCCCGTCGCCCACCACCTCGACCTCCACCGCCTGGCCGCGGGCGCGCAGGCGCTCCGCCGCGTCGAGCAGCACCGCGAGGCCCTTGCGCGGCTCGCCGAAGCGCCCGACGAACAGGACGCGCGGCGGCGCGTGCGGCGGGCGCGGCGCGGCCTCGGCCTCCGCCCCGAAGCGCCACCGCTCCACGCCGTTCGGGATGACCGCGATGCGGCCGCGGAAGATGGGGCGCGCGAAGCGCTTCGCCTGGCGCGAGACCGCGATGCCGAAGTCCACGCGGGCCAGGCCCGCGGAGGCGAAGCGGCGCAGCACCGACTGCACCCACGGCTCGCGCTCGGCGTTCGCGTGGAAGGTCGCGACCACCGGCCCGCGCGCGTGGCGCAGCGCGTGGCGCCCCGGCCCGGGCACGATGGGCTCGTGCACGTGGACGACGTCGAACCGGTGCGCGTCGAGGTAGGCGCGGGTGGCGCGCTCCGAGACGAGCAGGCCGATGCGCGCCACCGAGCCGTTCGCGGGCACCGGCAGCACGCCGCGGAGCCCGTCGCAGCCGTCCGGCACCGCGCCGCTCGCCGGGCCCAGCACCCGCGCCTCCACGCCGAGGCCGCCCAGCGCGCGCGCCAGCCCGAGCGCGTGCCGGTTCACGCCGCCCTCGTGGGACAGGTCGTACGGCGTGACGATGCAGACGCGCACGGCCGGATCCCTAGGGCGTGCCGGCCGGCGGCGCACCCGGGGCGCCGTGCTGGGCCCCGCCCGCGGCCGCTCCTTCGCCGTGGCGGAGCATCTGGTGGATCACCCATAGGCGGCCCAGCGCGGTGCCGCCCGCGCCCAGCGCCACCAGCGCACAGGTGGTCTCGAGCAGCGGCAGCACGGCCGGCCCGGGCACGAACGACGCCGCGAGCAGCGCCGCCATGAGCATCACCACCCGGTGCGGTCGCTCCAGGCCGAACGTCGGGCAGGAGACGCCCAGGCCCTCACCGCGGGCCCGGGTGTACGAGACCATCATCGAGGCGGAGAGCGCGCCCACCGCCCACAGCATCCCGGAGCGGTCCGGGAACGCCGCGGCCAGGCCGGCGAACATCGCGATCTCGGAGACGCGATCGAGGTTGGAGTCGAGGAACGCGCCCGCCCGCGTCTGCGTGCCGGTCCGGCGGGCCAGCTCGCCGTCGAGCAGGTCGCACCAGGAGCCGTAGACCAGCAGCAGGAAGGCCCACCCGAAGCCCCCCACCCCGACCGCGACGCCGGCGGCCACCGTCAGCGCGGTGCCGATGGCGGTCACGCCGTTCGCGGAGAGCCCGGCCGCGTTCGCGGCGCGCAGCAGCGGCCCGCTCACGAAGTAGGCCCACCGGCCCAGGATCCCGATGATGCCGCGCCGGCCGGTGAAGCGGGCCGGCTCGGGCGGGCGCACCACCGCGTAGGCGAGGGCGGTGGCCGCGCCGAGGGCCAGGTGGGCGAGGATCGCGAGTCGCGCGCCGGTGGGCATCGCCGGCTAGCCGACCGCGGCCTGCTTGGCGGCCTGCGCGGCCGCGTCCGCGTAGCTGCGCAGCTTCGCGAACAGGTTGGTCTGCTGCTGGAAGAGGTCGTGCACCGCGCCGTTGCCGGCCGCGGTCACCGGGCTCTTGAAGAAGAAGGAGAGCCACTCCTGCGGCCCCTTCTCCCCGGCCCGCTGCGCCAGGTCGGCGAGGATGGCGAGGTCGATCGCGAGCGGCGCCGCCAGGATCGAGTCGCGGCACTGGAAGTTGACCTTGATCTGCATCGGGTAGCCGAGCCACCCGTAGAGGTCGATCGCGTCCCAGCCTTCCTTGTTGTCGCCGCGCGGCGGGTAGTAGTGGATCGTGACCTTGTGGTCGATGTCCCCGTAGAGCTCGGGGTGCTGCTTCGGCGACAGGATCGAGTCGAGCACCGAGAGCTTCGAGACCTCCTTGGTCTTGAAGCTGGCGGCGTCGTCGAGCACCTCGCCGTCGCGGTTGCCGAGGATGTTGGTGGAGAACCAGCCGTCGAGCCCGAGCAGCCGCGCGTGCAGCATGGGGGCGATGGTGGTCTTCATCAGCGTCTGGCCGGTCTTGAAGTCCTTGCCGCCGGTGACGACGCCCTCGCGCTCGGCCAGCTCGCGGAGCGCGGGCGTGTCCTGCGACAGGTTGGGCGCGCCGTTCATGAACGGCAGCCCGGTCTTCAGGGCGGCGTAGGCGTAGACCATCGACGGCGCGATGGTGGGGTCGTTCCGGTCGAGCGCGGCCTCGAACGCCTCCAGCGAGGCGTGGGCCGGGCCGATCTCGGCGTAGACCTCGGTCGAGCCGGTCCACACCATCACGCCGCGGGCGCAGCGGTGCTTCTCCATGAAGCCGCGGATGTCGGCCTGGAGCGCGTCGGCCTTCTCGCGCAGCGAGCCCTTCTTGACGTTCGGGCCGTCGAGGCGGCGCACCCACTCGGTGTCGAACACCGCCGGCATGGGCTTGATGGCCTCGAGCTCCGCCTTGAGCGGCTCGAGGTGGTCGCGGTCCAGCACCCGGGCGCGACACGCGGCCGCGTACACGTCGTCCGGGATGGGGTCCCAGCCGCCGAACACGAGGTCGTCGAACGACGCGAGCGGCAGCACGTCCTTGATGAGGCGGCCGTGGTTGTGGCCGTCGTCGAGGAAGTGGCCGAGCTGGGTGAGCGAACCCACCGGCTGCGCCAGCTTCTTGCGGACGGCGTGGACCCCGGCGATGGCGGTGGTGGCGACGGCGCCCATGCCAGGCATGAGCACCGCCAGCTTTTCCCCCTTGCGCAGGGGCTTCAGACCGGAAACGAGTTTCATGTGCACACCTCTGGGCGGTGGCCGCGAAGGGCGCGGCGCCTCCTCTTCCTGCCCCCGCGCTCCGGAAGGCTGCACGCAGCCCAGGAACGCCTGACGGCAGAACGGGCTGCCGGTGGCCGGGTTTCTACCTCATGGCGGGCCGGGGCGAAAGGGTAAGGCGCACCCCGTGGGAGCCGCGCTCACCGGCGGCCTGCCGCGTTGGGCCGGGCGAAGCGCACGTCGTGGACCCGCGCGCCGGGCTCCATGAAGCGCAGCAGCGCCTCGCCCTCGGCGCCCAGCGCCAGCCGCGCGGCGCCGTCGAGGGCCGCGAACGGCTCCACCACCAGCGCCGTCCCGCGCCGCCCGCGCTCGGTGCGCCAGGTCCCGGCCACGCGCCCGTCCACCAGGAAGCAGGCGCGCACCAGCCCGTTGTTCGTCACCACCAGCGGGCGGTGCGCGTCGTCGATGAAGCGGCGCCGGTCGGCGTGGGCGAGCAGCAGCGCGTCGAACTCCCCCAGGAACCGCACCGGCGAGGCCACGTCCTCGGGCGGCCGCGGCGCCTCGGCGAGGTCCACGAGCTCGCGGCCGTCCTCGTCGCGAAAGGTGCGCAGGCCGGCTCCGAGCCCCTCGAGCGCCTCGCGCACGGCGCCGAGGCCGGTGAACGTGGCGAGGTCGGCGGCGCTGGCCGGGCCGACGGCCGCGAGCGCGCGGCGCAGGAGCGCCTGCGGCGCGGCCGCGGGGTCGCAGGCCCTTCCCAGCCAGCCCTCCGCGTCCGCGAACGACGCCGCGCCCGGCCACCCCCAGGGCGCGGCCGCCTCCGGCACCTGCACGAGCGGCACGCCGTAGCGCACCGCCAGCGAGGCGGCGTGCAGGTCGGCGCCCGGGAAGCGCTCCGCCACGCGCGCGCGCAGCGCGTCGAAGGTGCGCGGCGCCTCCGCCAGCCAGCCGCGCGCCGCCCGCTCCAGCGCCGGCCGGTCGAGGGTCTCCAGCTTCCGGCCCGCCGCGGCGCGCAGCGCCGGCTCGAGCGACGGGGCGACCGCGGCGCGCAGGCGCAGGAGGTCGCGGGCGGAGAGCAGGTGGAGCGTGCCGCGCAGGAACGGGGCGCGCACCACCTCGCGGGCCAGCGCGGCGCGCGAGAGGTCCGCGGGCGCGAACCCGTCGAGGCGCGCCCAGAGCGCGAGGAACGGGGGCCGGGCGAGCTGCGCCTGCAGGCAGAGGAGCCGCTCCAGCGCGCGCACCGGCCCGGCCCGCTCGCGCGCGAGGAGGAGCTGGCGGGCGAGCGTGGCGCGGTTCAGCGCGCGGCGGGTGAGGAGCGGCGGCGGGGGCATTCCGCCCACAGTGTAACCCGCCGCTCCGACGCGCGGGCGCACGGCCGGCCGGCGGCGCGCGGGCGCGAGCGG
>NZ_BAZG01000263.1 GCF_000964525.1 Anaeromyxobacter sp. PSR-1
GGCGCGCAGCGGGTGGGCGCCACCCTGCGGCTCGCCATGGGCGGCCAGGAGCTGCTGCGCGGCGAGGGGTCGCTGGCGGCGGCCCCGGAGCGGCTGCTGGCGCGGGGCGGGCTGCGGAGCGCGCCGCTGTCGGTGGTCCTGGTGGTGCCGCACGCGTCGCTGGCCCGCACCTCCACGAGCACGCTGCTCGTCGAGGGGACGGTGGATGCGCGGCTCACGGCGGAGGGGACGCTCGCCGCCCCGCGGCTCGCGCTCGAGGCGGCGGGGCGCGGGCTGCAGGTCGAGGGCCGGCCGCTCGGCGACCTCACCGCGCAGGCGCGCTGGGCGGAGGGGCGCGGGAGCGGCCGGGTGACGCTCGCCGCGAAGGCCGGCGGCACGCTGGAGGCGACCGCGGCGGTGGACGCGCCGCTCGGCCTCGACACCCGCGCCGCCGACCTGCGCCGGGCGCCCGCGGAGCTCGGGCTGCGCGCCCGCGACCTCGACCTCGGCTTCCTGCCCGCCGTGCTGGCCGGCTGGGTCCGGACCGCGTCCGGGAAGCTCCAGGCCGACGTGACCGCGCGCGGGCCGCTCGAGCGCGCGTCGCCGCGCGGGACGGTGCGGCTCGCCGACGGGCGGCTGGCGATCTCGGAGTACGGCGACTGGACGCAGATCGAGGTGGACGCGACCGTCACCGACGACGCGGTGGAGCTCCGCCGGGTGGCGGCGCGCCGCGCGCACGGCTCGTTCGAGGCGCACGGGGCGCTGCGCGGGATGGGCGGGCCGGACGCGCGCCTGGAGGGCCGGATCGTCAGCCGCGAGCTGCCCATCATGCGCGCCGGCATGGACCTCGCGACGCTCGACCTGCAGGTGGACGCGACCGGCGCCTACCAGCCCGGCGCGCTGCAGGTGAAGCTCACCGTGCCGCGGGGGACCATCCGCCTGCCCAAGCGCGCCCCGCGCACGCTGCAGTCGCTCGAGCGCCGCCGCGACATCGTGGTGGGCCGCCAGCCGGCGCCGAGGAAGGCGCCGCTGCCGGTGCCGCGCGGGCCGGGGGAGCGGCCGTTCACGCTCACCGCGCAGCTCCTCGTGCCGGGCCGGCTCCAGGTGGTGAGCGACAACCCGCGCATCCGCGTCGAGCTGAAGGCCAACGTCACCTACGAGCTGACCGGCGCCAACGACTTCGCCACCGGCACCGTCGAGGTGGTCCGCGGCGAGGTGGAGCCCATCGGCGGCCGCAACTTCCAGATCGAGCGCGGCAAGGTGACGTTCACCGGTGGTCCGCCGAAGGCGGCGCTGCTCGACGTGGAGGCGGTGTACGACAACCCGGTCGCGAAGGTGACGGTGGCGGTGGCCGGGCCGATCTCCGACCCGGAGATCCGCCTCTCCTCGCAGCCGCCCATGGACGACGGCCAGATCGCGCTGCTCATCGCCACCGGCCGCACCGAGCTGAAGCCGGGCTCGGGCGGGGTGGGGACGCTCACCGGCGAGGAGGCCGGCCGGGCCGCGCTGGGCGCGGTGGCGACCCAGGCGTTCAAGGACCTCGTCGCCGACAAGCTCCCGCTCGACACCGTGGCGGTGGACGCGGGCGCGCTCCGCGCCGGCAAGTACGTCACCGACAAGATCTACGTCGGCTACACGCGCCGCTTCGACGTGCAGCTCGAGCAGGGCCAGAACGTGAACGAGGTGCGGGTGGAGTACCAGATCACCCGCCGCTGGACGCTGGAGTCGCGCTACGGCGACGCGCAGTCGGGCGGCGCCAGCCTCATCTGGTCGAAGGACTACTGACCGCGGCCCCGGCCCCCGGGCCGGTCCGGGCGCAGCGCCACAGCTCGCGCGCGATCCAGGCGGCGAGCGCGAGCCAGAGCAGCGAGCGGACCACGCCGTCCGGGTGGAACACGTGGTCCCGGAACCAGGGCTCCCACCGCCGGGCCCGGACCTCGAAGGCGACGTGGAAGTCGGCCACCGAGGCCGCGCTCAGCACGAGGAACAGGCCGGTGGGCGCGGCGGCGAGCGCGCCGGCCAGGAACCCGTACAGCGCGTACTGCGGGCTCCAGACCTTGTTCGTGGCGATCCAGGCGGTGAGCGCGAGCGCCACCCCGAGCCGCACCGCCCGCCCCGCGTCGCCCCCCGCCCGCGCGGCGCGCCAGGCCGCGGCGCAGGCGAGCGCGACCGCGAGGAGCATCGGCCCGGTGGAGAGGACCTCGAGCAGGGGCCCGCGCCCCAGCCCGAGCGCGTCCCAGATCGAGTTCTCGGCGCCGCGCCCGGCGTTGAAGCGGAAGAACCAGCTCCAGCCCTCCGGCGCGGCGAGCGCGAACGGCAGGTTCACCGCGAGGAGCGCGGCGGCGAGCCCGGCGGCGAAGCGGACGAGCGGCGCGCGCGCCCGCTCGCCGGCGAGCGCGAGGAGCGCCGGCGGCGCGAGCACGCCCGGGAACAGCTTCGCCGAGGTGCCGAGGGCGGTGAGCGCCCCGCCCGCGCCGGGCCGGCCGCGCGCGAGCGCGAGGAGCGCCCCGCACAGGAGCGCGATGGGCAGGAGGTCCCAGTTCAGCCCGGCGTAGTAGACGAGCGCCGGCGTCGCCCCGAGCCAGAACGGCCGCGCCCCGGGCAGCCGCTCCAGCGCGAGGAGCGCGGCGAACAGGCACAGCGCCAGCAGCGCGTAGCTCACCGTGAAGTGCGCCAGCGCGCCGCCCGGGACGAAGCTCGGCAGCCAGAGCGCGATCCCCAGCAGCACCGGGTACTCGATCCGGTCCTCGAGGTACGGCAGCGGCCGCCCGCCGCCCAGGTACCGGTCGCCGTGCAGCGCGATCACGTCGGAGTAGCAGTGGTGCTGGAACGACCAGAAGCGGTAGCCGGCGCCGGCGTGCGAGGCCCCGCGCGCGACGTTCAGGTAGCCGATCGCCAGCCAGGCAGCGGCGAGGCCGAAGGTGAGGAGCCGGGCCCGGGAGGTCACGCGGCGGGGACGTTAGCACGCGCCGGGCGGGCGCCGCCGGGGAAGGCGGCGGGGCGAGCGCGGGCGCGGCCCAGGGTCGACCTTGACGGGCGGGAGGTCGCGATGATCTGGCTGCTGGCGTCGGTGCTGCTGCTCGTGTGGATCGTCTCGCTCGCGTTCAAGGTCACGGTGGGCGCCATCCACCTGCTCCTGCTCGCGGCGGTGGCGCTGTACGTGGTGGGCTTCTTCCGGGGCCGCCACCGGACGGTCACCTGACGGGCGGCCGCGCGCCGCGGCGCCGCGCGGACGGCGCGCCGCCCGCGCGCCTCGGGTAACATCGCGCGCCGGTGACCCCGCTCCAGCGCCTCGCCGACGCGCTCGCCGCGCTCGTCTCGACCACCGGGCCGTACGCGCCGGGGATCCTGTTCTTCGCCACGCTCGTCGAGTACGTCTTCCCGCCGTTCCCCGGCGACCTGCTGGTCGTGCTCGGCGCCTGGTACGCGGTGGAGGGCGCCATCTCCTGGCCGCTCACCTTCGTGTCGGTCACCGCCGGCGGCCTGGCCGGCGCGTGGCTCGACCACCGCGTCGGCGCGGCGCTCGGGCGGCGGCTCGACGCGCGCGCCGCCCGGCACGGCGCGCTCTCGGTCCAGGCGCAGCGGCTCGCCCGCTTCGAGGCGAGCTACCGGCGCTGGGGCGGGTGGCTGCTCGTCGCGAACCGGTTCCTGCCCGGCGTCCGGGCGTTCATCTTCGTCGGCGCGGGCGCCTCCCGGATCCCGCTCCGCCGCGTGCTCCTCCTCGGCGGGCTGTCGGCCGCGCTCTGGAACGCGGTGCTGCTCGCGGCGGGCGCGTTCCTGGCGCACAACCAGGAGGAGCTCATCCAGCTCGTGCACCGCTACACGCGCGCCGCCTGGGTCGCGCTCGGCGCGGGCGCGCTGCTGTGGGCGCTCGGGATCGCCTGGCGGCGGGCGGCGCGGCGGCGCGCCGCGGCGGCCGGCGAGGAGGAGGCGTGATCGCGCTCGCCGCGGCGGCGCTGCTCGCCGCCCTGCCGGAGGGGCAGGCGCGCTACCGCGTCGAGCTCTCCGGCGAGCCGGTGGGCGCGGCCGAGCTGCGGGTCGCCTGCGCCGGGGCGCGGTGCCGGCTGAGCTTCGGGACGTGGCTGCGCGCGCCGGAGGAGGCCGGCGGCGCGGTGCGGGTGCGCCGCCTCGAGGCCGAGGTGGACCGCGAGGGCCGGCTGGCCGGCGCGGTGCGCCGGCTCGAGGACGGGGCGCCGCGGGCCGCGAGCGCGGCGCCGGGGCGGGTGCCGGCCTCGGCGGCGGAGCTGGCGCTCCTCTCGGCGGCGGCGGCCCGGGGAGCCGCGGCGGGCCCGGCGTGCCTGCCCGCGTTCGACGAGGAAGGGGGGGCGCACCGGCCTCGCCTGCGCCGGCCCGGCGCTGCCGGACGGCGCGCTCGCGCTCGACGTGCTGGGCGAGCGGGAGGAGGTGCGCGCGGGCCCGGACGGCTTCCCGGCCGAGGTCCGGCTGCCGGACCAGGGC
>NZ_BAZG01000262.1 GCF_000964525.1 Anaeromyxobacter sp. PSR-1
CGCCGTCCGCGAGGTGGTGATCCCGGCCGAGGCCGCCGAGGCCGCCGATGCCGCCGACGAGGCGGGTGCGGAGGTCCGCGAGGTCGACTCCTCGGCCGCCGGCGACGCCGGGGAGGGCGAGGCGTCGCAGGGCGGGCGCCGCAGGCGCCGCCGCCGGGGCGGGAAGCGCCGCCGCCGCCGCGGGGCCGGCGCGTCCGGGCCGGACGGGGGCGCGCAGGTGCCGCCCGCCGAGGCCGGCGGGCAGGGGTGAGCGCGCGGGGGAATCCTCCGCAACACCGCCGCCTTGACCGACCCCACGGCACCCGGTACAACCCGCCGACCATGGCGAGCGAGAAAGCCTCCAACCCGAAGGCCCGTTACCAGCGCATCCTGCTCAAGCTCTCGGGCGAGGCGCTCATGGGCGACGGCAAGTACGGCATCTCGCCGAAGACCCTCACCTCGATCGCCCACGACGTGAAGGACGTGGTGGATCTCGGCGTCGAGGTCGCGCTCACCATCGGCGGCGGGAACATCTTCCGCGGCGTGTCGGGCGCCACCGAGGGGATGGACCGCTCCTCGGCCGACTACATGGGCATGCTCGCCACGGTGATCAACTCGATGGCGCTGCAGGACGCGCTCGAGAAGATCGGCGTGCCCACCCGCGTGCAGTCCGCCATCGAGATGCACCAGGTGGCCGAGCCGTACATCCGCCGCCGCGCCATCCGCCACCTGGAGAAGGGGCGGGTGGTGATCTTCGCGGCCGGCACCGGCAACCCGTACTTCACCACCGACACCGCCGCCTCGCTCCGCGCCATGGAGATCCACGCGGACGTGCTGCTCAAGGCGACCAAGGTGGACGGCGTCTACACCGACGATCCGAAGAAGAACCCGTCGGCGACCAAGTTCAAGCAGCTCAGCTACATCGACGTGCTGAAGAAGAACCTGAAGGTGATGGACTCCACCGCCATCAGCCTCTGCATGGACAATGACCTCCCCATCGTCGTGTTCGACCTCACCCAGCGCGGGAACGTGCGCAAGGTGGTGCTCGGCGAGGAGATCGGGACCACCGTGGGGCGCCCCAGCGCCCGCAACGCGTAGCCGCGGCAAGGAGACGGCCATGGGCACCATCGCAGACGACATCCTCGGCGACCTGCACGGGCGCATCCTCAAGACGCTCGACCAGCTCCGCACCGACCTCTCGGCGGTCCGCACCGGGCGCGCCTCGCTCCACCTGCTCGACAACGTCCGGGTGGACTACTACGGCACGCCCACCCCGCTGAACCAGGTGGCGACGATGTCCGTGCCCGAGGCGCGGCTCATCGTGGTGAAGCCCTGGGAGAAGTCGATGATCCCGCCGATCGAGAAGGCGATCCGGGACGCGAACCTGGGCCTCAACCCGATGAGCGACAAGGACCTCGTCCGCGTCCCGATCCCCGCGCTCACCGAGGAGCGCCGCAAGGAGATCGTGAAGCAGGTGAAGCACAAGGGCGAGGAGCACAAGATCGCCGTCCGCAACGTGCGCCGCGAGGCGAAGGAGCTCATCGAGGTCGCGGAGAAGGACGGCGACATCTCGGGCGACGACGCCGAGAAGGCGCTCGAGAAGATGCAGAAGGAGACCGACGACGGCGTGAAGAAGATCGACGAGATCGTCGCCGCCAAGGAGAAGGACGTCCTCCAGGTCTGAGCGGGCGCGCCGTGGCCCGCTCCCCCGCCGCGCTCCTCCTGCTCCTCGGCCCGCTGCTCGCGCTCGGCTTCGCCGCCGGCGCGGTGCGCGCGCTCGCCGCCCGCCCCGACCTCCCGGCGCGCCGCCGGCGGGCCCTCTCCGCCGCCTGGGTGCTCCTGCTGCTCGCCGGCGCGCCGCTCTGGCTCGTGGCCGCGGCGCTGCTCGGGATCTGGTGAGCGGGGCCGCCCGGGGCGCCGGCTAGAAGATCATCCCGGCCAGCGCGATCGCCCACAGCGCGTGGCCGATGCCGCCGAACATCGCGAGCCGCCTCGCGGGCGCCGCCGCGGTAGCGAGGTCGCCCGAGGCGACCGCGCCCTCCACCCGGCGCCAGGCCGGCATGGAGGCGAACCCGACCACCAGCAGGCGCGCCAGCGTGGCGGCGAAGCCGACCAGGATGCCGGTGCGCGGGTGGCCGCCGTCGATCCCGATGAGGAGGACGCCGGTCACCAGCACCGCGAAGCCGGCGTACAGGTCGAGCTTCAGCGCCGGGCGGGCGCGGGCCGCGAGCTGCTCCACGAACGGGCGGCCCAGCGCGACCGTGCGCTTCACGTCGCCCGGGACCCACAGCGCCGCGCCGATCCAGGTGGCGGCGGACAGGATGTGCAGGAAGACCAGCAGCTCTCTCACGATGGCGTTCTCCTCGCTGGCGCTGAACCTAGCGCGGGAGGGCGCCGCCGGCCGGTCCCAACCGGGATGCGTCACCCGGCGTGGTGAACTGTCCGTGAATCGGAGGCGGCCCGCACCCGCCCCGCGAGCGGGGGGGCGCGGGCCGCCGGAGCGCCGCAGGGGCGCGGAGACCGCTAGTCCCAGTAGCCGCCGATGCGGCCTTCCACGATGGTGAAGGTCTTGTCGTGGGTGACGCCGGCCGCGTCGGGCACCTCGACGATGCGCGCGAGCACGCCCGCCTCGACGAACGCGCCCAGGCCCATCACGCCGAGGCGCACGCCCAGCGCGCCGCCGTAGCCGATCTTGACCGGCTCCTCGACGAGCGAGTTCACGGTCATGATGCCGCGCAGGTAGACGGGGAACAGCGGCGGCGACACCACCAGCATCGGGCGCAGGTCGATGTCGAAGTCCGAGTTCTTCACGTCGCCCAGGTTCGCGACCGCGCCCAGCTCGAGCTTCAGCATGTCCGCGAAGCCGTAGCCGGCGGTGAGCATCACGTTGGTGGGGATCCGCTCGGTGGGCGACGGATCGATCCGGGCGCCGCTGCCGACCGACAGCTCGAGCAGGCCGCCGGCGCGGGCGGCGGCCGGCGCGCCGAGGAGCGCGAGCGCGAGGACGGACCAGGCGAACTTCGTCATGAAGCCTCCTTCCGCGGCCGCGACGGCGGCCGATCGGGCGGCCGAGTGTATGACGGGCCTCGCGCGCGGCGAAGCGCCGCGCGCGGCGACGGTGCGGGGGGAGGTGGGTGCGGCGCCGCCGCGGTGCGCGCGCGTCAGTAGCGGTAGCCCTGGGCGATGGGGAAGCGGCGCCCCTCGCCGAAGGCCTTCTCGCTCACCTTCAGCACCGGCGCGGCCTGCCGGCGCTTGTACTCGCTCTGCACCACCATGCGCAGCACGCGGCGCACCGTGGCCTCGTCGTGCCCGCGCGCCACGATGGCCTCGAGCGGCCGGCGCTCCTCCACGTACGCCTGGAGGATGTCGTCGAGCACGTCGTACGGCGGCAGCGAGTCCTGGTCGAGCTGGCCGGGCTTCAGCTCGGCCGAGGGCGGCTTCGTGAAGGTGCGCTCCGGCACCAGCGTCCGGCCGGCGCGCGCGTTCGCGGCGCGGGCCACCCGGTACACCAGCGTCTTCGGCACGTCGCCGATGGCGGCGAGGCCGCCGGCCATGTCGCCGTAGAGCGTGCAGTAGCCGACCGCGATCTCGCTCTTGTTGCCGGTGGTGAGCACGAGCGCGCCGGTGTCGTTGGAGATCGCCATCAGGACCTGGCCGCGGATGCGGGCCTGCACGTTCTGGTCGGCGAGGTCGCAGAGCGGCGGCGCGCCGTCGGCGGCGAGCGCCGCGAGGAAGGCGGCGTGCATCGGCTCGATGCCGATCTCGCGGAAGCGGACGCCCAGGTTGCGGGCCAGCTCGGCCGCGTCCTCGCGCGAGTGGCCGGAGCTGTAGCGGGAGGGCATCCCCACCCCGAGGACGTTCTCCGCCCCGAGCGCCTCGGCGGCGATGCAGGCGGTGAGCGCCGAGTCGATGCCGCCCGAGAGCCCGACCACGGCCTGCCGGAACCCGCACTTGCGCACGTAGTCGCGGACGCCCATCACCAGCGCCCGGAGCACCTCGTCCGCCTGCGGGTCCGCGGCCGGCGCCGGCGGCGGCGGCAGCGGGCGGCCGTCGAGGCCGAGCGCGCGCGGCGCGCCGCCGTCCAGGTCGCACACCAGCACCGCCTCCTCGAACAGCGGCGCCCGCGCCAGCACCGCGCCGTCGCGCGCGAGGAGCATCGACCCGCCGTCGAACAGCAGGGCGTCGTTCCCGCCCACCTGGTTCACGTAGGCGATGGGCGCGCCGTGGTCCCGCGCGCTCGCGGCGAGCATGCGCTCGCGGAGCGGCGCCTTGCCCATCGCGTACGGCGAGGCGGAGACGTTCACCACCAGCCCCGCCCCGGCGCGCACCAGGTCGGCGATGGGGTCGCGCGCGTAGCGCGGGCGGTCCCAGAAGCGCTGGTCGTTCCAGATGTCCTCGCAGACCGAGAGGCCGAGCGGCACGCCCAGCCCCTCGGGCGCGGCGGCGGTCGTGGAGGCGCCGGCCGGGAGGAAGTAGCGGGTCTCGTCGAAGACGTCGTAGGAGGGCAGGAGCGACTT
>NZ_BAZG01000261.1 GCF_000964525.1 Anaeromyxobacter sp. PSR-1
CCGGCGCCCGCGTCCGCGGGCGCCGCGGCCAGCGCGGCCAGGTTCTCGATGAGCTTGCGCAGCCCGGAGCGGAGCGCCGCCACCTCCGCCGGCTCCATGCCGCGGAGCGACTCGGCGTGGTAGCGCGCGGCGTCCTCGGCGACCCGGCGGGCCAGCGGCTCGCCCTTCGCGCTCAGGAACAGCCGCGTGCGGCGGCGGTCGTCGCGGTCCGGCCGCGCCTCCACCAGCTTGCGCTTCACCAGCTCGCTCACCAGGCGCGAGCCGGCCGGCGCGTCGAGCAGCATCGCCGAGGCGAGCGTCCCCGGCGCGAGCCCGGGCTCGTGCAGCAGCCAGTACAGCGCCCAGTACTGCTGCACGGTCAGCCGGTGCCGGCCCGCGCGCGGGCCGACCGCCTCGCGGATGCCCTGCCGCGCCGTGAGGACGAGCAGGCCGATGCTGGGGTCCGGGAGCGGCACGCCGCCAGTAGAGGACGGCGGCCGAGCGCAGGTCAAGGTGACCGGTCCCCGACCTCGCCGGGGCGGCCGCCCGCCCGCCCGCCCGCCGGCGCGGCCCCGGTGTAGAACAGGGACCTCCTGGAGGAGACCGCATGAACGCCGTCCGCAACCCGCTCACCTCGCTGCTCGCCTCGCTCGCCGTCCTCGCCGCCGCCGTGCCGGTCGCCGCGCGCGCCGCCGAGGCCGCGCCCCCGGGCGTCGCCGCGCTCCGCCGCGCCGAGGCCCGCTTCGCGCCGGTGGACCTGAAGGTGGATCTCTCGAAGCTGCCCGCGTCCGAGCGCACCGTCCTCGCCCGCCTGGTCGAGGCCGGCCGGATCATGGACGCGCTGTTCCTGCGCCAGGTGTGGGCCGGCAACGAGGCGCTGCTGCTCCGGCTCCTCGAGGATCGCAGCCCGCTCGGCGAGGCGCGGCTCCGGCTGTTCCTGCGCAACAAGGGGCCGTGGGATCGGCTCGAGGAGGACCGCGCCTTCCTCCCCGGCGTCCCGGAGAAGCCGCAGCAGGCGAACCTCTACCCGGCCGGCGCCACCAGGGACGAGGTGGAGCGCTGGGCCGCCGGCCTCGCGCCCGAGGAGAAGGATCGGGCCATGGGCTTCTTCACCACCGTCCGCCGCGACGCGGCCGGCAAGCTCGTGGCGGTGCCGTACAGCCTCGAGTACCAGGGCGAGCTGGCGCGGGCGGCCGCGCTGCTGCGCGAGGCGGCCGCGGCGACCCAGGACGCCGGGCTGCGCGCCTTCCTCGAGGCGCGCGCGGCCGCGTTCGTCGGCAACGCCTACCGCGACTCCGACGTGGCCTGGATGCGCCTCGACTCCGCGGTGGAGCCGACCATCGGGCCGTACGAGGTGTACGAGGACGGCTGGTTCAACGCCAAGGCGGCGTTCGAGGCGTTCATCGGCGTGCGGGACGAGGCCGAGACCAGGAAGGTGGCCCGCTTCGCCGCCGAGCTGCAGGGTATCGAGGACGCGCTGCCCATCGACGCGGCCTTCAAGAACCCGAAGATCGGCGCGCTCGCGCCCATCCGCGTGATCAACCAGATCTACGCCGGCGGCGACGCGGCCAAGGGCGTGCAGACCGCGGCCTACAACCTGCCCAACGACGAGTGGGTCACGAAGACCATGGGGTCGAAGCGGGTGATGCTGAAGAACGTGCAGGAGGCGAAGTTCCAGAAGGTGCTGCTGCCGGTGGCGAGGCGGCTGCTCTCGCCGGCGGACCGGGCCCACGTCGCGTTCGACCCGTTCTTCACGCACATCCTCATGCACGAGCTGGTGCACGGGCTCGGCCCGCACCACGCCACCGTGGACGGCCAGGAGGTCACGGTCCGCGCCGCGCTGGCGGAGACCTACAGCGCGCTCGAGGAGGCGAAGGCCGACGTGGCGGGGCTGTTCGCGCTGGAGAAGCTGCTCGACGACGGCAAGCTCGACCGCCGCATGCGCGACACGCTCTACCCCACCTTCCTGTGCGGCGCGTTCCGGTCGATCCGCTTCGGGCTGAACGAGGCCCACGGCAAGGGGATGGCCATCCAGATCAACTGGCTGCTCGACCACGGGGCGATCGTGGCGCGCAAGGACGGGACCTTCGCGGTGGACGGCGCGAAGATGCGCGGCGCCATCGCCGGGCTCACGCGCGAGATCATGACCATCCAGGCGAAGGGCGACCGCGCCGCGGCGAAGGCCATGCTGGAGAAGCTGGGCGTGGTGCGGCCCGAGGTGGCCCGCGCGCTCGCGCGCATCGAGGACCTGCCGGTGGACATCGCGCCCCGGTTCGTCACGGCCGACGCGCTCACGGCGCGGTAGCCGCGCCGCGGAGGGCCGCTCCCGCCGGTGAGGGCGAGAGCGGCCCGGTGCGGTGCGTCCGCCCGCGGGGCGGGGCGCAGCCCCGTCAGAACGCGTACTGCAGGTTCGCGTACAGCGTCCGCCCCGGCTCCGGCACCTTCACGCCGGCCGCGAACGGATCCCGCAGGTACGACAGGTGCTCGGCGTAGGTCTTGTCGAGCAGGTTGCGCACGCCCAGGAACGCCTTCAGCCCGCGCCACTCGGCGCCGGCGCGCAGGTTCGTGATGAACCACGCCGAGGTGGGCCGCTCGCCGAGCGCCGGGTCCACCCGGTCCTGCCGCGCCGCCCACTGCTCCTCCGCCTCGGCGAAGAAGCGCCCGTCGTCCCACCGCAGCGACGCGCTCGCGCGCAGCGGCGGGATCTCGGCGAGCGGCGTCCCGGCGGTCTCGTTGCGGGCCCACACGTACGCGACCGCCGCGCCGGCGTAGAGCCGCAGCGGCAGCGCCAGCCGCGCCGAGGCCTCGCCGCCCACCCGGCGCGCGCTGACGCCGGCGTAGGTCTTGGCCGTCGCGCCGCTCGGCAGCGCGAGCGGCACCAGCGTGATCTCGTCGGCGAGCCAGGCGTGGAACACCTGCGCCTTCGCGAGCAGCCGGTCGGCGGTGAAGCGCAGCCCCGCGTCCAGCTCGTCGCTGCGCGTGGGGCGCAGCGACGGATCGCCCACCCACGCCGGCTTGCCCATCAGGCCGGCGAGCGCCATGTAGCGCTCCTGCGGATCCGGCAGGCGCGTGCCGTGGCCGTACCCGGCGAACACGGTCAGGCCGCGCGCCGCGTCCCAGTCGAGCTGGACGTTGCCGGCGAGGAGCAGGTCGGTGCGCGAGCGCTCCGGCGAGCTGTCCGGCCGCCAGGTGGCGTAGAAGTCGCGCCGGTCCACGCCGGCGTAGGACTCGGCCACGTCGAGGCGCGCGCCGGCGGTGGCGCGCACCGACGGCGCGAGCGCGCGGCGCAGCTCGGCGTAGACGCCGCCGGTGGTCTGGGTGACGTCGGGGATCGACGCCTCCCCGACGTACGGCTGGCCGGGCATGGCCCGCCGCACGCGGATGGTCTCGTTGTCCCAGTTGCGGACGACGAGGTCGGCCCCGATCCTCGCCTCGAGCGCCGCGCCGGCGACGCCCAGGCCGGCCTCCAGCTTCGCGCCCAGCGTGCGCGTGCGCGCCTCGGTGCGCATCGACCAGGCCTCGGCGAGCCCGCCGGCGCAGGCGGCCGGGTCCGCCGCGGAGCTGCAGCGGTCGCGGTCGTCCATGTCGTGCGCCACCCGCGTCCAGTAGAGCTGCGCCCGCGCCGAGGCGAGCGGCCCGAGCGCGCCGGCGCGCCAGGTCGCGTTCACCCGGTCGGTGTCGTCCCGGATGCCGTCCATGAGCAGGTACGGGTAGAGGACGTCGTCCGCCTCCTGGCGCGTGTAGCCGAGCTCGAGCTGCTGCCCCTCCGCCGGCACCAGGCCCACCTTGGCCCAGCCGCTCCGGACGTCGTACGCGGTCTGGTGATCCGAGGTGTCCCGGTAGCGGCCGGTGCTCGTCGCCGGGATGACCTCGGTGATGTTCCGCCCGTCGCCGGCGAGGTACGGGTCGCTCCGCTTGAACGCGCCGCCCAGCAGCAGCGAGGCGCGCCCGCCGCCGTACGACGCGACGGCGCTGCTCTCCGTCGCGCCGAACGAGCCCGCGCCCAGGTTCACCTCGGCGCCCGGGCCCGGGCGCGCGCCGCGGGTGCGCACGTCCACCACGCCGCCGAGCCCGCCCGGCTGGCTCACGTCGAACGGCCCGCGCCGCACCTCCACCCCGTCCACCTCGGCCCAGTCGAGGTGGAACGCGGGCGGGTCCATGCGCGACGGGCAGGCGCCGTGCGTGCGCGTGCCGTCCACCAGCACGTTCACGTCGTCCCGCTTCAGGCCGCGCAGCACCACGTCGCTCGCGATCCCCGCCTTGCGGACCTTGCCGACGCCGAGCCCCTGCTCGAGCGCCTCGCCCAGGTCCCGGGCCGGCGTCTCGCGCACCTCGCGGACCTCCAGCCCGTCGGCGCGCGGCTCGCGCCGCGACTTCACCACGATCTCCTCCAGCAGCACCTCGGTCCGCGGCTCCGCCGCGGGCTCCTCCGCCGCGCCGGGCGCGGGGAGGAGCGTCAGCGCGGCCACGAGCCGCGCGAGCTTCCAGTTCCTGGACATCGGTCCTCCGGACAGACGGGTACACGTCCGCCGCGCGCGCGCCGGCTCGCGCCGGCGGCCGCGGCCGCAGGTTCACGCTTCGTGATGGTGCGGGGCGCGCCCGTTCAGCAGGCGCGCGCGG
>NZ_BAZG01000260.1 GCF_000964525.1 Anaeromyxobacter sp. PSR-1
CGGAGGGCGCGGGCGAGGGCGACGTGGCGGCATCCGCCGCAGCGGGCGCGGGGAGCGGGACGGCGGACAGCAGCAGCGCGGCGAGGAGCGCGGTGGGCATGGGCTCGGCTCCTAGCGCAGGCGCTGGATGCGCTCCTGCGGCGAGACGATGTCGGTGATGCGCACGCCGAACTTGTCGTTCACCACCACCGCCTCGCCGCGCGCCACGAGCCGTCCGTTGACCAGGATGTCGAGCGGCTCGCCGGCGACCTTGTCCAGCTCGATCACCGAGCCGGGCGCGAGCTGGAGCAGGTCCTGGATGGTCATGCGGGTGCGGCCGAGCTCGACGTCGATCTCGAGGGGCACGTCGAGCAGCAGGTCGAGGCGCCGGGTCGAGTCGCCGTTGCGAGGGGTCTGGGCTTCCATCGGGATCCTCAGCGGAGGAGGGTGGCGGGGGTCAGCGCGGGCGGGCGGAGCGGCTGGTCCAGCACCACCGCCAGGCTGCCGCCCGAGACGGTGGGCGTCCCGAGGAGCTTCTCGCGCCCCTGCACCACCACCGGCACGGGCCTGCCCTCGTCGGTGTCGAGCAGCAGCACCTCGCCCTCGGCGAGCTCGAGCAGGCGCGCGAACGGGATGCGGGCGCGGCCGTAGAGGCCGCGGAGCTCCACCGGCACCTGCTCCACCTCGCGCGCCAGCGCGTCGGCGAACCGCTCGTCGGCGCGCTGCGAGAGGCGGCGCGGCGAGGAGAGCTTCTGCTTGGCGGACTCCACCGCGGCGTAGGGGATGACGAGGTGCAGCCGCCCCTCGAGGCCGCCCTTCAGCTCGAACCCGGAGACGATGCCGACGTCGGTGGGCGGGGCGATGCTGGCCATGCGCGGATCGGGCTCGAGGCGGAGCACCTCCGGCTCGAAGGGCAGCACCGGCGCCCAGGCCTGCGCCATCGCGTCGGCGAGCAGGCGCAGGAGGCGGCGCAGCACGAGCTGCTCCACCGAGGTGAGCTCGCGGCGCGTGTCGCCGCCCTCCTCCGGCTGGCGGACGCGCCGGTCGCCGAGCGCCGCCGCGAGCAGCGCCTCGGCCAGCCCGGCCTCCAGCACCGCCAGCGCGAAGCCGTACGACGCGCCCAGGCCCAGGATGCACACCGAGGCGGGCGGCGCGAGCAGCGGCGCGAGGTCGGCGAACTTCAGCAGCGTGGCCGGCGCGGAGGCGATCCGGAGCGCCAGCCGCGTCCGGCCGGCCAGCCCGATCCCCAGCATCGACGCCACCTGCTCGTTGATGGCGTCGAGCGTGGGCATCTGGCCGCGGATGATCCGGTCCTGGCTGGTGAGGTCGTACGGCGCGACCTGGGCCCGGCTGGAGGGCGCGCCCTCGGCGGCGAGGCGGCCGTCCTGGATGGCGCTCATGAGCGCCTTGATCTCGTCGGAGGTGAGGATGGCGGGCACGGGCGGGCTCACTGGATGACGAGGTCGGTGACGTAGAGCGCGCGGACGTCGACGCCGGCGGCCAGCGCCCCGAGCCGCTCCGAGAGCGCCGCCTTGGTGCGGGCGATGGCGTCGCTGCCCCGCAGCTCCTCCACCGTCCGGTCGGAGAGGTAGGCGATGAACGCGTCGCGGACCCGCGGGACGAGCGGCGTGAGGCGGGTCCGGTCCTCCTCGGTGGCGACCTCGACGTCGAAGGTGACGCGCGCGTAGCGGTCGGCGTCGGTGTCGCGCAGGTGGACGATGAAGTCGGCGAGCTTGATGGTGGGCCCGGGCGGCGCGGCCGCGCGCTCGTCGCCGTGCGCCGGGCCCGCCGCCGGGGCGGGCGGGGCGCCCGCCGCGCCGCCGCGCAGCAGGAACGCCGCCAGCAGCCCGGCGACCGCGAGGAGGTTGAGCGCGAGGAGCGCCGGGACCAGCTTCGAGCCGCCGGGCGCCGGCGCGGGGGGCGGGGTGGGGCCTTCGTTCGCGTCTGCCATGTCGTCTCCCGCGCGACCCCGGGAGCAAGCCGCGCGCCACGCAGGAGGGGCCTGATGCCGCGGGGTTGGGAGGACGTCAGGCGGCTGGCGCCGTCACCGCGGTGACGGCGCCGGGGAGGTGCTAGTCGTACAGACCGCGGACGCGCTCGCGCAGGCCGCGCGTCAGCGTGCGCAGCACGTCGTCGGAGATGCCGATGACGGAGCGCCCGATCATCACCAGCGCGTCCACGTCCTCGGCGTCCACGGCGCCGGCGAAGATCCCGGACCTCTTGGCGAGCGCGTTCGCGAAGCACACCGCGTTCGCGAGCGAGGCGCGATCGCCCTTGTCGTACTCCGTCGCCTCCCGGACGCACGCGACGATGGGCGCGGGGAGCTGCCACCGCTCCGCCAGCGCCACCCCGACCCGCCGGTGCACCCGGCCCACCACCATCAGCCACTCGCCGGAGTCGATCCAGCCGCGCTGGTACACCTCGGTGAGCTGCCGCTCGACCTCGAGCAGCACGCTCGCCACCACCGGCTTGCCCACGTCGTGCAGCAGGCCGGCCAGGTAGGCCGACTCGGAGTCGCCGGTCCCGGTGAGCGCGAGCACGTCGCGGGCGAGGATGCCCACCGCCACCGAGTGCTCCCAGAGCGCCTTCAGGGCGGCGTTGATCTGCGCGTCGCGCGAGACGAACAGCTTCTGCGCCGACGCCTCCACCAGCAGCGCCTTCAGCGCGCGGGTGCCGAGCCGCGCCAGCGCCTCCTGCAGCGTGATCTTGCGCGTGCCGGCGGCGAAGGCGGCGCTGGTGGCCATGCGCAGCGCGCGGGCCGCCAGCACCGGGTCCTTCTCCAGGATCTGCGCCGCCTCCTTCATGCCGGCGTCCGGGTCGCGCAGCACGTCCAGCACGCGCGCGGCCACCGCGGGCAGGGTGGGCAGGACGAGCTGGTCGGCCTCGATCCGCCGGACGAGGATCGCCTCCAGCTCGGCGGAGAGCTTGTCGACGCTCATGCGCGTCGCGCTAGGCGGCGCCGCCCGCGCGCGCCTCCTGGACGGTGGCGAACAGCCGGAGGTCCTTCGTCTCGGTGTAGCCGCCGAGCGCCTTGCGGACCTCGGGCGCGCCGACCAGCGCGAGCGACATGCCGAAGTCCCGCGCCTTCTCCGCCACCGCGTTCACCAGCTTCGGCAGCCGGTCGCCCTCGAGCGGCGGCGTCCCCACGTCGAGCACCACCTCGTCGTAGCAGGCCGCCGCGACCTTCTCGAGCGCGTCGGCGAACACCGCGTGGACCCGGTTGTAGAAGCGGTCCACCTTGTCGGCCCGGCCCGCGAACGGCGCCAGGCGCAGCACGTTGTCCTCGATCTGCAGGAAGTCCTGGTTGTCGAAGTACTGGAGCAGGAAGTCGTCGATGGTCTCGGGGCGGAACGGCTTGAAGAGCACGTCGTCGAAGCCCTGCTCCCGGACCTCCTTGGTGACGTCGTTGGCGGTGCGCAGCGCGAGCGCCACCAGCGCGGCGTGCGGCTGCAGCACGCGGATCTGCTGCGCCAGCACGGCGCTGTTCACGTCGGGGATCTCGGTGTCCACCAGCACCACGCGGTAGACGCGCTCGCGGCAGGCGGCCAGCGCCGAGGCGGCGCTGGTGTAGCCGTTCAGGCTCACGTGCTGCGGCACCATGGAGCGCAGCTTCTTCTGGACGTTCTCCATGTCGTCCACCACCAGCACGTCCACGAACCGGCCGCCGGCCGGCGCCGGGGCCGCCGCGCCCGCCTCGGCCGGTGAGACCTCCACCGCCGGCTCCGCGCCGAGGCCGCCCACGCCGCCGCCCTCGCCCTGGAGGACCGAGAGCACCTTGGAGCGCAGCTCCTCGGGCTTGAAGGGCTTCAGGATGTAGTCGGAGATGCCGAGCTTCATGGCACCGGCCACGATGCTCCGCTTGGACTCCGAGGTGAGCATGATGACCGGCGTCTGGTTGCCGCCGTCGCGCATGCTCTGCAGCATGGCGGGGCCGTCCATGTTCGGCATCGTCACGTCGAGCAGCACCAGGTCCACCTGGGCCTGCGCGAGCTGCTCCAGCCCCTGGATGCCGTCCTCGGCCTCCAGCACGTCGAACCCCAGCTCCTTCACCTGCTTGCCGACGATGGTGCGCACCGCGCGGCTGTCGTCCACGGTCAGGATGGCGGGCATCTCTTGCCTCCGGCCCCGGCGCCCGGCCCGTCACGGGCCTCGCGCCGGCGCGAAATCGTCAATGGGTCAGGCCAGCCCCTCGAACACCCACAGCACCAGGCCGAGGTGCTCCGCGCGCAGCACCACGCTGTTCGCGCTCTCCGGGGGCGGCGGCACCGGCGGCTGGCCGGCGGGGACCACCCGCGGCAGCCCCAGCGCCTGCTCGAGGCGCAGGTGCGCCTTGAGCAGCCCGGCGGTCATGTTGACCAGCTCGCAGAGCGAGTCGGACAGCATCTCGTCCGAGACCTCGTCCGCGCCGATCTGGAACAGCGCCGCGGTCAGCGCCGTGCAGCCCTCGCGATCCGAGGACAGGCCCACCGTGAGCGGGCGAGCGCCGTCGATGGCGAGCACGGCGCCGCGCCACACCAGATCGCGCCACGGCGTCCGGGCGGCATCGGGGACGAAGGTGAGTCCCAGCATCGTCTGGGTCACTCCCGACACCACGGAGGCCATCTGTTCTGGGGGCGGCAAGGTCGTCATGAGCGGGCACCGGGGCTGTGCCGGGAGCGTCCCGGCGCCGCGATCGGGCGCGGACCCCGCGGTGGCACTCTGCAAGCGCCTTGCCTCGACGCGGCGGCCGCCGCCGGGACGCGGGGCTCGCCTCGCGCGCAGCGCGCCGGGCGGCCCGGCGCCGGGCCTCGCGCAGCTTCGCGCTGCGCCCCAGCGGCTTCGTGGATCGACGCGGCGGGCGGCCGATCCTGACGCCAGGCGCATGA
>NZ_BAZG01000259.1 GCF_000964525.1 Anaeromyxobacter sp. PSR-1
GGGACGCCGGGCAGGTCGTAGCGGCGCGGTGGGCGCGGCGGAGGACGGCCGGGCGTAGTCGCCGGCCAGCGTGGACAGCCGGATGCGCGTCACCTCGGCCGCGAAGTCGAGCATGCTCGCGAAGCGCCCCTCCGGCTGCTTCGCGAGCGCGCGCAGCACGAGCGCGTCCACCTCCGGCGGGATCCCGGCCCGGCGGCGCGACGGCGGCTCCGGCGCCTGCGTCTGGTGCGCGACCAGCGTGGCGATGGCGGTCTCGCCGACGATCGGGAGCGCGCCGGTGAGCATCTCGTAGGCGAGCACGCCGAGCGCGTAGACGTCGGAGCGGTGATCCACCGGGCCGCCCACCGCCTGCTCGGGCGCCATGTACTCCGGCGTGCCGACGATGGCGCCGGCGCGGGTGATCCGGTCGGTGCGGCCGAGCTGCTCCACGTGCGAGATGCCGAAGTCGAGCACCTTGGCGCGCTCGACGCCGTCCGGCCCGCGCACCACGAACACGTTCTCGGGCTTCACGTCGCGGTGGACCACGCCGCGCGCGTGCGCCGCGGCGAGCGCCCGGCAGACGTGGTCGAGCAGGCCGAGCGCCCGTCCCACCGGGAGCGGGCCCTCCTCGCGCAGCACGGCGCCGAGGCTCCGCCCCTCCAGCGCCTCCATCACGTAATAGAGCGTGCCGTCGGCCTCCTCGCCGAAGTCGAGCACGTCCACCACGTTCTCCTGGCCGATGCGGCTCGCGGCGAGCGCCTCG
This sequence comes from Anaeromyxobacter sp. PSR-1, assembly GCF_000964525.1. GTDB lineage: Bacteria > Myxococcota > Myxococcia > Myxococcales > Anaeromyxobacteraceae > Anaeromyxobacter. The sequence goes on from NZ_BAZG01000259.1 coordinate 743, forward strand.
TTGCGGAAGCGCTCGCGGAGCTCCGCGTCGCCGGCCCGCTCGGCCCGCAGCACCTTCACCGCGAAGCGCCGGCCCAGCACCGAGTGCTCGCACAGGTAGACGGCGCCCATGCCGCCCTCGCCGAGCTGGCTCAGCACGCGATATCGCTGCCCGAAGACACGACCCACGAGCGCGTCGGCCGCGGGGCCGGCAGGGTCACCCCCCCGCGGGATCGATTCTGGCGGGCGCGAGGCGGACATGCGCGGGTCACGGCTAGGGTATCATGGAAGGCCTGCTGCTCCGAGGGGACGCACCTTGGCCGATCTCGTGATCCTGAATGGCTCCCGCGCCGGGGCCGTGTTCGCCCTGCCGGAGATCCCGACGGTGCTGGGCCGGTCGCCCGAGGCGCACCTGCAGATCGAGGATCCGTGGATCTCGAGCATGCACGCCATGTTCGAGCGGCGGGCCGACGGCGTCTGGGTGATCGACCTGGAGAGCCGCAACGGGACCTTCCTGGGCGACGACCGGATCGCCGAGGCGCGCATCGAGCCGGGCATGGTGCTGCGCTTCGGGCGCACCGAGGTGCGCGTCGCCGAGGGCGAGCGGGCGGCGGAGCCGATCGAGGAGTCCCCCCCGGAGCGGCCCCGCGTCGAGTCGCCCACCGAGCCGCGCCCGCGCGCCGAGCCGCGCGCCACCCTTCGCGGCGACGCGGAGCCGGCGCTCTCGGCGCTCCGCAGCGGCGGCGCCGACCCGAACGCGCTCACCGCGCGCCCGCTCACCGTGCTGCGCCTGTCCATCCAGGCCACCGGCCGCGGGCGCCCCGCCGACGCGCTCGCGGTCCGCGCCGCGCTCGACGCCGCCGCGCGCGCCGCCACGAACGAGGGCGCCGTCACGGCCCGACTGGCCGCGTCGGGCGTGCTGGCGGTGTTCGGCATGCCGGCGCCGGGCCCGAAGGATCCCCTGCACGCGCTCCGCGCCGCCCGCACCGCCCGCGCCGCGGTGCGCGCGTTCGGCGTGGCGCTCGACGTGCGCGCCGCGGTGGACCGGGGCCCGCTGCTGACCGGGACGCTGCCGGTGCACGACGGCACCGAGCTCGTCGCGCTCGGCGAGGCGGCCGACCGCGTCGAGCGGGTGCTGGCGCTGGCCGGGCCGGGCGAGACGCTGGGCGGGCCGGGCGTGGCGGGCACCGAGGGGCTGGGCCCGGGCATGGTGCTGCGCCTCGGCCGCGAGGAGATCCTGGTCTTCCGCGACGACGGGCGCTGAGCGCCGCCCGGCCCCGCAGGCGGGGAGCCGGCTGCCGTTCTTGCACCACGTGCCGAATCGGCAGTAGAAGGGCGGCAGGAGGCCCCATGGGCGCGAGCGACGCGGCCGAGCCGTTCGGCGCGGGAAGATCCTGTCTGGTGGTCTCGGCGGGCGGCGCCCCGGACGTCGCGGCGGCGCTCTCGCGGGCGGGCTTCGCCCCCGCGGTGGTCGAGGGCGAGCACGACGCGCTCGCCGCGCTGGAGGGCGGCGGGTTCGCGGCGGTCTACGTCGAGCAGGCGCTGGGGAGCGCCGCGGTCTCCACCCTGGCGGCCGCGGCCGGGCAGCGGCTGGGCGGCGCGCCGGTGACGGTGCTCGGGCGCAGCGGCACGGTCCAGGAGGCGGTGGACGCCATGCAGCTCGGCGCCGACGACTACCTGCCGCCGCCGTTCCCCGCCGGCGAGCTGCTCCGGCGGCTGGCGCGCGCGCTGGAGCGCCCCGGGGCGGCGCGCGCGGCGGCGCCGGGCCGGCTGCTCGGCCTCGACGGCTCCTCGCCGGCGGTGCGCCGGCTCCACGCCGCCATCGAGAAGATCTCGCGCTACAAGAGCAACGTCCTGCTGCTCGGCGAGAGCGGCACCGGCAAGGAGATCGTCGCCCACGCGCTGCACGACCGCGGGCCGCGCCGGCAGCACCTGTTCGTCCCGGTGAACTGCGCCACGCTCGGCCGCGACATCCTCGAGAACGAGCTGTTCGGGCACGAGCGCGGCGCGTTCACCGGCGCGAACGAGCGCAAGCGCGGGCTGTTCGAGCTCGCCGACGGCGGGACGTTCTTCCTCGACGAGATCGCCGAGATGGACCTCTCCACGCAGGCGAAGCTGCTGCGCGTGCTGGAGCGGAACGAGTTCCGGCGCGTGGGCGGCACCGGCAAGGTGAAGGTGGACCTCTCCATCGTCGCCGCCACCAACCGCGACCTCGAGCAGGCCATCGCCGCCGGGCGCTTCCGCCACGACCTGTACTACCGGCTCAAGGTGGTGACGCTCGTGGTCCCGCCGCTGCGCGAGCGGCGCGAGGACATCCCGGCGCTCGTCCACGCGTTCATCGCCGACTTCAACCGGCGGAGCGGCGGGCAGATCGCCGGGATCGCGCCGGCGGCCATCCAGCGCCTGGTGGAGCAGGACTGGCCGGGCAACGTGCGCGAGCTGCGCAACGCGGTCGAGGGCGCCTGCGTGCTCGCCACCGGCGAGGTGGTGAAGCTCGAGGACCTGGAGCTGGCCGGCCGCCCCGCCGGCGAGGTCGCCGCGCCCCGGCGCCGCGCCCCCGGGCCGCGGAGGGCCGCGGGCGCTCCGGCGGCCGCCGCGACGCCCGGCGCCGCGATGGCGCTCGCGCCGGGAGCGACCGGCGGCGCCGTCGTCGAGGTGTCGCTCGACGGCACGCTCGCCGAGGCGGAGCGCCGGATCGTGCTCGCGGCGCTCCGCCGCCACGGCACGCGCGCCCGGACGGCGCGCGCGCTCGGCATCGGGCTGCGCACGCTCTACACCAGGCTCGCGGCCTGGGGCGTGGACCCCGAGGATGCCGGATCGGCATGATCCGGCCGGCGCCGGCCGAGGCCCGCCCGGGCGCCAAGCGCCCGGATTCCCGGCGTTCCGGATGAAATGACGCGGTGGCGCGGTTCCTGCTCTCGGGTGGGACGACGCGATGCAGACCGCCCCGCCGCCACCGTCCGTCCTCCTCCTCGCCCACCCCACCCCGGCGAGCGAGGACCTGTTCGCCGACCTCGCCCGCCGCGAGGACCTGTGCCTGCTGCGCGTCGCCACCGCGGCGGCCGCGAACCGCACCATCGACGAGATGCCGGTGGCGCTGGTGGTGACCTGCCCCGAGGTCCCGGTCGCGGCGGTGGAGTCGGTGCTGTCGCACCTGGAGCGCGCCCGCCCGGGCACGCCGGTGCTGGCGGTGCGCCCGCGGCAGCCGCCCGAGCCGGCCGGCTGGGGCGAGCGCGGCGTGGCGGTGCTCCGCCTGCCGCTGCTCGCCGGCGTGCTGTCGCGGTCGATCGACGTGGTCCTCGGCATGAAGCGCCTGGGCTGAAAGGAACCGGAACGGAATGCAGCTCACCGAACGCGACGCGGCCCGCCTCCTCGGCGTCCCCGAGGCCACCCTGCAGCGGTGGCTGAGGAGCGGCGAGCTCGCCGCCTCCCGGGTCAACGAGCAGTACCGCCTCAACAAGATCGACCTGCTCGAGTTCGCCTCCTCGCGCGGGCTGGAGATCTCGCCCGACCTGCTCGCGGAGCTGGAGCAGCCGGCGCTGCCCAGCCTGGCGGAGGCGATCCGCGCCGGCGGCGTGCACCAGGGCCTGGCGGGCGCCGACAAGGCGGCCACGCTGCGCGACCTGGTGGACCGGCTCGCGCTGCCGCGCGAGGCCGACCGCGACCTGGTGCACCGGATGCTCCTCGCCCGCGAGGCGCTCGGCTCCACCGGCGTGGGGAACGGCATCGCCATCCCGCACGCGCGGAACCCCATCGTCCTGCACGTGGCCACGCCGGCGGTGGCCATCAGCTACCTCGACCGCCCGGTGGACTTCGAGGCGCTGGACGGGAAGCCGGTGCACACGCTGGTGCTGCTGGTGAGCCCCTCCACCCGCGCGCACCTGCACCTGCTCGCGCTGGTCGCCACGGCGCTCCGCGACCCGGGCGTGCTCTCGGCGCTCGACGCGCGCGCCGGGGTGGACGCGCTCGTCCCCGAGATCGAGCGCGTCGAGGCCGCCATCGCCGAGAAGCGCGCGGCGGCGAGGAAGCCATGACGCTCTACGTCGCCGCCCTCGCGGTGCTGGTCGCCGGCGGGCTCGCCGCGCTGGCCGCGTCGGCGCGCCCGCGCCTCGCGCTCGCGGTGGGGAGCGCCGGCG
>NZ_BAZG01000258.1 GCF_000964525.1 Anaeromyxobacter sp. PSR-1
CGTGCGCCGCGGCGGGCGTCCTGGCGCAGCTCGCCTGGCCCGCGGCGCGGCCGCACGCGCGGGCGGCCGTGCTCCGCGCGGCCGCGCTCTGCCTCGCGGCGCTCGCCTACGCGCTGGCCGCCGGCGTGCTGCGCTGGGTCGAGGTGAACGCGTTCCACTGGCGCTACCTCGCGCCCGCGGCGGTGCTGGTCCACCTCGCGGCGGTGTCGCTGCTGGCGGATCCGGTGGCGCGCGCGCTGCGGGAGGGGCCGCTCGCCCGCGCGGTCGCGCTGGCGCTGGTCCCGGCGGCGGCGCTGGCCGTGGCCGGCCCGCCCTCGCTCGCGCGCGTGCGCGCCGACCTGGACGCGGCGGCGGGCCGCTGGACGGCCGACGTGCTCGCGGCGCGCTGCCGCCTGATCACCGGCGACTACTGGTCGGTGTGGCCGGCCGTGTGGCACGTCGCCTGGACCGCGCACGCGCGCGGCCTCGACGCGCCCGTCCACGGGCTCGCGCACCGCGCCAACCCGACGGTGTCGGACTGGGCCGGGACGCCGCGCGAGGCGCTGCGGATCTGCAGGGTGCGGGGGAAGGAGGCCGAGGCGGAGCGCGCGCTGCGCGACTTCCGCCTCTGGCCGGTGCGGGTGCTGGAGCGGCGCGGGACGGTGGACGTCCTCGCGCCCGCGCCGCCCTCGAGCCCCGCGGGTGCTACAGGCCGAACGTCGCGCCCACCATGAAGGTGAACGTGTCGTCGTCGTAGTCGCCGAAGTACGGGTGCAGCGCGATCTCGCCGACCAGGCGGACCTTCGGGGCGATGTTGAAGTACGCGCCGGCGCCGATGCGCATCGCCAGGCCGGTGGCCGAGTCGTCCACCGTGCGGCGGAGGCCGGTGAACGGATCCGGCACGTCCACCTCGAGCGACGCGTGGTACAGGCCGAGGCCCAGGTCGCCGTAGACGCCGACCTGCGGGGCGAGGGCCACCGCGAGGCGGGCCGCCGGCATGATCGTGAACACGTCGTTGGTCACGTCGTAGCCGTAGCCGAGGTCGTCGGAGAGGTGCGACCAGCCGACCGAGCCGACGCCGACCAGCGTCACGTTCGGCGAGATGCGCTGGAGGTCCAGCTCGCCGTCGAGGCGGAGGGCGAGGCCGTCGAGGTCGCCCGAGTCGAAGCCGATGAGGCCGCCGAGCCGCATGGACGGCTGCGACGAGTACCGGGACTGCGCGGAGGCGACGCCCGGCAGCGCGAGCAGCGCGGCGAGGGCGAGGGTTGCGAGGCGGGGAGCCGAGCTCATCATGTTCTCCTGATCGTGAAAGGTCCCTACGAACGAGGCGGCATCCTAAGCGAAAGGGCGCGCGCGCGGCGAGCCCTTCGCGAGCCCACGCGCGCGCCCGGCCGGGGGCGATGGGCGTGCGCCGACGCGGCGGTGCGGCGAGGTGCGCGGCGCACGGGGGAGCGCCCACCCGGCGGCGCGGCGGGCGCTACGCGGTCCGGATCCCGCGCCGCGCGGCCACGTACGCGGCGACCGCGAAGCCGATCACGACGCCCGCCACCGGCGGTCCGACCACGTCCACCCAGTCCACCGCGCGCACCGGGTGGAACATCCGGACCAGCGCGGCGCCGAGGTCGAGGCCGGCCTGCCCGCCGCGCATCGCCTTCAGCGCGGCGAGCAGCGCGGACGCCAGGTACGCGAGCGCCGTCCCGGCCAGCGCGCCGGCGAGCCCGCGCGCCGCCAGGCCGCCCAGCGTGGCGGGCGTGCCGTGCGCGGCCGGCGGGGCCTCCTCGTCCAGCGCGGCCGGGATCTCGCGCGAGCGCCAGGGCACGAAGCGCTGCAGCATGAGCATGCCGGGGATGGCGCAGGGGACGGTGAGCAGGAAGAAGTCGCGCCAGCCGATGGCGTCCACCAGCGCGCCGGCGGGCGGCCCGGCGAAGGTGCGGCCGAGCGCGAAGATGCTCGAGAACAGCGCGTACTGCGTGGCGCTGAAGCGGCGCTGGGTGAGCCGGAGCAGGAGCACGCCGAACGCGCCGGTGCCCATGCCGCTGGTGGCGGCCTCGAAGGCCACCGCCGCGTACATCACCGGCCGGTTCACGCCCGCGTCCACGATGGCGACGTAGCCCAGGTTCGAGACCGCCTGGAGCAGGCCGAAGATCCACAGGGCCCGGCCGACGCCCCACGACGTGCACAGGATGCCGCCCAGGAACGTGCCGCCGATGGTGGCGACGATGCCGATGGTCCCCTGCGCGATGCCGATGTCCACCGGGTCGAAGCCGAGCTGGCCCAGGAACGGCGACACGAGCGCGGTGACGAGGTTGTCGGCGAACTTGTAGAGGAACAGGAACGCGGCGATCTCGAGCGCGCGGGAGTGGCGGAAGAACCCGACGAACGGCTCCCAGATGGCCTGCCGCAGCGTGCGCGGCGGCGCCGGCGGGACGTCGGGCTCCGGCGCCTTCACGGTGGCCGCCGCGAACGGCAGGAAGCTCGCCGCGATGGCGGCGAAGGTGGGGGCCCAGCCCAGCTTCGGGCCGAACGTGTTCACCACCCGGCCCACGAACATGCCGGCGCGCGCCAGCGCGTTGCGGGCGCCCACCGCCACGCCGCGCTCCTCCGGCCGCAGCACCTCGACGGTGTACGCGTCGTAGGCGATGTCCTGGGTGGCGGACGCGAACGAGACCACCAGCGTGAGCAGCGCGACCAGCGGCACGGTGGGGTGGCCCGAGCTCGCCGCGAACGCGGCCAGCGACGCGACCAGCATGGCCTGGCCGACGAGGATCCAGGCGCGCTTGCGCCCCCAGGCCGGCGCGAACCGGTCGATGAGCGGCGACCAGACGAACTTGAACGCGTACGGGATCTGCGCCGCGCTCACCAGCCCGATGGTCTTGATGTCGATCCCCTCCTGCTGCATCCAGTACGGGACCGTGTAGAGGACGATGCCGAGCGGCAGGCCGGAAGGGAACGCGAGCAGCGCCACCACCCCCGTGCGCCAGCTGGTGAACGCCTTGCGGAGGGCCTCGCGGGTGGTGGGCTGGGTGGGCACGCAGCCGGGAAAGGTAGGCGAGATGGGCGCCCGCGTCGAGCGCCCGGCGAGGCGGCCGGACCTACCGCACCGGACGGACCGCCCGCGCGAACGCGTCCGCGGGGAGCGCGTTCAGCACCTCGCCGCGGCGCGCCCAGCCGCGGCGCGCGGTGGTCACCGCGAAGCGGAGGTACCCGAGGGCCGCGACCGAGTGGGCGTCCACCGACAGGACCAGCGGGATGCCGCGCGCGCGCGCCGCCCGGATCCAGCGGGGCTCGAGGTCGAGGCGGCGGGGATCGCCGTTCACCTCCACCGCGCCCGGCGCGCCGGCGAGCGCGTCGAGCACCTCCTCCACGCGGCAGGCGTACGGCTCGCGCTCGCCCAGCAGCCGCCCCAGCCCGTGCCCCCAGATCTTGAACACCGGGAGCGCCATGGCCCGGGCGAGGCGGCGCGTCATCTGGTCCTCGTCCATGCGCATCCGCGAGTGGACGCTCGCGACCACCACGTCGAGCCGCTCCAGCACGTCGTCGGGCCAGTCGAGCGCGCCGTCCTCGAGGATGTCCGCCTCGGTGCCCTTCAGCAGCCGGACCGACACCCGCTCCTGCACCCGGTCGATCTCGTCCCACTGCCGCCGGAGCCGGTCGCGGTCGAGCCCGCCGGCGTAGCCGGCGGAGCCGGAGTGGTCGGTGATGGTGAGGTACGCCATCCCGAGCGCCTCGGCGGCGCGGGCCATCTCCTCCACGCTCGCCCGGCCGTCCGACCAGGTGGTGTGGCAGTGCACCATCCCGCGCACGTCGCGCGCCTCGACCAGGTCGGCCGGGAGCGTCCCGTCCTGCGCGGCCTCGATCTCGCCCTGGTCCTCGCGCAGCTCGGGGGGCACGTAGGCGAGGCCGAGCGCGGCGTAGAGCGCGGCCTCGCTCGCGAGCGGGACCTTGGCGGCGGGGTCGGGCGCGGCCTCCGGCGCCGGGGCGGCGGCCCCGCGCTCGCGCGGCGGCAGGCGGAAGAGCCCCCACTCGCTGAGCGTGAAGCCGCGGTCGCGGGCGATGCCGCGCAGCCGGACGTGGTGGGCCTTCGAGCCGGTGAGGTGGTGGAGCAGGGTGGGGAAGTCCTCCGGCGGCACCACCCGGAGGTCCACCTGCAGCCCGGAGCCGAGCCGGACGCTGGTCTTGGTGTCGCCGCTCCCCAGCACCGCCGCGACCAGCGGGTGGCCCGTGAGCGCCGCGGCGAGCGCGGCCGGGTCGCGGGACGCGGCGACGAGGTCCACGTCGCCCACCGTCTCGCGCCCGCGGCGCGCCGACCCGGCCAGCTCCACCGCCTCGGCCCCCGGCACCGCGCGCAGGTGCGCGAGCAGCGGCTCGGCGGCGGCGAGCGCCTCGGCGAGCAGCACGCGCCGGTCGGCCTCGCGCGCGTGCAGGCGGGCGATGCCCTCCAGGATCCGCTGCTCGGTCTTCTCGCCGAAGCCCTTCACGCCGCGGACGCGCCCCTCCCGGCAGGCGGCCTCGAGCTCCGCGACGCTGCCCACCCCGAGCGCCGCGTGCAGGGCGGCGATCTTCTTCGGGCCGAGGTCCGGCACGCGCAGCAGCTCGAGGACGCCGGGCGGGTGGCGCGCGCGCAGCCGCGCCAGCAGGTCGGTCGAGCCGGTCGCGTGCAGGTCGGCGATCTTCTTCGCGAGCGCCTCGCCGATCCCGGGCAGCTCGGTGAGCCGCCCCTCGGCGACGACCCGCGCCAGGTCCTCGGAGAGCCCCTCGAGCGCCCGCGCGCCGGTGTCGTACGCGCGGATCTTGAACGGGTTCTCGCCCTCGAGCTCCAGCAGCGCGCCGATCTCCCGGAGCGCCTGCGCCACGGCGAACTTGTCCGGCATCGAGCGCTTATATACCGTCGCGGCGCGCATGGAGCC
>NZ_BAZG01000257.1 GCF_000964525.1 Anaeromyxobacter sp. PSR-1
TCCTCCTCCGCCGGCGTCACCACCAGCGGCGGCTGCCCGGCGCGCTGCCGGGTCTCGTCCTCGGCGCTGTAGTAGAGCTGGAACGCGGCGAGGCCGCGGACCACCAGCTCGCCGCGCTGGTTCTCGGCCCAGGTCTCGATGTCCACCGCGTAGCGGCCGCCCTCCTCGAAGCGCCGGTCCACCACGCGGCCGCGCACGGTGAGCACGTCGCCGGGCCACACGATCTTCACGAACCGCGCCTGGAACCTGCGCAGCCGCGCCCCGCGCACCCAGTCCATCACCAGCTCGCCCAGGAACCCCATGCTGAGCATGCCGGGGGCGAGCGCGCTGGGGAAGCCGGCGTTCTTCGCGTGGACCTCGTCGATGCAGAGCGGGTTCCAGTCCTGCGCCGCGCCCGCGTAGCGCGCGATCTGCAGGCGGTCCACCGGCGGCTTCACCAGCGGGGGCAGCTCGTCCCCCACCTTGACCGCCTCGAAGTAGAGCTGGCGTGCGGTGAGCGTCATCGTCCCCTCAGCGGCGCAGCAGCAACGTCTCGCGCGACCGGAACACCACCTTGCCCTCCGGATCGCGCCCCTCGTCCTCCAGCACGAGGACGTCGGTGGGGCCGCTCGCGCCGGCGCGCTCCTGCACGTCGGCCACCCGCGTCACGACGGTGATGCGATCGCCGGCCACCAGCGGCCGGGCGTACTCGAACTGCTGCTCGCCGTGCAGCACCGAGCGCGTGCCGAGGTCGAGCGAGTGGCGGAAGCGCTCGTTGGAGGTGAGCGCCGCCGGGAAGGTCGGCGGGGCGACCAGCGCCGGGAACCCCGCGGCCCGGGCGACGGCCTCGTCCTGGTAGAGCGGGTTGGGATCGCCGAGCGCCTCGGCGAAGCGGCGGATCGCGCCGCGCTCCACCTCGTGGACCACCGGCTCGCTCTCCCTGCCGATCAGCGATCTGTCGAGCATGCGCCCTCTCGTTCACCGGCCTGCGGGCAGGTCCAGCACCGTGACGAGCCCGCGCAGCTCGGTCACCGCCGCCGCCGCGTTCACCACCGCCGCGGCGGTGGCCGCGTCCCCCGGGACGCCGCCCGGCACCACCAGCCGGAGCGGCGGGTCCGCGTCCAGCTCGACCTCGTCGCGCGGGTCGTCCGCGTCCACCGCGATGGTCAGCTCGAGCCGCACCACCTCGCGCTCGTCGGCGAACACGCGCGCGACCTGCGTGAAGCCCGCCACCTGCCCGCGCAGGACCGGCACCGGGCCGCCGCGCGCGTCCTCCTCCGCGACGAGCGGCGCCAGCTCCTCGTCCACCTCGTCCACGCCGAGCCCGAGCCCGGTGGCGGCCAGCGCGGCCGACTCGGCCAGGCCCACGTGGCCGACCTCGCCGCGCTCGGCGGCCTCGTGGAACGCGTCCTCGGTGAGCCCGGCGCCGATCTTCCGCAGCAGCGCCGCGCGGCGGCGCGACGCGTCCACCACGCGCAGCCCGCGCACGTGGCGCACCGGGCCGGTGGCGTGGCCGAGCACCGCGGCCAGCCGGTCGAGCACGAAGCCCGGGTTGGCGCCGGTGCCGAGCACGGCCACGTTGCGCTGCTCGCAGAGGCGGTCGAGCGCGTCGGCGTCCTCCTCGTGGCGCAGCCACGGGTAGGCGAGCTCCTCGCAGGTGGACACGACCGAGAGCCCGGCGCGCACCGCGCGCTCGACGTCGGGGCGGACGGCGTCGAGCGTGCTCGCGGTCGCGAGCAGCAGCACGCCCCCCTTCGCCGCGGCGAGCGCCGCCTTCGGGTCCGCCGCGATCTTCACCGACGGCGCCGGGACGCCGAGCAGCTCGCCGAGCGGGCGCCCGGCCAGCGACGGGTCGGAGTCCACCGCCGCCACCAGCTCGAGGTCCGGACGGGCCAGCGCGGCGCGGGCGATCGCCCGTCCGATCTCGCCGAGGCCCATCACCACCACCGGGATGCCGCGCGCGTCCAAACGCCCCTCCGGAGGACCCGGGCGACGTGGCCTCGATCGCCGGATCTTCAAAGATTCACGGGCATTTATAGTGCACGTGATCGGGGCCTATCAAGAAATCCGGGGAGCGGGCCCCGCCGAGCCGTGCGGGGGTGGATGTGCGCGCGCAGTCACGTCGGGTGCATGGCGCACCGAGTCAAGCTGCGGGCTTTGCTGGGAAACGGCGGTGGGCCGGCTCAGGAGCCGATGAGCTGCTCGAGGTAGGCGCGCGCCACCGGGACCGACCACTCGCGCGGTCCGATCACCATCGACACGAGCTTCCCGTCCTTCCCCACGATGTACGACTCGGGGAACTTGTACGAGTCCGGGCAGCCGCCCCGGGCGGCGCAGTAGTAGCGCGTCGTGACCGACTGGTCCGCGTCGAGCACCACCGTGGCCCCCGCGGTCGACCCCATGTAGGGAGGCGCGGAGATGAACTCGCGCACGGGGTCCCAGGCCTCGTCCACCGAGACCGCGACCATCCGGAACTTGCCCGGGTACTTCGCCTCCAGCTCGCGGCCGAGGGCCAGCATCGACGGCATCTCGGTGCGGCAGGGCGGGCACCAGGTGGCCCAGAAGTTCACGAACACCACCTGCCCCTTCGCGCTCGCGAGCGAGAAGCGGGTCCCGTCGAGCGAGATGAGCTCGATGGGCGGGGCCGCCACCGGCGTGGCGCGCTCGATGCCGAAGCGATCGAGCTCCGCCTGGGAGACGGCAGGGCGGGACTCCTTGCAGGCGGCGATCGAGGCCAGCGTGACGGCGGCGGCGAGGGCGGCGACCGCGCGCGCGGCCGGGCGGACGGACCGGGTGCTCATGGCGGCATGTTCTTACACGAGGGGCCGCCTTGCCGCCAGCGCGCCGCCCGGTACACACTCCGCGCGTGCGCGGCCTCATGGGCAGCTTCGCGGTCCTCCCGCTCGGCGAGCTGGTGGAGCTGCTCGCGCGACGCGCCATGACCGGCGCGCTCACCTGCGAGCGCGGCTCGGTGCGGAAGACGGTGCAGCTCCGCGGCGGCGCCGCGGTGGCGGCCGCGTCCAACGATCCGCGCGAGTTCCTCGGGCAGCTGCTCGTCAACTACGGCCACCTCACCGAGGCGCAGCTGCAGAAGGCGTTCGAGACGCAGGAGCAGACGCGCGTCCGCCTGGGCCGGGTGCTCGTGATGGTGGGGTTGGTGGCGCCGGAGACGGTGCGCGAGGTGCTCGCCATCAAGATCCGCGAGACGCTGCTCGACGTCTTCCTGTGGGACTCGGGGGTGTTCACGTTCGACGACGCGCCGCCGGCCGCGGTGGACGAGCTCGACCCGGAGGTGCCGCTCGCCGAGATCGCGCGCGAGGCGGAGTTCCGCGCCACCGCGTGGAGCGCGTTCCGCGCCCAGTTCCCGAGCGGCGCCGCCACGCTGGTGGTGGACGAGGCGCACGTGCCGCCGGGCCTCGCGCCCGGCACCGTGGACGGGCGGCTCCTCGCGCTGGCGCGCGCCGGGAAGACCATCGACGAGCTGGGCCTCGCGCTCAACGCCACCGATTTCCACCTGCACCAGCGGCTCTACGCGCTCGCGAACCAGGGCGTCGTCCGCGCCGCCCCGCCGGCGCCGGAGGTGGGCGCCGCGGCGGCGGAGCGCGAGGCGGCGGAGCTGGTCGAGCGCGCGCGGGGGCTGCTCGCCGACGGGCGCGCCGACGAGGCGGAGCTGGCGGCCGCGCGGGCGGCGGAGCTGGTGCCCGGGTGGGCGCCGGCGCGCGCGGCGCGGGCCGAGGCGGAGGCGGCGCTGGGCGAGCGGCTCCAGGCCGAGCTGCTGGGGACCCCGCTCCGGCCCACGGCCCAGGTGTCCGCGCCGGACCTCGCCCGCATGCGGCTGCCGGCGGCGGATCGGTACCTGCTCTCGCGGTGCGACGGGAAGCGCAGCGTGGCCGAGCTGGTGCGGGCGGCGCCGATGCGCGAGCTGGACGTGCTGAAGGCGCTGCGGAGGTTCGCGGATTCGGGGTTGGTGGTCTTGTAGGTGGCTGGTGGCTGGTCGCGGTCGTGGTGAGTTGGTGCCGCTCGTGGTGAGCTGACGCCCGCTCGTGGTGAGCTTGTCGAACCACGGGCGGGGAGAACGGGCTTTGAGGGTGCGGGGGTGGTCGGGGGCGGGGCCGTTTGGCCGGAACCGGGCTCGGCGGGATCGGCTCGCGAGAGGCCTGGGGGGGAAGCGCGGGGCGCGGGGGCGCACGCGGAGGCGGGACACCCATTTGTCTCTCAGTGAATGCTTGACGCGTTGTTGACGCGAGAGCGCTCCGGCTTGCGAATGCGCTCGCGGACAGGGGCTTCGCGCGCCCGCGGGGTGGCCCTGCGACGCGCGGGCGTGAACCGAGGGGTCGCGGAGCCCTGTCGGCGTTCGCGCGTCCTGGGCAATCCTCGCGCGTTTCACGGCGGGCGAAATTCGCGTGCGATGCTTCGGTCATGGACGTCGCACTCGAGTTCACGAACCGTCTCGTCTCGCTGCTCCGCGCCGAGCGGCACGCCATGGCGGAGTTCCTCGTCGCCCTGGCGGAGTTCGATCGCCGGGGGCTCTGGCGGGCGCGCGGGCACACCTCGCTGTTCTCGTTCCTGCATCGGGAGCTGAAGCTCTCGGCGGGTTCGGCCCAGCTTCGGAAGACCGCGGCCGAGCTCATCCAGCGGTACCCCGCCATCGAGGGCGCGCTCCGGGAGGGCAAGCTCTGCTTGTCCTCGGTTTGCGAGCTGGCGAAGGTGGTGACCACCGACAACTGCGCGGAGATCCTGCCGCGGTTCTTCGGGCTGTCGAGCCGCGACGCCGCCGCGGTGGCTGCCTCCATCCGGCCGGTCGAGAACCCTCCGAAGCGAGAGGTCGTCGTGCCGGTCCGGATCGCCGCCGCCGCTCCTGCGGTTCCCGCGTTGTCATCGCGTGATGCCGCGGCGCCGCCACCACGGACCGTTCTA
>NZ_BAZG01000256.1 GCF_000964525.1 Anaeromyxobacter sp. PSR-1
GGCGTCGGTCCCGCCCGGCTCGCGGCTGGCCGGCAAGGCGGTGGCCGAGGCGGACCTGGCCGCGCAGCTCGGCCTCGACGTGCTGGGGATCCACCGGCGCCCCGTCGTGCAGCGCCTCACCAAGCTGCAGCTCCTCGCGCCGGGCCGGCGGCGCGGCGGGTCCATCGGCGCGCTCCCCATCGCGGCCGGCGACCTGCTGCTGCTGCGCGGGCCGCCCGAGCGGGTCCGCGCGCTCGCCGACGGCGGGCTGCTCCTCGTGCTGAGCGGCGTGGACGCCGAGCCGCTCCGGCGGCGGAAGGCGCTGCTCGCGGCGGCGATCTTCCTCGGGGCGCTGGGCGTCGGGACCGCCGGGCTGCTGCCCCTGGCGGTCGCGGGGCTGGCGGGGCTGCTCGCGATGATCTTCACCGGCTGCGTGGACGCGCGGCGGGCGCTGCGGGTGGACTGGCGCGTGGTGCTGCTGGTCGGGTCGATGCTGGCGCTCGGCCTCGCCATGGAGGAGAGCGGCGCCGGGCGCCTCGTCGGCGAGCGGCTCGCGGCGGCGGGGGCGCTGGGCGGCCCGCACGGCGTGCTGCTCGCGCTGGTCGTGCTCACCATCGTCCTGTCCGCGCCCATGAGCAACCAGGCCGCCGCGCTGGTGATGCTGCCGGTCGCGATCGCCGCCGCGCACCGGCTGGGCGTGGACCCGCGCCCGTTCGCGATCGGGGTGACGCTGGCGGGCTCGTGCTCCTTCGTGACGCCGCTCGAGCCGGCGTCGATGCTGGTCTACGGGGCGGGGCGGTACCGCTTCTCGGACTTCGTGCGCGTGGGGACGCCGCTCACGCTCGGCATCGTCGCGCTGCTCACGCTGGCGGTGCCGCTCGTCTGGCCGTTCGCGCGCTGACGCGGACGCACCGTCTCAGGGGAGCGACGGCGCGCGATCGCGCCAGGGCGCGGCGTCCTCCACCTGCGCGGCCAGCCGGAACAGCGCCGCCTCGTCCCCGAACCGCCCCACCACCTGCACGCCGATGGGCAGGCCGTCGCGGCTGAAGTGGAGCGGCAGGCTCATCGCCGGCTGGCCGGTCTGGTTGAACAGCATGGTGTTCCCGGTGGCGTCGAACGAGCGGCTCCCCAGCTCGTCGAAGAGCCGCTCCAGCAGCCGCCGCGAGCCGAGCCGCGCCACGAAGCGCAGCGCCAGCCGCTCGTGCGAGCGCGCCGCGAGCGCCCCGACCCGGACCGGCGGGCGCGCCAGCGTGGGCGTGAGCAGCGCGTCGTGGTGCTCGAAGAACGCCGCCACGCCGCGCGAGGCCCGCTCCAGCTCCACCCGGGCGAGCACCAGGTCCTGCGCCGAGAGCGCGCGGCCGCCGGCGGCGAGCGCGGCCGTCTCCGGCTCGAGGTCCCCGCCGCGCGGGCGGCGCCCCACGTGGCGCGCCGCGAGCTCGACGTCGGCCGCGGTCTGCGCCGCGAGCGTGACCAGGTACGCCCGCGCCAGCGCGTCGCGCGGGAACTCCGGCCGCGCCTCCACCAGCTCGTGGCCGAGGTCGGCGAGGAGCCGCGCGGCCGCGTCCACCGCCGCGGCGCAGTCGGGATCGGTGGAGCGCGCGAACAGGCCCTCGCGCGTGAACGCGATCCGCAGCCGCCCCGGCGGCGCGCCCACCTCGGCGAGGAACGGGCGGGCCTTGGGCGGCGCCGCGTAGGGATCGCCCGGCGCCGGGCCGTCGATCGCGTCGAGCAGCGCGGCCGAGTCGCGCACCGAGCGCGTCAGCACGCCCTCCACGGCGAACCCGCCCAGCGCCTCGCCGAACGCCGGCGCCAGCGTGACGCGCCCGCGCGTCGCCTTCAGCGCGAACAGGCCGCACACCGAGGCGGGGATGCGCAGCGAGCCGCCGCCGTCGTTCCCGTGCGCGGCCGGGACGATCCGGGCCGCCACCGCCGCGGCGCTCCCGCCCGACGAGCCGCCCGACGTGAACGCCGGGTTCCACGGGTTCCGGGTCGGCCCGCGCAGCGCCGGCTCGGTGACGCCCATGACGCCCAGCTCCGGCGTGTTGGTCTGCCCGAACAGCACCAGCCCCGCCGCCTGGAACCGCCGCACCGTCTCGGCGTCCTCCGGCGCCACGAACCCGGCCAGCAGCCGCGACGAGCACGTGTACGGGTGCCCCTTCCACGCGGCGAGCAGGTCCTTCAGCAGGAACGGCACGCCGGAGAGCGGGCCGGCCGGGAGCGGGCCGCGGGCGCGGGCGCGCGCCTCGTCGTCGTAGCGGGCGACGATGGCGTTGATGGGCGGGTTGCGCCGGTCGGCGCGCTCCAGCGCCGCCTCGAGCAGCTCGAGCGCGGTCACCTCGCGGCGCGCGACCAGCTCGGCCAGACCGAGCGCGTCGAGGCGGTCGTACTCCGGCAGTCGCACGGCGTGGCCTCCTGGGGAATCCCAGGATAGCCCCGGGCCGGGGCGCGGGGCGGACGCGGCACGCCCGCACCCCGGCCGGGGCGGGAGCTACGGGATGGGGGGCGCGCCGCAGGCCCAGGCGTGCTCGGTGCCCTGGTGCACCGCGGCGTAGACGGCGTCGCGGAGCCGGTTGGCCTCGTCGTCGGTGAGCGTCCGCCCCAGCGCGCGCAGCACGAGCCGGAGCAGCACGTTCTTCTGCCCCGGGCGCATCCCCAGCCGCGCCCGCGCCGCCTCCGGCAGCGCGTCCCAGGGCGTCTCCGAGCGGACCTCGATGGCCTCGACGTCGCCGGCCCGGGGCCCGAGCGCCTCGCGCACGCGGTCGCCGAGCGCCTCCGCGCCGGCGTCCGCCGCCACCGCCACCGAGAGGTCGCGGCGCACCGGCGGGTGGCGCGAGACCGCCCGCCACGGCGAGAGGTCCTGCATCTGGGCCGCGATGCGCGGGTCGTCGGAGCGGAGCAGGCGGATGTCGTCGAGCCCCTTCGCCAGCATCACGAGGCGGTCCAGCCCGAGCCCCATGGCCAGCCCGCTCGCGTCCGCGGGCAGCCCGGCCTCGGCGAGCACCTCGGGCGCGACCAGGCCGCACTCGCCGATCTCGATCCACTCGCCGCGCACGCGGACGTCGATCTGCCTGCCCTCGCGCGTGTACGGGTGCGGCGACGGCACCACCGAGAGCGTCAGCTCGGGCAGCACCGCCCGGACCGCGGTGGCGATCATCTCGGCCAGCTCGTGCACGCCGAGCGGCGGCCCGCGGCGGATCCGCCACAGGTCCACCTGGTGCGGCTCGCCGGTGTGGAGGCGGTCGATGGCGTCGCGCCGGTACACCAGGCCCGGGCAGACCAGCAGCAGGTCGCGCGGCGGCGCGGCGGCGAGCCTGCGCAGCGCCGGCGGCACCATGGCGGTGGTCTGGGTGCGGAGCAGGTGCGTCTCGGACACGTAGCGGGTGTGCCGCGCGTCGC
Organism: Anaeromyxobacter sp. PSR-1; assembly: GCF_000964525.1. Classification (GTDB taxonomy): domain Bacteria; phylum Myxococcota; class Myxococcia; order Myxococcales; family Anaeromyxobacteraceae; genus Anaeromyxobacter. The sequence continues at coordinate 3,376 of NZ_BAZG01000256.1, forward strand.
GGGCCGCGCCGCCGGGCGGGTAGTGGAGCCGGTCGTAGTTGTCGGCGACCGCGACCACCGGGCTGGCGCGCTCCACGGCGACCGGGCAGCGCCAGGTGGCGGAGAGCGCGTCCACCGCCTTGCGCAGCACGAGCTGCACGGCGTGCGGGCCCTGCGCAGGGTCGGTGAGATCGCGGATCGCGAGCGCGCGTTTCAGCGCGCCGGGGGAGAGGACGGGGAGCTTCGACATGGTTCGGGCCTCGAGCGCCGGGGGCGCGCCGCGCGGCGGCGCGCCGTTGGAAGGAAGGGTGGAGCGACGACTCCCCCCGCCACGGCCCGAACGATCTCGATGGTGCGGAGCGGCCCCTGCTCACCGCGCGAGCGGGTCCGTCCAGGCACCGGGCCGGGACGGAGGGCCGCTAAATCGACGCGCACACGGGCTCGTCCGGGCACCGGGCCGGGACGAGGGGCCGCAATATCGACGCGCGATCGCGCTCAGGAGGACCACGTCACGAGGATAGCCGCCGGGGCGCGCCGGCGCAACGCCCGCTCACTGCTTGAGCTGCGCGCGGTGCCCGGCCTCCTCGTCGAAGCCGTGCGCGAGGACGAAGTGGTAGACGGGGTACGGCTCGTCGCCGCTGCCCCCGATCAGCTCGAACAGGAACTGCCCGGCGTCGCCGTCCGGGTCGGGGAGCACCTGCACGAACAGCACCTCGCGCGCCTCGATGGCGATCTCGGCCAGGGTCTGCTTGCCGCGGGAGAGCTGGACCACCGGTACGCGCTCCTCGTCCTCCTCGAGGTGCCAGTGCAGGTCCTCCTGATCGTAGAGGAACGTGTCGGGGGTCCCGGCGCGCAGGATGCAGTTGGGGTGGCGCTTGAGCCAGCGCCAGAAGCGATCGAACGTGAGGGTCGAGCCGGTCTCGACGGTGACGGGCATGGGTGGGAATATAGCGTCGAAGGTCCGCGCGCGGGGCCCATCGCGCGCGGGGCGCACGGCGCACGCCGCGCCGGCGCGGGTCGAGGCCGCGATGGATCGCTTCCGCGCAGCCGGGCTGGAGCTCCAGGAGCTGGGCGCGCGCGATCTGGCGCGCATCCAGGACCTGCTGGAGCGGTGCGCCGAGTGGTGGGCGCTCATCCACGGCCGCGCGCCGCGCGACGACGAGGCGGAGTGGCTGCTGCAGGACGTCCCGCCGCGCTTCGACCGCCGGCGGCTGGTGGGGGTGGCCGCGGGCGGCGGCGCGCTGGCGGGGCTGCTCGACGCGACCGACGGCTGGCCGGAGCGCGGCATCACCTGGATCGGCCTGATGCTGTTCGAGCCGGCGTCCCGCTCCCGCGGGCTGGGCGCGGCGCTGCTCGCCGAGCTGGATCGCGAGCTGCGCGCGGCCGGGACGCGGGCGGTGCAGCTCATGGTGCAGGCGCAGAACCCGCGCGCCCGGGCGTTCTGGGAGCGGATGGGCTTCTGGCCGGTGGCGAGCGCGCGGGTGCGGGCCGGGCGGCTCGTGAACGACGTGACCGTGCTCCGGCGCGAGCTCGTCGCGGCGGGCGGCGCCGCCGGGCGCGGGCCCGGGGAGGCGGCGTGAGCGCCCGCGCGGCCG
>NZ_BAZG01000255.1 GCF_000964525.1 Anaeromyxobacter sp. PSR-1
AGCCGGCGGTGAACAGCGGGAACCGCTACCCCGCCACGACGGATGCCGAGGTGGTGGCGCTGGTGGCCGCGATGGTGCGCGAAGCCGGCGGCCACCCGCTGGTGGCCGACCGGACCATGTTCCTGCGATCGACCCGCACCGCGTTCGAGCGGACCGGGATCCTGGAGGCCGCCCGGGCGGCCGGGATGCCGTGCCTCGCGCTCGACGGCGCCGAGGAGGTGACGATCGAGCACCCGCTCGCCGCGGACTGGTCGGGCGCCCGGGTCCGCGTCTACCGCGCCGTCGCCGAGGCCGACCACGTCGTCGATCTCTGCACCCCGCGGACGCACGCGCTGGCCGGCTTCACCATGGGGCTGAAGAACCTGGTGGGCGTGGTGGCCGGCTCGGCGCGCCCGGGCATGCACCTCGGCGCCGGCTTCGTGCCGCGCGTGGCGGAGATCGCCGCCGTCGTGCGCCCCGCGCTCACCCTGCTCGACGGCCGGCTCGGGTTCGCCGACGGCGGGCCGGACGAGGGCGACCTGGTCCGGCCCGGGCTGGTGGCCGCCTCCACCGACCCGCTGGCGCTCGACGCGCTGGGCGTGGCGGCGCTGCGGCTCGCCGGCACCAACGACGCCATCGGGCGCGGGCCGGTGTGGTCGCTGCCGCTGCTCCGGCGCGCGGCCGAGATCGGCGTGGGCGTGGCCGAGGGCGCGCGGATCCGGATCGCGGGGCTGGCCGCCGCCGACGAGGTCGCGCTGCGGGCCCGGCTAGGGTGAGCGTGCCCCGCGCCGGTCGATTTCACGGACGGGCGCGGACGCCCCGGCTACCTCCCCACGTCAGGAGGAAGCCATGGACTACCCCGATCTCGCGCCGCGGGCACGCACCTGGGCGCCGCACCTGCTCGGCGTCCTCAGGATCGTGTCCGCGTTCCTGTTCATGCAGTTCGGCACCGCGAAGCTGTTCGCGTTCCCCGGCGCCGTCATGCCCGGCGGCGGAACCGCGCCGCTCGCCTCGCTGGCCGGGGTCGCCGGCGCCCTCGAGGCGTTCGGCGGCGCGCTCCTGCTGGTGGGCCTGTTCTCCCGCCCGGTCGCGTTCCTGCTCTCGGGCGAGATGGCCGTCGCCTACTTCTACGGGCACGCGCCGCAGGGCTTCTGGCCGGTGCTGAACCAGGGCACGCCCGCGGCGCTGTTCGCGTTCCTGTTCCTCTACCTCGCCGCGGCCGGGCCGGGCCGCTTCAGCCTGGACGGGCTGCGCGACCGGGGCGCGCGCTAGCGCGGGCGGGCCACGCTCAGCGCGCGGCCGGCGGCGCGTTCGGAATCGGCACGACGTCCGTGTTCTGGGCGGACTCCGCCACCCACCGCCCGCGGTCCCGGACCAGCACGAACGAGAGCACGCCGCGCCGCGGCGGCATGCGCTGGCCGGTCAGCCCGGTGTCGCCCTCCAGCGTCCAGCTGGCGTGCACCAGCGCCACGTCCGGCCGGAGCGTCCGCGCGGTGGTGGCGCCCAGGGTCAGCCGGCTGTCCTTCATGCGGGTGGCGTGGATCTCGGCGTGCGCGCGCTCGATCTCGGCCCGGCCGCGCCAGTGCAGGCCGATGACGTTCACGAAGTCGGCCCGCTCGGAGAACAGCGCCGCGAGCGCCCGCGCGTCGTGGCGGTTCCAGGCCTCCTCGAACGCCCGCGCCACCGCGACGGGGTCACCGTCGCTCCCGGCCGCGGCCGGCCCCGCCGCCGCACCCACCCCCGGTCCCGCCGCCACGCCCGCCGCCAGCCCGGCCGCCGCGGCGAGCGCGAACCCGCGCCCCCGCCGCCCTGCACGCCCGGAAGCCGCCATGGTGCACCTCCTGCTCCGAGATCTGGTCAGGTAGCCTGACGATCGAATCGGTATGGTAGCCTGACGAGGATGTCAAGCCGCCCTCCCCGCCCGGTCCCGCAGCCGCGCGCGCTCCGCCCCGCGCGCGCCAACGCCGGCACGCTGCTGCTCGAGGCCTACCGCCGCTTCGAGCGGGAGCTGTTCGACGAGCTCCACCGCGCGGGCCACGCCGCGCTGCGCCCGAAGCACGGCGCGGTGCTCGCGAACGTGGACCGCGACGGCACCCGGGCGACCGAGCTGGCGGCCCGCGCCGGCATGACCAAGGCCTCGATGGGCGAGCTGGTGGACGAGCTCGAGCGGCTCGGGTACGTGCGCCGCGCCGCGGATCCGCAGGACCGGCGCGCCAAGCGCGTGGTGCCGACCGCGGCGGGCCTGGAGGTCGCGCGGCTGGCCCGCGCCGCCATCGCCGGGCTGGAGCGCCGCTGGGCCGGCCGGATCGGCGAGGGCCGCTTTCGCGCGCTGCTCGCCGCGCTGGAGGCGCTCGCCTCCGCACCCCCCTGAGCCTCGCGACAACCCACCGCATGCCCGGCGCCTCCGGCCGCGACCTAGAGTCCGGGTCATTCCCGGACCGGAGGTTCGCCGTGTCGCCTGCCATCCTCGCCGTCGCCGCCCTCGTCGCCGCCGCGCCCGCCGCGGACGTCCAGCAGGCTCCCTCCTGCCAGCACTGCGGGATGGACCGCGAGAGGTTCGGCCACAGCCGCATGGTGATCGAGTACGAGGACGGGAAGTCGGTGGGAACGTGCAGCCTGCACTGCGCCGCGGTGGAGCTGGCGGTCGCCATCGACCGCGTGCCGCGGCGGATCCTGGTGGCCGACCGCGACACGCGCGAACTGGTGGACGCGGAGCGGGCGGTCTGGGTGCTGGGCGGCAAGGAGCCGGGGGTGATGACCGGCAGGGCCAAGTGGGCCTTCCGGGATCGCGCGGCGGCGGAGGCGTTCGTGGCCCGCGCGGGCGGCGAGCTCGTCTCGTTCGAGGACGCCATCGCGGCGGCCTACCAGGACATGTACCGGGACACGCGCGCCATCCGCGAGCGCCGGCGCGCGCACCGCCAGGCCCCGCCCCCGAGGCCCTGACCGCCCTACGCGTGCGTCGGCATGGCGAAGCCCCCGCGCGCCTCGTCGGCGCCGGCGGGCCAGCGGCTCGTGACGACCTTGCTGCGCGTGTAGAACGCGATCCCCTCCGGCCCGTGCACGTGGAGGTCGCCGAACAGGGAGGCCTTCCAGCCGCCGAAGGAGAAGAACGCCATGGGCACGGGGATGGGCACGTTCACGCCCACCATCCCCACCTCGACGTCGCGCGCGTAGCGCTGCGCCGCGGCGCCCGAGCGGGTGAAGATGGCCGTGCCGTTGCCGTACGGGTTGCGGTTCACCAGCGCGAGCGCCTCGTCGAGGCTCGCGGCGCGCAGCACCACCAGCACCGGCCCGAAGATCTCCTCGCGGTGGATCGACATCTCCGGCGTCACGCGGTCGAACAGCGTCGGGCCCACGAAGAACCCGCGCCCGGCCCCGGGCACCTCCCGCGCGCGCCCGTCCACCACCAGCCGCGCGCCCTCGCGCACGCCCGCGTCGATGAAGCCGCGGATCCGGTCGCGGTGCGCCGCGGTGATCACCGGCCCCATCTCCACCCCGCGCGCCGTGCCGGGACCGACCGGCAGCCGCCGCGCGCGCTCCGCCAGCGCCTCGACCAGCGGATCGGCGGCGGCCCCCACCGCCACCACCGCGGAGATGGCCATGCACCGCTCGCCCGCCGAGCCGTAGGCGGCGCCCGCGAGCGCGTCGGCGGTGAAGTCCAGGTCGGCGTCGGGCAGCACGACCGCGTGGTTCTTCGCGCCGCCGAGCGCCTGCACGCGCTTGCCGTGGCGCGCCGCCGTCTCGTAGACGTGGCGCGCCACGGGCGTCGAGCCGACGAAGGACACCGCCGCCACGTCGGGGTGGGCGAGGAGCGCGTCCACCGCCTCGGCGTCCCCTGGCACCACGTTCAGCACGCCGGCGGGCAGCCCGGCCTCGTGGAACAGCTCCGCCATCCGCAGGCTGGTGGAGGGGACCTTCTCCGACGGCTTCAGGACGAACGCGTTCCCGCAGGCGATCGCGACCGGGAACATCCAGAGCGGGACCATCGCGGGGAAGTTGAACGGGGTGATGCCGGCGCAGACGCCGAGCGGCTGGAGCGACGAGTGCACGTCGATGCCGCGCCCGGCGTCCTCGGCGCGCTCGCCCTTCAGCAGGTGGGGCGCGCCGCACACGAACTCCACCACCTCGATGCCGCGCTGCACGGAGCCGGCCGCGTCGGCCAGCGTCTTGCCGTGCTCCTCGCAGACCAGGGCCGCGAGCGCGTCGCGGTTCGCCTCGAGCAGCTCGCGGAAGCGCGCCAGCACGCGGGCGCGCCGGAGCGGGGGCGTGTCGCGCCAGGCGGGGAAGGCGGCCTTCGCGGCCGCGACCGCGGCGGCGACGTCGTCCGCGCTCGCGAGCGGCACGCGCCGGATCACCTCGCCGGTGGCCGGGTCGAACACCTCGCCGGTGCGGGCGCCGCGCGGGGCGGTGCGCCGGCCGGCGATCCAGAGGTCGAGCAGCGGAGCGGTCACGGGAGGTCCCTCCGAGGGCGGCAGGTGGAGCCGCATGCCACCCCGGTAATGATGCCCGCTCGCGCGCTCAACGTCGCCCCGGCCGCCGGATGGGGCGGCGCGGCCTGCGGCCGTGCGTCCGGGCCCTCCGCGGCCCACGTTTGGCGCAGGCGCCCCGGCGCCGGCCGTGGCCTCCCGACGCACCAGATCGCGACCGAGCGACCCCGCGGGCCCCGACGCGCGCGTCCGGGCGCTGTTCGCCGCGCCGTCCGCGGAGTTCGTGGCCCGCCGCGACGCGCTGGCGCGCGAGCTCGCCGCGGAGCGCAGCCCGGCGGCCGCCCACGTCCGCCGGCTGCGCCGCCCGCCGCTCGCGGCCTGGCTCCTGAACGCGCTCGCCCGCGAGCGGCCCGAGGTGCTCGCGGCGGTGCTCGACGCAGGGGATCGCCTCCGCCAGGCGCAGGCGCGCGCCGTGCGCGGCGACGGCGGCGCGCTGCGCGAGGCGGCCGCGGCGCTGCACGAGCGGATCGGCGACGCGCTCGAGGAGGTC
>NZ_BAZG01000254.1 GCF_000964525.1 Anaeromyxobacter sp. PSR-1
GGCCCCGCACGGCGGCGGCAGGGGCGGCGACCGGCGGTAGCCGGCGGCGACCTCGCGTCCTCGCGGCCCCCGGCGCCCCCGCGCCGGGGGCCGCGCCGTCTCCGGGGGGCGCGGCCGTCAGCTGGAGGTGACGCGCACCGTGGTGCGCATCTGCCGGCCGGTGTCGAGGTCGCGGGCGCTCATGGAGAGGATCCCCTCGACGTTCACCTCGAACACGATCTCCAGCCGCACCTCGCCGGCGCGGCAGGGCCGGACCCCGCTGAAGGTGAACTCGCCCAGCAGCTCGTTCTGCGCGGTGAGCCCGTGGTCCCCCTGGAAGATCCGCACCACCAGCTCGCGCTGGCCGTCCACCGCGTTCGTCGCGGCCACGGTCCTCGCGTTCGGGATCGAGGCGTTGCGCGGGAAGACCACGTGCATCGTCCCGCCCGCCTGCTCGATCCCGATGGCCATCGGGATCACGTCGAGCAGCTGGATGCGCAGGTCGGAGGTCTCGCGCAGCGACCACCCGTACAGCGCCGCGCCGATCGCGACCGCCTCGTCGGGGTGGACGCCCTTGGACGGCGGACGGCCGAAGTAGCGGGTGAGCCGGTCCTGGATGATGGGCATGCGGGTCTGCCCGCCCACCAGCATCACCTCGTCGATGTCGGCGGCGCCCACGCCCGCGTCCACCATCACCCCGGCCATGATCTCGATCGACCGGTCCACCAGGTGGTGCGTGAGCGCCTCGAGCAGCGTGCGGTCGAAGCGCAGGTCCATGTTGAGCGGCTGGCCCTGCGCGGTCATGGTGATGAACGGGATCGAGAACGGCGCCTCGGCCCGGGCCGAGAGGTCGATCTTGGTCCGCTCGGCCAGGTCCTTGATCCGCTGCATCGCGACCGGGTCCGACGACAGGTCGATGCCGTGCTTGCGCCGGAAGTCGTCGAGCACGTGCCCGATCACCGCGTTGTCGAAGTCGAGGCCGCCCAGGAAGATGTCGCCGCCGGTGGCCTTCACCTCGAAGACGCGGTCGCGGATCTCGATGATGGAGACGTCGAAGGTGCCGCCGCCGAGGTCGTACACCAGCACCCGCTGGTCGAGCCGCTTCCCGATGCCGTAGGCGAGCGCGGCGGCGGTCGGCTCGTTGATGATCCGCACCACCTCCAGGTCCACCAGCGTGCCCGCCTCCTTCACGGCCTGCCGCTGGCGGTCGGTGAAGTACGCGGGCACGGTCACCACCGCGCGCTTCACCGGGATGCCCAGGTGGTCGGAGGCGACGTCGCGGATCTTGCCGAGGATCTTCGCGCTCACCTCGGGCACGTGGTAGCTGCGGCCGTGGCAGTCGAGCGCCACGTCGTTGAGGTCGCCGGCGTGCACCCGGTACTGCACCGAGCGCTGCACCGACTCGACCACGTCGTCCTTGGGCGCGCGCCCGATGAGGCGCTTGGTGGCGTACAGGGTGTTGCGCGGGTTGAGCTGCCACTGGCGCTTGGCCTCGTGGCCGATGAGCTCGTGGCCCTTGTCGTCGATCGCGAAGATCGACGGGATGGTGTACTCGCCGCCCTTGTACGGGATGAGCTTCACCTGGCCGTCGCCGACGGCCAGCGCGGCGCACGAGTTCGTGGTGCCGAGGTCGATCCCGATGATGACGTCGTTGGGCAGCCGCTCCATGGGTGCCGGAGGGTACTACGGAGGGGACCCAGCGTGGAGTGGCCCGCCGTCCGGGCTTGCACACACGCGCCCGCATGGCCGGCCGTTGGCGCGGCGGTCGCTCCGTGCCACGGTTAGGAACCGCTGGGAGGCCACCCATGGAGGCGCAGCGCTGGCTGGCGAACGTCGGATCGGGCGTGAAGGGCGCGTTCGTGGCGAACCGCTCGATCCTCTCGTACCCCGAGTACCTGCAGGCCTTCCTCGAGTCGCCGCGGGCCCACGCGCGCTCCGCCGCCCAGTACCTGCGCGACGTCCTCGACCACTTCGGGTCCGAGGAGCGCGACACGCCCGTCGGGCGGGTGCGCCGCTTCCGGCTGTTCGACCTGCCGTTCGATGCGGACGGCCGGCAGCACCGCGTGGCCGGCCAGGAGGAGGTCCAGGCCGCCATCTACCGCGCGCTCGGCGCGTTCGTGCGCAGCGGCCGCGTGAACAAGCTGGTGCTGCTGCACGGGCCGAACGGCTCGGCGAAGTCGTCGATCGTCTCGGCGCTGATCCGCGGGATGGAGGCGTACTCGCGCACGCCGGAGGGGACGCTGTACCGGTTCCACTGGGTGTTCCCGAGCGGCCGCGCGGTCCGCGGCGGGGGCCTCGGGTTCGGCGGCGGGCGCGGCGACGAGCCGGAGCTGCCGAGCTTCGCGCACCTGGAGGGCGACGCGCTGGACGCGCGGCTCTCCTGCCCGATGAAGGACCACCCGCTGCTGCTCGTGCCGCGCGCCGAGCGGCGGGCGCTGCTCGAGGAGCGCTGCCGGCCGAGCGCGCGCGAGGGGGCGGGGGAGCGGGACTTCGTGCTCTCCGACTACCTGCTCGAGGGCGAGGTCTGCCAGTACTGCCGGCAGGTGCACGACGCGCTGCTGGCCGCGTACCGCGGCGACTGGCTCAAGGTCCTCCGGCACGTGCAGGTGGAGCGCCTCTACGTCTCGGCGCGCTACCAGCAGGCGGCGGTCACGCTCGAGCCGCAGCTGTCGGTGGACGCCGGCTACCGGCAGGTCACGGTGGACCGGAGCGCCGCCGCGCTGCCGCCCGCGCTGCACGCGCTGACGCTGCTCGAGCCGGCCGGCCCGCTGGTGGCCGGCAACCGCGGCCTGGTGGAGTACTCCGACCTGCTGAAGCGCCCGCCGGAGGCGTTCAAGTACCTGCTCGGCATGGCGGAGACGGGCCGGGTCGCGCTCGACCAGGTGCTGCTCCAGCTCGACGCGGTGCTCATCGCGAGCGCGAACGAGAAGCAGCTCTCCGCGTTCAAGGAGTCGCCCGACTTCGCCTCGTACAAGGGCCGGCTCGAGCTGGTGCGCGTGCCGTACCTGCGCCGCGCCTCGGTGGAGCGCGAGGTGTACGACCAGCAGATCACCTCGGCCGCGGTCGGGCGCCACGTCGCGCCGCACGCCACCGAGGTGGCGGCGCGCTGGGCGGTGCTGACGCGCCTGAAGCGGCCGCTCCCGGAGCGCTACGAGGGCGAGCTGCGCGGGCTGGTCGAGGACCTCGCGCCGCTGGAGAAGCTGCGCCTGTACGACGCCGGCGCGGCGCCGGACCGGCTGTCGCTCGCGCAGGGCAAGGTGCTGCGCAAGCACGCCCCCGACCTCTACCGCGAGTCCGAGGCCTACCCGAACTACGAGGGGCGCATGGGCGCCTCGGCGCGCGAGCTCAAGACCGCGCTCCTGAACGCGGCCCAGTCGCAGGCCACCCGCTGCCTCACCCCGCGGGCGGTGCTGGACGAGCTGCGGGCGATCTGCCGGGACCGCACCGTGCACGACTTCCTGCAGCAGGAGGTGGTGGACGGGTACCACGACCACGAGGCGTTCGTGCGCGTGGTCGAGGCGGAGGTCCTCGACGCCGTCGACGAGGAGATCCGCGACTCGATGGGCCTCGTCTCCGAGGGCCAGTACCGCGAGCTGTTCGGGCGCTACGTGGCGCTCGTCTCGCACTGGGTGCGCGACGAGAAGATCCGCAACCCCGTGACCGGCGAGTACGCGCCGGCCGACGAGGGTCGCATGATCGAGCTGGAGAAGGTCGTCATGCCCGAGGGCGAGAACCGCACCGCGTTCAGGCGCGGCCTCATCGCGGCGGTGGGCGCCTACCGGCTCGACCACCCCGACGCCGCCGAGATCGACTACGTGGCCATCTTCCCGGACCTGTTCCGGCGCCTGCGCGAGCACACGTACGAGGAGCGCCGGCGGGAGCTGGGGCGGGCGACCGAGAGCCTGCTCCGCTACCTCTCCGACGAGCGGGCCTCGCTCGACGAGAAGGCGCGGCGGCAGGTCGAGCGCACGCTCGCCACCCTGCGCGAGCGCTACGGCTACTGCGAGGAGTGCGCGCGCGACGCGATCCTGTTCCTGACGCGCCGGCGCTACGAGGGCGCGGCCTGACGGGCGCTCGGGCGCACGCCGCGCGCGAGGCGGTCGCGCCGCACGCGGAGGGAATTGCCTCTTCGGGTCCGCCGTTTCGGATTTCGTGCCCCGCTATCGACTCCTGTCCAGCCTTGGCGGCGCGGCCCTGGTCGCCGGCCTCTTCCTCCTCGCCTCCCCGCTGCTGGGGCTCTCGTCGCCGCGCGCGGGCAACCCGCGCGCGGAGACCGTGCACAAGGTCTTCCCCTCGGCGGTCCGGCTCCAGATCGTCGCGGGCGGGAACGTGGTCCGGAGCGCCTCCGGCATCGCGTTCGCCCACGACGGCGGCCGCACCTACGTGCTCACCAACGCGCACGTGGTCGAGCCGGCCCGCGAGTGGCCGGAGGGCGCGGAGCTGCGCGTGCTCCCCTCCGACGGCTCCGCCGGCGTGGCCGCCACGGTGGTCGCGCGCGGGCGCGTGCCCGAGGCGGACCTGGCCGTCCTCGAGGTGGCGGCGAAGCTGCCGGTGACGCCGCTCGCCGGCGACGACCTGCTCGAACTCGGCGACGACCTCGTGGTGATCGGCGCGCCGTTCGGGAAGGGGCTCTCGGTGGCGGCGGGCATCGTCTCGCAGGTCGAGTACGAGCTGGCCGAGAACGCCGCGGCGCCGCGGCGCGCCCGCGCGCTCAAGACCGACGCGGCCATCGGCTACGGCAGCTCCGGCGGCGGCGTCTTCGACGTCCCCGGCGGCCACCTCATCGGGCTGGTCGAGGGCTACCGCACCGCGCGCGTGGCGTTCGGCAAGGACGAGGAGCAGTACGCGTTCGACGTGCCCATGCCAGGCGAGACGTTCGTCGCGCCCGCCGCGAAGATCCGCCGCTTCCTGGTCGAGAAGGGGCTCGGCCGGCTCGCGCCGCCGGAGGCCGTGGCCGGCGCCCAGGGGCCGGTCGCGACGCCGGCGGCCAAGCAGTTCTAGCCGGGCGCGCGCCGCGTCAGCGGCCGGGACCCCCGGCCGGCGGCGCAGGCGGGCCGGGCGAGGTGCTGCCCGGGGCC
>NZ_BAZG01000253.1 GCF_000964525.1 Anaeromyxobacter sp. PSR-1
CGCCGGGTCCAGGATCAGCACGCCGACCGGCGCCTCGGCGAACGCCGCCTCGAAGCGGCGGCGGGCGGCGTCGAGGTGCCGCGCCATCTGCGCGTAGGCGGCGCCGAGCCGGATCACCTCGTCCGGGCCGGTGAGCGGCCCCGGCGCCTCGCCCCGCCCCAGCGCGGCGGCGTGGCGCTCCAGCCGGCGCAGCGCGCGCGAGGTGTGCGCGCCCACCACCCAGCTCGCGCCCAGCGCGACCAGCGCCACCAGGCCAGCCCCGGCCACGCCCAGCGCCAGCTCGCGCCGCATGGGCGCGAGCATGGCCGCGCGCGGCTGCGTCGCGCGCACCGCCCAGCCCAGCTCGGGCACCGGCACCGCGGCGGCGAGCCGCGCGGGGCCGCCGCCCTCGGCGCGCATCGGGCCGGCCGCCTCGGCGCCCGCCAGCGCCGCGCGGACCAGGTCCTGCGTCCCGGCGATCAGCCGCTCGTCCCAGGCGAGCGGCATGGCCGGGGCGCGCGCCACCAGCCGCCCGGTGCGATCCACGATCGCGACGCTGCCCTCGCCCTCGCGGTCGGGCAGCACGCGCGCCGCCAGCCGCTCGGGGTCCACCGCGGCCAGGAGCGCGCCCGAGAGCCGCCCCGCGCCGTCGCGCACCGCGGTCGCGATCGCCACCACCGGCGCGCCGTCGGCCGGGTTGCGCACCAGGTCCCCGACCGCCACCGCGTCGCCGGCGAGCAGGCGCCGCAGCTCGGCCCGGTCGGCGAACGACACCTCGTGGAGCCGCGCGTCGCTGGACGCCACCACCTGGCCGTCCGGCGCCACCCAGGACAGGTCGCGGACCACGCCGGAGTCCCGCACAGCCACCGCGAGCAGCCGGGCCGCGTCCTCGCCGAGGATGCGGCCGCCCTCGAGCGCGTGCCCGAGCACCGCGCTGGCGCGGGCCACCCCGTCGACCTGGGCGCGCAGCGCGGCCGCGGCGGTCCGCGCGACCTCGAGGTTCGAGAGCTGCTCGCCCTCGGCCCGCGCGCGGAGCGAGCGGACCGAGACGAGCGCGCCGAGCGCGACGAACGCGAGCGAGGCGAGCCCCACCAGCAGGAACAGGCGGGAACGGATGGTGCGGAGCATGCGGGTGCGGATTCCTCCGGCGGTGCGAACGGGGGTCGCCGGCGGTGTATTCCGCCGTCGCACGGGCACCCAGGGACGGGGACCGCGTCCGCCCGCCCGGCCGGCCGGCGGTCGATCTGCGCCCGCGGCCATGCCCGCGGCGTCGTCCACAGGGAGGGGCCCGGCCGGACGCAGGGGTGGCGAGGGCCCACCCGGGGCCACCGGCGGCCGGCTGCCCCGGGGCGCGGCGCGCGGTAGATTGGCGGGACCTCTCGATCACCAGGAGTCAAGCATGCGCAAGGCCGCTGCGGTCGCCGCCCTCGTCCTCGCCCTCCCCACCGGCGCGCTGGCGCGCGAGGTGGCCGGCGTCCAGCTGCAGGACACCGTCGAGGTCGGCGGGAAGCCGCTCACCCTGAACGGCGCCGGCATCCGCAAGAAGCTCTGGATCGAGGTCTACGTGGGGGCGCTCTACCTCGCGACGCCGTCCTCCGACGCGAACGCGATCCTCGCCGCCGACGAGCCGAAGCGCGTGCGGATGGTCTTCCGCCGCGACGTGGACCAGAAGTCCATCATGGGCGCGTTCCGCGAGGGCTTCGAGGCGAACTCCGGCGCCGAGGCGGCCACGCTCGTGCCGCAGCTCGACCGGATCGCGCCGGCCATCGGCGACGTGAAGAAGGGCGGCGAGATCACCGTGACGTACCTGCCCGGCACCGGGGCGGTGGTCACCGGGCCGAAGGGCACCGCCACGGTCGAGGGCAAGGCGTTCGCCGACGCGCTGTTCCGCAACTGGCTCGGCAAGAAGCCCGCCGACGACGACCTGAAGCGCCGCATGCTCGGGAAGAAGTAGCGGGGACGGCCATGGGCGCGCCCGCGGTCGCGTTCGAGCCGTTCACCGAGGACCACCAGGCGTTCCGCCGGACGGTCCGCGCGTTCGTGGAGCAGGAGCTCGCGCCGCACGGGCGCGAGTGGGACGAGGCGGGGAGCTTCCCGCGCGCGCTGTTCCGGCGCTTCGGCGAGCTGGGCCTGTTCGGCATCCGGCAGCCGCCGGACGTGGGCGGCTCGGGCCTCGACTGGTGGTACGTGGTCGCCTACGCGGAGGAGCTGGCGCGCTGCCGCAACGCCGGGCTGGCCGTCTCCATGCTGGTGCACGGGGAGATGGCCATCCCGGTGATCGGCGAGCTGGGCACCGAGGCGCAGCGCCGCGAGTTCCTCGCCCCGGCGGTCCGCGGCGAGCGGGTGGCCGCGCTGGCCGTCTCCGAGCCGGACGCCGGCTCGGACGTGGCCGCCATCCGCACCACCGCGCGGCGCGACGGCGGCGACCTCGTGGTGAACGGCTCGAAGATGTGGATCACGAACGGCGCCCGGGCCGACTTCCTCACCCTGGCGGTGCGCACCGGCGAGGCCGGCCACGGCGGGCTCTCGCTGCTCCTGTTCCCCACCGACACGAAGGGCTTCCAGGTCTCGCGCACGCTGGAGAAGGTGGGGCTGCCCTCGTCGGACACCGCGGTGCTGTTCTTCGAGGATTGCCGCGTGCCGGCGGCGAACCTGCTCGGCGAGCAGGACCAGGGCTTCTACCACGTGATGGCGAACTTCCAGGGCGAGCGGCTGGTCGCGGCGGTCCAGGCCGTGGCCGGGATGCAGCTCATGCTGGAGGACGCGATCCGCTACGGCGGCGAGCGCAGCGCGTTCGGGCGGCCGGTCGGGAAGTTCCAGGCCTGGCGGCACCGGCTCGCGGATCACCTCACGTCGGTGGAGGCGGCGCGCTGGCTCACCTACCGGGCGGCCGACCTGCTGGCCCGGGGCGAGCCGGCGGTGCGCGAGATCTCGATGGCGAAGCTGTTCGCCTGCGAGCTGGCCCAGCGGGTGGCCTACGACTGCATGCAGCTCCACGGCGGCATGGGCTACGTGCTGGAGAGCGACATCGCCCGCGCCTGGCGCGACGTGCGGGCCATGACCATCGCCGGGGGCACCTCGGAGATCATGCGCGAGCTGGTGTCGCGCGCGGCGGGGCTGTGACGCGGCCGGCGGCGGGGCGGGGGAGGGCGGGATGACCGACGCGCGCGTGGTGCTGGTGACCGCGCCCGACGCGGACGCGGCGGCGCGGCTGGCGCGGGCGCTGGTCGAGGAGCGGCTCGCGGCCTGCGGCAACGTGGTGCCGGCGATCCGGTCGATCTACCGGTGGGAGGGGAGCGTCCACGACGAGGGCGAGGCGCTCCTCGTGCTCAAGACCCGCGCCGCGCGCGTGGACGCGCTCCGCGCGCGCGTGCTCGAGCTGCACCCGTACCAGGTGCCGGAGGTGCTGGTCCTGCCGGTCGAGGCGGGGAGCGAGGCCTACCTCGCCTGGATCGCGGCCGAGACGGCGTGAGCGCCCGCTCCGCCTCCCGCTCACCCCGAGCGTAGGCGGCCCGCAGGGCCGCCGGAGTCGAAGGGTCGCGCTACTTCTTCCGGAACAGCGCCTCGAGCGCGTCGCGGGGATCCTCGGCGGGCCTCGGCGCGTCGCCGAACAGCGCGCCGAGCGCGTTGCGCGCGGCGTCGGCGCGGCCGGTGCGCCGGCGCGAGGCGCCGTCGCCGAGCTGGAACAGGTCGCAGGCGTTCGAGGCGTCCTTCTCCACGATGTGGTCGGCGTGGGGCTCCCGGCACTGGTGCGCCGCGGACTCGTCGTAGTGGCGGCAGTTCATGCAGGTGTGCAGATCCGCGTCGCACTCGGCGCAGGTAGACCGGCGTCCCACGGGTCCGTCGATGCGCAGCGTCGCCCCGCAGCCGTAGCAGGTGGTCGCCATCGAGGTATCATAGCCGGACCCCCGGGCCCCCTGCATGCGGAAGCCCATACCCTACGGCCGGTTCCTCCTCCTCGACCGCATCGCGGTCGGCGGCATGGCCGAGGTGTACGTCGCGATCCGCCGCGGCGAGCCGGCCGGGCGCCTGTACGCGCTGAAGCGGATCCTCCCGACGCTCGCCGAGGACGCCGAGTTCATCACGATGTTCCTCGACGAGGCGCGCCTGGTCGTCCAGCTCGACCACCCCGCCATCGTCCCCATCCACGAGCTGGGGATGCACGGCGAGGGCTACTACATCGCGATGGACTACCTGCCCGGCAAGGACCTGCGGGCGCTCCTCGACCGGCTGCGCGCGCGCGGCGAGCCGATGCCGGTGCCGCTCGCGGCCCACGTGGCGGCGCGGGTGGCCGACGCGCTCGACCACGCGCACCGCAAGCGCGACGCGCTCGGCACGCCGCTGCGCGTGGTCCACCGCGACGTCTCGCCCGCGAACGTGCTGCTCGGCTTCGACGGCTCGGTGCGGATCATCGACTTCGGGATCGCCCAGGCGGCGATGCGCACGCGCCGCCAGGACACCGTGCTGCGGGGCAAGTTCGGCTACATGAGCCCGGAGATGGTGCGCGGCCAGCCGGTGGATCACCGCTCCGACGTGTTCTCGCTGGGCGTGGTGCTGCACGAGATGCTCACCGGCGCCCGGCTGTTCAGCGGGAAGTCCGAGCTCTCGGTGCTGGAGCGGGTGCGCCGCGCCGAGGTGCCGCCGCCGTCGCGGGCGCGCCCCGGGCTGCCGCCCGAGCTGGACGCCCTCGTGCTGCGCGCGCTGGCGCGCGACCCGGCACAGCGCTTCGAGTGGGCCAGCGACCTGCGCGACGCGCTGCTCCCGTTCACGCACGGCGTGCGGCCCGACGAGCCCCCCGGCGACCCGCCGGCGCTGGCGCGGATCATGGCGACCTCGTTCCCCGGCGAGCTGCGGGCCGAGCTGGACCGGCTCGAGAAGCTGCGCGCCGCGCCGGCCCCGGTGCGCGAGCCGTCGCCCGCCGAGCGCACCCAGGTCATCGCGGTCCGCCCCGAGGAGCCGCCGGCCCCCGGGGGCGGCGCGGACGGCGCCGACGGCGGGCTCGCGGCGCCCCCGTTCTTCCGCCTGCCCGAGGCGCTCGCCGCGCCGGCCCCGTCCCGCCCGGCGCTCGTGACCGGGCGCACCGCGGCCGCGGCGGGGTTCGGCGCGCT
>NZ_BAZG01000252.1 GCF_000964525.1 Anaeromyxobacter sp. PSR-1
TGTCGTGCCGGACCTTCATCACGTTCGACACCGCGGTGAACTCGCGGCTCTCCCGCTGCATGTGCTCCTGCAGCTGGAGGTACTGGAGGTTGAAGGTCTGGGCCTCGCGCTGCAGCGTGCGGGTGGCGTCGAGGACGTCCCCACCCGCGGCGCCGCCGCCGGGCGATCCGGTGAGCCCGCCGGCCAGCGGGGTCCCGGCGAGCGGCGAGCCGCCGGCGGCCGCGGCCCCGGAGCGGATGGCGGCGGACAGGATGGTGCCGCCCGGGATGATCGGGGCGGCGAGCTCGACGGTGGCGGCCACCCCGCGGACCAGCCCCTCGGCGGCGCCGCGCAGGGCGCTGTCGAAGCGCCCGGGCAGCGCGCGCTGGGTGCTGGCGGGGGCGACGTGGATCGACTCGATTCGGTTCATGGCGTGCGTCCTCCTCGGCGCGACCGACAGCAACGGCCGTGCCGCGGCGAAAGCGCCCGCCGGCGCGGGCCGCGTGCGAGCGCCACCGGCCGGCGCACGACCGGGGCGGGCGGGCGGCGGACCGTGGTAACGTCCGCGCGTGCCGCCCGACGTGTTCCGCCGCGTCAGCGATGAGATCCTGCGCGCGCAGCGGCCCATCCGCGTGCTGCGGTCCATCAACTGGGACCCCGCGGTGCACGAGCGCTTCTTCCGGGGCGGCGCGCGCGAGCTGCCGAAGCCGGAGTACCCGCCGCTCGGCTTCGAGCCGGAGAAGAAGATCAAGGAGCTGCGCGCCATCCGGCGGCAGGTGCGCGGGAAGAACCCGGTGGAGGACCTGCTCCGCCGCAAGTGCGACGAGTTCATCGCGCTCGCCCGGCTCCTCGCCGCGCGCGGGACGAAGCGCTTCTACGAGCTCTCCCGCCGCATCTACGGCGACCCGCGCGATCGCTTCCCCGACCACAACGTGGACAACCTCGCCATCGCGCGCATGTGGGCCTCGCGCCCGCGCGCGCGCGACGAGGAGCTGGTCTACGACGCGGAGCAGGCGGCGGCCCGCGTGGCGGACATCTGCAACCCGCTGCTGGGCGGGCACGTGAAGGTCGCGGTCCGCACGCGGCTCACCGCCAACGCCGCCGCGGGCGGCACCAGCATCACGCTCCGCAAGGGCGCGCGCTTCTCCGATCGCCAGGTGCGCGCGCTCGCCCACCACGAGGGGCTGTGGCACGTGCTCACCTCGCTGAACGGCTACCGGCAGCCGCACCTGCCGGTGCTGGGCGTGGGGCTGCCCCGCCACACCGAGTCGCAGGAGGGCGGCGGCATCGTGGCCGAGTTCCTCACCGGCCACATCACGGACGAGCGCTACATCGAGCTGGGCGAGCGGACCATCGCCATCGACATGGCCGCGCGCGGCGCCGACTTCCTCGAGGTGTACCGGTACCTGCTCGCGCGCTTCCCGCCGGAGAAGGCGGCGCTCATGAGCGAGCGGGTGTTCCGCGGCGGGCTGCTGGAGGGCGGCGCGCCGTTCACGAAGGACGCGGCCTACCAGCGCGGCTACTGCCGCACGTTCAACTTCCTGCGCGCGGCGCTGGAGCAGCGCGACGTGGAGCTGGTGCGGGCGTTCCTGGCGGGGAAGATGAGCGTGGACGACGCCGAGCTGGTGCGGGACCTCGTGGAGGAGGGGATCTGCGTCGGCCCGGTCTACCTGCCGGAGTGGTTCATCGACATCGACCGGCTGAACGCCATCGCCACGCACAGCGTGACCATGAACCGCTTCTCGCTGCCCTCGGTGACGCGCTACTACGCGCGCCGCCGGGGCACGCGCCCGCCGGCCGAGGCGCCCGGGCGCGGCCGCGAGGCGGACACCGAGGAGGCGCCTGCGCGGCTCGCCGGCGCGGACGAGGGCGACCTCGGAGAGTGAGCGCGCGGCGCGGCCGGGCTCAGGTGATCGTCGCCCCGAACAGCCGGCCCACGGCGTAGGTGACCCCGGCGGCGAGCGCGGCGAGCCCGGCCATCCGGAGCGCCGACCGCCACACGCTCGTGCCGGACAGGAACCCGACCGCCCCGCCCACGCCGGCCAGGATCGCGCCCGCCAGGATCGCGCTCGAGATCACCGCCGGCGTGCCGGAGGTCACCAGGAACGGCACGATGGGCACGAGCGCGCCCACCGAGAACATCGCGAAGGACGACAGCGCCGCGCCCATGGGCGAGCCCAGGTCCTCCGGGTCGAGCCCCAGCTCCTCGCGCACCAGCGTGTCGAGCGCGCTCGCCGGGTTCTTGAGGATCTCGGCGGCGGTCCGGCTCGCCTGCTCGGTGGAGAGCCCCTTCTGCTTGAAGATGAGCGCCAGCTCGGCGGCCTCCTCCTCCGGCGCCTCCTCGATCTCGCGCTTCTCGAGCGCGATCTGCCGCGCGAGCAGGTCGCGCTGGCTCGCCACCGAGGTGTACTCGCCGGCCGCCATGGAGAACGCGCCCGCGAGCAGCCCGGCGAAGCCGGTGACGAGCACGGTGCCGGGCGCCACGCCCGCCCCCGCCACGCCGAGGATGAGCGAGAGGTTCGAGACCAGCCCGTCGTTCATCCCGAAGATCGCCGCGCGGATCGACCCGGCCCGCCCGCCGCCGCGGTGCCACCGCTCGCGGTCCCCGATGAGCGCCCGCGCGCCCTCGGGCGCGTCCGGCCCGTGCATGCCGGCCAGCACCTGCCGGTGCGCGCGCTCCTCCGCGGCGATCTCGGTCGCCTCGCCGCCCTGCCGGTCGTACTTGTCGGCGTCGCCGGCCTCGGTCTCGAGGACCATGGGCAGCACCGCGGCGCTGCCGAGCCGCCGCGCCAGCCACACCAGCGCGCGGATGCGCGAGCTGGGCCGGTCCGGCGGGACCGCCACGCCTTCCTTGAGGAGCTTGCGCTCCCAGACCTGCGCGTGGCGCCGCTCCGCCTCGGCCAGCTCGCGGAAGCTCGCCGCGCGGGCGGGGTCCTTCTCGTGCCGCGCCAGCCCCTCGTACAGGGCGGCGCCGTCGCGCTCGTCGAGCAGGTTCTGCAGCCACAGGTCGGTGCGCACGTTCATGCGCGGCGGACTGTAGCAGGCCGGGCGGACGGTGCGGAGGCGGCGTCAGCGCAGCGCGGCCCCGGCCCGCGCGGCGTCGCAGGGGTCGGTCCAGAACGTCGCCACCAGGTGCGAGCGGCTGGTGCACCGGGTCTTCGCGAGCAGCGCCGACACGTGCAGCTCGATGGTCTTCTCCGAGCAGCCGAGCCGGGCGGCCACTGTGCGGTTGGTGTCGCCCTGCGCCACGCGGGCCAGCACCGCGGCCTGCCGCGGCGTGAGCCCCCAGCGCCGCGAGATCACCTGCACGCGGTGGCGCGCGTCGCCGTCCAGGTCCGGCAGCACCACCAGCGCGTGGCCGGGGTGGCCCTCGACGGCGAAGCGGGCCGGCGTGCGCGCGTCGGCGGCGGGGGGCGCGCGGAGCACCTCCATCACGCGCTCGCGGTCGGTGGCGAGGAGCGTCCGGGCGCGCGCGTTCGCGAGCAGGATCGAGGCGGGCGCGCGGACCACCACCGCGGGCGCGGGGATGGCCTCGAGCGCCGCGTCGAGCGCGGCCGCCGCGAGGACGGAGATCTCCGGCCGCTCGGGCGGCGGAGGCATGGAACCGGGTGGAGCGACTTCACGGGGAGAGAGGTCTCCCGCGTGCAGGGTTTTCATCGTCCGCGGCCCCCCAGGCTTCGCGCGAATTGCGAGACCGAAGCCTATTCCATCCGTCGATCTTCGCTATCCGGGGAATCCCGTACAGCGCGTGCGCCAATGCGGACGCTGCGTCCCGCGGCGTGCGCCGCAGGTCGCGGCCGACCGGGGCAGGCGCGACCCTCGCCATCGAGGGGCTTTTCGTCTATATCAACGGGTTCCCCGAGGAGTTCCGCCGTGCTGAAGCTCGATTCCCGCGATCCTGCCTTCCCCGAAGCGTGGGCCCGCGTCTGCGCCCGCGGGTCGGACGAGGACGAGGCGCCGGTGCGCGAGGCCGCCGCCGCCATCGTCGCCGACGTCCGCGCCCGCGGCGACCTGGCGCTGCTCGAGCACACCCGCCGCCACGACGCCTGGGATCCGGGCTCGGCGGCCGGCCTGGCGCTCGGCCCCGCCGACTTCGCCGCCGCCTACCGCGGCCTCCCCGCCGCGGCGCGTCGTGCGCTCTCGCTCGCCGCCCGGCGCATCGCCGACTTCCACCGGCGCGAGTCCGACGCCCGGGTGCCGGCGCGCCGCGACGGCGTGGGCGCGACCCTGTCTCAGGTGGTCCGGCCGCTGGAGCGCGTCGGCCTCTACGTTCCGGGGGGGACTGCCCGCTATCCCTCCTCCGTGCTGATGACCGCCGTGCCGGCCCGCGTCGCCGGCGTGCGCGAGATCGTCGTGACGTCACCCGGCGTGAAGGGCACCGGCGAGATGGACCGCTGGACGCTCGCCGCCTGCCACGTGGCCGGGGTGGCCCGGCTGTTCAAGGTCGGCGGCGCGCAGGCGGTGGCGGCGCTCGCCTACGGCACCGCCACGGTGCCGGCGGTGGACAAGATCTGCGGGCCGGGCAACGCGTACGTGGCCGCCGCGAAGCGGCTGGTGTTCGGGCGCGTGGACATCGACATGATCGCCGGGCCGAGCGAGATCCTGGTGCTCGCGGACGCCGCGGCGGATCCGGCCGAGGTGGCGAGCGACCTGCTCGCGCAGGCGGAGCACGACGTGCGCGCGGTGTCGGTGCTGGTGACGCCGTCGGCCGCGCTGGCGCGGGCCGCGCTGGCGGAGGTGGAGCGCCAGCTCGCCGACCTGCCGCGGCGCGAGATCGCCGGGCGGTCGATCGAGGAGCGCGGCGCGGTGGTGGTGACGCGCGGCCTCTCCGAGGCGGTGCGGCTCGCCGACGCGTTCGCGCCCGAGCACCTGGCGCTGCACGCGCGCGGCGCGGCCGGCCTGGTGAAGCGGATCTCGCGCGCCGGCGCGGTGTTCGTGGGCAGCTCCACGCCGGAGGCGGTGGGCGACTACCTGGCCGGCCCGAGCCACGTGCTCCCGACCGCCGGCACCGCCCGGTTCGCCTCGCCGCTCTCGGTGGCGACGTTCCGCCGCCGCATGAGCGTGCTCGACCTCACGCCCGCGGCGCTCGCCGCGCTGGCGCCGTCGGTCGAGGCGCTGGCGCGGGCCGAGGGGCTGGAGGGGCACTGG
>NZ_BAZG01000251.1 GCF_000964525.1 Anaeromyxobacter sp. PSR-1
AGCCACGGGCGCGGCCGCGGCGGCGGGCACGCCACCACGCCCAGCGACTCCGCAGCCGGCGCGAGCGCGCGGACGGCCCCGAGCGCCGGGCCGGCGTCGGCGCCCTGCTCCACCAGCGCGAGCACGCGGCGGTACCTCATGCGCCCGCCTCCGCCTGCGGCAGCGGCACCCGCTCCACCGAGCGCCCGTCGGGCGCGACCACGTGCGCCTCGACCGCCGCCAGGCTCCCGTCGTCCCGGAGCTCGTACGCGTTGAAGCCCGCGCGGACGCGCGGGTGCGGGTGGTCGAGCGCGGCGCCGCTCGCGCCGATCACCTGGAGCGCGCCGGCGGCGGTGGGCAGGCGCCACCGCACCCGCGCGTGCAGGTGCCCGAACAGCACCAGCCCGCGGCCGAGCCGCGAGAGCACCGCGCGCAGCCGGTCCGCGTCCACCAGCCCGTCGCGGAGCCGGAGCGCCCGGATCCTCCCGTCCACCGGCGGGTGGTGGACCAGCACCACCGGCGTGCGCCGCGCCACCTCGGGGTGGGCGAGCACCGCCTCGAGCGCCGCGAGCTGCGCCTCGCCCAGGCGGCCGCTCGCCACGAACGGCGGGCGGGGCACCGCGCTCGAGAGCCCGATGATGGCCGCCGGGCCGCGCAGCTTCACGCACGGGAACGGGCCGGCCGGGAGGTCGCGGGCGAGGCCGGGGAGGTCGCCGCGCAGGAACGCGCCGAAGTGGTGCGGGAAGCGGCGCCCGTCCTGGATCGACGGCAGGTAGACGTCGTGGTTCCCCGGGACCACCGTCACCTCGACCGCGCGCGCCACCCCGTCCAGCAGCGCGCGCGCCTCCTCCAGCTCGCGCTCCAGGGCGAGGTTGGTGATGTCGCCGGTCACCACCACGTGATCGGCGTGCGCCGCGGCGGCCGCGAGCACCGCGGCGAGGTACTCGCGCCGGTACACGCGCCCGCGCTGGCGGAGCAGGTTGACGTAGCCGGTGATGCGCTTGTTGAAGAGGACGCGCCGCCACTCGGTCCCGCGGGGCGAGAGCACGTGCAGGTCGGAGAGGTGGGCGATCCGGAGCACCTCCCGAAGCCTCCCGCAGCGCGCCGCCCGCTTCCAGCCGGGGGTGGAGGGACAGGCCCGATCTCGGTCGGGGATGCGACGGGATGTGCAGGTCACGCCGCCGCGCGCCCCCCCCAGCATGGGGCTCGGGCCCGGCGCGCGAAAGAGGAGGCTCGACTTTACGCAGGATAAAGTGTACACACGCGGCTCCCCATCCCAACTCCAGGCGGGGACCGGGCGGTTCTTCATCGCCCGCGAAAATTGAGAAGAAACGAGTCTACACAGTAATGGCTACCGGTACCGTGAAGTGGTTCAACGATGCGAAGGGCTTCGGCTTCATCACGCAGGACGGCGGCGGGGACGACGTGTTCTGCCACCACACTGCCATCCAGGCCGACGGCTTCCGCACGCTCGCCGAGGGGCAGAAGGTCGAGTTCGACGTGACGCGTGGCCCGAAGGGCCTGCAGGCGGCGAACGTCCGCGCGATCTAACCGCGCATCCGTCGCTCCGTCGACGCGAGAAGCCCGGCCCTTCGGCCGGGCTTCTTCGTTTCGGGCTCCCGATCAGCGCCGCGACCGGCGCCGGGACGCCGAGCGCCGCGCCTGCGACGAGAGCGCGCGCCGGGACGCGGCGGACTTGCCCTCCCGCTTCAGCGCGCCCTTCGAGGCGGCGCTCCGCCGGCGCGACGGCGCGCGCGGCTTCCGCTTCCGCTGCCCGACCTCGTAGGCCGCCTCGGCCGAGCGGCGGGTCCGCCGCGACGCCTGCCCCTTCTTCGGCGGCTTCAGCGGGATGCCCGCGCGGCGCGCCTTCGAGAGCCCGATCGCGATGGCCTGCTTCGTGGAACGCGCGCCGTGCTTGCCGCGGCGCACGTGCTCGATCTCCTCGCGCACGTACTCGCCCGCCGCGGTGGTGGGCTTCTTCCCCCGGCGCAGGGCCGCCTTCGCCCGCCGCTCCGTCGCCTTCTCCGGCATGTGCCGTCTCCTTCCGCCCCGCTGCCGCGCGGGGGACGCGGATGGCGTCCCCCCCGGCGGCTGCCCGGAGCACCCTTGAGCCTGCGGCCGCCCCTTCGCGGCGGCAAGCGAAGGGGCCGGGCGGACGGGCGGCGCGCCGCCCGCGCCTCGGGTGCGGGCGGATCACTTCTTGCGCGACGGGAGCTTCAGGAGCTCGCCGTCCACCGCGAACACGCCCCGCCCGCGGTGGTGGAGCGTGCGGGGGTCCTTGCGCGCGCGGTCGATCCACGCGGCCACCACCTCGAGCACGAAGAACCCGTACTCCTCCACCAGCCGGTCGTCGGCGATCCTGCACTCCAGGCTGGCCCAGCACTCCTCCAGGAGCGGCGCGCCCACCTTCGACGCGGCGACCGCGGTGAGGCCGAAGCGCCGGAGCTTGTCCACCCGGCGGCCGGAGACGTTGCCGCACCCGACCACCTGCCGGGCCAGCTCCACGGTCGGGACGTTGATCACGCACTCGCGGGTGGCGACGAGCCGGCCGAACGTGTGGTTGCGATCGCTGATCACGCACCCGACCCGCGGCGGCTCGAACTCCATCATCGTCAGCCAGGACATGGTCATGACGTCGGGGCGGCCCGGGCCGCCGGTGGTGACGAGCACCACCGGGCCGGGCTCGAGCAGCCGGTAGACCTCCGCGAGCGGGAGGCGGACCTTGCGCGTGGCGGGCCGCGCGGATCGGGCGGGCATCGCTCACGCATACGCCCGCCGGCCAGGGCCGGCGCGCGGCATGCGACCGCGACGGCGTCTCCGCGCACCCCGCGTCAGGGGTGCCCGGCCGGCGACTCCGCCGGGAACCCGCGCACGCCCTGGGCCATCTCCTCGTCCACGTAGCACCACGCCCAGTCCGCGCTCGGCTCGAACGAGCGCACCACCGGGTGGTCGGTCTCGTGGAAGTGCCGGGTGGCGTGCCGGTTCGGCGAGCTGTCGCAGCAGCCCACGTGCCCGCAGGTGAGGCAGAGCCGGAGCTGGACCCAGCGGTCGCCGGACGCGAGGCACTCCTCGCAGCCCTGCGTCCGCGGCTGCACGGCCGCCCGCCGCCTCCCCGCCGCCTCCAGGTGCTCGCACATGATCTCGCTCCTCTCGCGCCGCGCGCTCCGGCGCCGCGGCTCCGTTGCCGCGGCGGCCGCGCCGGATCAAGGCCCTCCCAGGACGCGCCCGCCCCGGCCCTCTCAGCGCCCGGACACCAGCTCCGGGCTGCCGCCGACCACCCGCTTCGCCGCCTGGCCCGCGCGCAGCGTCCCCCCGGGCGCGACGCCGTTCAGGGCCGCGAGCACCTCGGGCGGCGCGGTCGAGGGGAACTCGCGCGCGAAGTCGGCGAGCGACATGTCGCGCGGCACCTTCACCACGTCGAGGCGGGCCGGCTGCACCGCGCGCGCGGCCGGATCGGTCACCGGGCCGAAGCTCGCGAGCACGCGCTGGAAGGTGTCCGCCGCGGCCTGGAGCCGCTCGGCCGGCGCGTACTCCACGATCTGCAGCGTGGTGCCGCCCGCCGGCACGAACGCGACCACGCCGCCCACGTTCCCCTGCTCGGTGGCGGCCTCGAACCAGCGCGCCGCGCCGCCGTGCGGCACGGGCGGCGGCGCTGCCTGGACCGGGCGCACGCCCTGCTGCGAGAAGAACCGCTGCACCGCCTCCTCCGGCGACGCCTTGCCGGCGGCGGTGAGCTGGAGCGCCGCGTCCTGCCGAGGGCTGACCGCGACGAGCGCCGCGGCCGTGTTCTGCGCCTTCCACCCCTGCGGCAGCGTGAGCTGGAACCCGAGCTGCGGGTGCACGAACGTGTCGCCCTTCAGGTAGCCCTGGCGCGGATCCTCGCCGAACACGACGTCGTCCACCTTCGCCAGGTACTGCTCGCGGTCCACCTCCATCCGGTCCGGGGCCTCGATCTTCGCCGCCCGCTTCGCCGCGGTCTCGGCGCGGTCGCCCGGATCCGGGTGGGTGGAGAGCCAGCCGGGCACCCGACCCCCGCCCTCCCGCGCCGACACCGCCTCCAGCGTGCGGAACACCGCCGCCATCTGGCGCGGGTCGTACCGCTGCTCGACCATGTAGCGGAACCCGAGCGCGTCGGCCTGGCGCTCGTCGTCGCGGCCGAACTTGAGGAAGAGGAGCTGCATCCCGGCCCCGGCCACCTGGCCGAAGCGGCGGAGGTCCTCGCTCACCACCATGCCGACGCCGAGCCCCACCTGCGCCAGCTGCGCCTTCGAGAGCTGCTCGACGGAGTGACGGGCGGTGATGTGGCCGATCTCGTGGCCGAGCACCGCGGCCAGCTCCGCCTCCGAGGTCAGGTAGGTGAGCAGGCCGCGGGTCACGAACACGGGCCCGCCCGGCAGCGCGAACGCGTTCACGGCCGGATCGTCGATGACGGTGAAGCTCCAGGGGAGCTCGGGCCGCTCGGACCCCTTCGCGATGCGCATCCCGACCCGCTCGACGTAGGCCTGCAGCTCCGGGTCGTCGTACCGGCCCATGGTCTCGCGGACCTGCTCGGCCGCCTGCTTCCCGAGCGCGATCTCCTGGTCCTTGGAGACGAGCGAGAGCTGCCGCTCGCCGGTGGCCGGGTTGCGGGCGCACGCCGCGGCGAGGACCAGCGCCGCGCACGCGGCGGCCCTCGTGCTGCGGCGTCGCGCCAGGGCGATGGCACGCCGCATGGCGGTTCCCCCCTCCGCGAGGCCGCCGCCTTCGCGCCCCGCGGCCTACAGGGTAGTCACCGGCGCCTGCCCCGGGATCGACCGGCGGGCGCTCGCGAGGCGACCGGGCGACCCCGCGCCTCACGCCTCCAGCGGCACCGAGACGACGACCATCGGGATCCCCGCGCGCTGCAGCCGCGCCTGCAGCCGGACCGCGAAGTCCTCGCGCAGCAGCGGATCCACCGCCGCGCCGTCGGGCAGCGATCGGAACCCGACCACCACGCTGGGCGCCGGTCGATCCCGCATGAGCTCGGCCACGAGCGCGGCGGTGGTGTCGAGCAGGTCGGCGCCGCGGCGCAGCGCGACCGCCGCCGGCAGCCCCGCGCGCCGCACGTCCTCGGCGACGGCCTCCAGCTCCTGCCGGCGCTCGCGCTCGCGGGCGCGGAGCCGCTCCTCGCCCTGGACCGCGTCCGCGTCCACCAGCGACGCGCCGGCCAGGATGACGCCGCCCAGGCCCGCCG
>NZ_BAZG01000250.1 GCF_000964525.1 Anaeromyxobacter sp. PSR-1
CGGCGGCCCGGAGCTCGTCCGCGGCGGTGGCCACGAGCGCGTCGCGCCGCGCCGCCGACTCGGCCAGGTGGCGCTGCGCGTCGGCGAGCTCGGCCACCGCGGCGGGGAGCGCGGTGCGGAGCACGCGCGCGATCTCGCCCGGCGCGCCGCCCCCCGCGGCCGCGAGCGCGTCCACCAGGCGCGCCAGCGCGTCGGAGGCGGGGACGGTGGAGGGAGGGCCCTCGGGCTGTCCGTTCACGGAGCTCATGCGCAACAGGGGATCAGCTTGAATCTAGGGGGGCCGGCGCCGCCCAGCAGTCGGCCTTCCGGGCAGCCTTCGGGCGCTCGCCCGTGCACCCGCCCCGCGCGAGCCGTCCGGCGCCCTCCCTGCCGCGCGACGTTCCCCCGGCGCTCAGCCTACTGCGCGCGGCGCGCGTCGATCCACGCGCGTCCCCCGGAGGGGCTGCGCGGCCACGCGCACCGCTCGCGCGGCGCCGCCCCCGGCGCCGGGCGGAGGGCTATCCTCCGCGGAAGGAGGCGCGACGATGGCGGAGGCGATCGAGATCTACGGCAAGGACGCGTGCCCCTACACGGCGGCGGCGCGCCGGGAGTACGCGGCGCGCGGGCTCGAGGTGCGGTACTTCGACGTGAAGCGGGATCGCGCCGCGATGGCCCGCTTCCTCGAGCTCTCCGGCGGCGACCGCCGGGTCCCGCTCATCGTCGAGCGGGGGCGGGTGAGCAGCGGCTTCGGCGGGAGCTGAGGCGTGTGACGGCTCCCGGTCGGGAGCCCGGCGCAGCGCAGGGGCGGACGGGCGGGCCGCCGGCGCGGTTCACCGTCCGTAGATGGCGCGGCGCCCGCCGCGGAAGCCCGGGCCGGCGAACTGCGGGGGCGGCGCCTCCAGGTGGAACTGGAACCACTGCTCCTCGTAGAGCTTGCCGAGCTTGAGCTTCTTCCCGTTCTGCAGCGCCTGCAGCGAGGACTTCAGCTTCTCGTCCGACGCGTTCGCCGCCACCGCTCGCCCCAGCACCGCGATGGCCTGCGCGTGGTCGCCCTCCTTCTCGAGGATCCAGGCCCACGCCGACCAGAGGACGCCCTCCTTCTTGCTCACCTTGGTCGCGTCCTGGAACACCTTCTTCATGCCGTCCAGGTCGCGCTTGCGGTAGAGCGCGACCGCCAGCATGCCGCGCGCGATCCAGTTGCGCGAGAAGCTCTTCTGCAGGTGCGGCAGGGCGGCGTCGAAGTCGCGGCGGAGGTAGTGGAGGATGCCGATGTTCGAGTGCAGCTGCGAGGCGACCAGGAACTGCCAGGGCGCCAGCGCGAACCCGGACTCCAGCGTCTGGATGGCCCGGTCGAACTTCTGGGCCTGCACCTCGCGCTGCATGGCGTCGAAGAGCGCCTCGAGCCGCTTCCAGGTCCGGCGGGCGAGCACGAGGTAGGCGGCGGTCGCGACGACCATGCCGGGCAGGATGGCGGCGGCCCAGCCGAACTCGGTGCCGAAGCGGATCGCCGCGGCGACGGCGACGCCGAGCGCCAGGCTGATGACGAGGTTCCACATTGCGGAGATCCCTGGGGATTGGGTGCCGCTACCCGATACACGCGCGCGGCCCCCCGCCGCAAGCGAAAACGGGCCGGCGGCGGGGAGCGGCGCGACGGTTTGGCCCTCCCCGGACTCGAACCGGGACGGGGGGTCGCCCCGCTCGATTTTGAGTCGAGCGCGTCTACCATTCCGCCAGAGGGCCGCGAACTGGGGGCAAGCTATCAGAAAACTGGAATTGGCGCATGACATGGCAGCTATACTGGATGCACCCCCCAGATTGAGCTCGGCGGCAAACCCGAGCAATCGATCGCCACAAGGAGACGCAACATGGCCCGCCGTCCAGCCCAGGATTCGATCGACTCCATCGTCCGCGAGGCGATGGACGGCGTGGTCCGCCGCGCGTCGGTCGCCATCGCGCGCGCGGTGGCCGACCTCGCGGCCGCGCAGCTCTCGGAGCAGCTCGAGGCCGGCGTCGCGCGGGCCGGCCGCCGGCGCCCGCGCGCCGCGATCGCCGCCCGCACCACGCGCCCCCGCGGCGACATCTCGCGGTGGGCCGCGGACCGCCGCGCGCGCCGCGTGCCCAACTTCGTCATCGAGCTGACCGGCTTGAAGACGAAGAAGCAGATCGTGCAGAAGTACGGCGATGGGGTGGTGTTCGAGAAGGGCAAGCCCGCACCGAAGCCCCGGTAGCGCCGCGGCGCCTCCCCGGCGCGCGGTGCGCCCGGCGCTCGCCGTCCTCGCGGCCGCGCTCGCGGCGGCCTGCGCGCGCCCGCCGGCGGAGCGCCCGTTCGTGCTGCGGCTCGCGGTGGTCGGGCGCTTCTCGCCGCTCGATCCGCTCGGGAGCGAAGGCCACGCCATGCTGGCCCACGACCTGGTGTTCCAGGGCGCGCTCGCGCCCGGGGCGGACGGCACGCCGCGGCCCGGCGTGGCGCGCGTGGTGGAGCGGCGCGGTCCGCGGCGCTGCCGGCTCCGCCTCGAGCCGGCCGCGGCG
This sequence comes from Anaeromyxobacter sp. PSR-1, assembly GCF_000964525.1. Classification (GTDB taxonomy): domain Bacteria; phylum Myxococcota; class Myxococcia; order Myxococcales; family Anaeromyxobacteraceae; genus Anaeromyxobacter. The sequence continues at coordinate 2,509 of NZ_BAZG01000250.1, forward strand.
TTCTCCGACGGCGCGGCGGTGACGCCGGAGGACCTGGCCCGCTCGGCGCGCGCGGTCGGGCTCGCGGCCGAGACCTCGCCGGACGGCAGCGTGACGGTCTCGTCGGAGGGGCGGCCGGTGGAGGGCGCGCTGCTCTTCACCGCGGTGTTCCGCCCCGGCCCGAGGGGTGCCCTGGGCACCGGCCCGTACCGGATGGTGGAGCAGTCCGCCGATCGGATGGTGCTCGAGCGCGTGCGGCCCGCCCCTCGCCGCATCGCGCGCGTCGAGGTCATCGGGTTCCCCAGCGAGCGCGACGCGCTCGCGCGCCTGCTCCGGGGCGACGTGAACGCGATGATCGGGCTGGACCAGCGCTCCATGGACCTGCTCGAGGACGTCCCGGGGCTGCGGCCGATGCGCTCGCCCGGGCCGCACGCGTGGACGGTGATCCTCAACGAGCGCCGGCTGGGCGGCGCGCAGCGCCGGCGGCTGCAGGCGGCGCTGCCGGTGACGGAGCTGGCCTCGGCGGTGTGCGGCGCGGAGGCGGCCGGCGCGCCCGCGGGCGCCGAGCGGCCGGCGCGCGAGATCCCGCCGGGCGAGCCGCTCCGCATCCTGGTGGTCGGCGACGGGGTGGGCGAGCGGCGCGGGGCCCTGGCGCTGCGGCGGGCCCTCGGCCGCCGCGGGGGCGAGATCGTCCCGTTCGACGCGGGCCGCGGCGTGGAGGAGCAGATCGCCGGGGCGGACCTGGTCCTGACGCGCCAGGTGGTGTGGCCGCCCATCGTGGTGGCGCAGGTGTGGGCCGCGGGCTCGCCGTTCGCGGCGGCCGGGTACCGCGACGCCGAGCTCGAGGCCGCCATCGCGCGCGGCGACGCCGACGCCGCCGTCCGCCGCCTCCGCGAGGACGGCCCGGCGGTGCGCCTCTGCCGGACCACGCGCGCCGGCGCGGTGGACGCGCGGATCCGCGGGGCGGCGTTCGGCTGGGGCGCGCTCGACACGCTGCCGGACTGGGAGGTCGCGCCGTGACCCGCGCCAAGGTGGCGGCGCGCCTGAGCGTCATGCTGGCGCTCACCGGCGTCGCGCCCATCGTGGCGCTCGGGGCGGTCGGCATCGAGGCGATGCGCCGGCACGCCGAGGCGTCCACCGTCGCGACGATGCAGGAGCTGGCGCGCCAGGCCGCCGAGCGCATCGACGCGTACCTCGCGGCGCAGGAGGAGGCCCTGCGGGTCGGCGCCGCCGCGTCCGTCGCAGACGCGCACTCGGGCCAGCGGCTCGAGGAGCTGGTGCTGGAGGCGCCCGGGCTGGGCCGGGTCGTCCGCGTGGGGCCGGAGACGCCGCCGTCGGCGCTCCCCGAGCGGATCACGCCGGCGCTGGCCGCCCGCGCGCGCGCCGGGACGCCGGTGCGGTCCGCCTTCTACCTCGCGCGCGATCTCACCCCGGCCCAGGACCTCTGCGTGCCGGCGCCGAGCCAGCCGTACGTCGCGGTCTGCGCCAGCCTGGACCTGCTCGAGCTGTGGCGCTTCGTGGGGCGCGTGCACGGCGGGGGCGCCGGCACCGTGCTCGCGTTCGACGAGTCGGGCCGGCTGGTCGCCTCCGGCGCCGGCGCGCTGCGCGCGGCGGTGCTCACCGGCGAGCGGGTGCCGGAGGCGGAGGTGGCGGTCCGGGTGGCCCGCGGCGAGGGCACGGCCCCGACGCACTGGGTGGGGCTGGACGGGGAGGAGCTGCTGGGCGGCTGGGCCCGGCTGCCGCGCTCGGGCTGGGCCGTCGCGGTGGCGCGGCCCGCCGGAGACGCGGCGCGCGCCGCGCGGACGGCGCAGTGGGCGCTCGCCGCGGTGGTGCTGGCGGCGCTGGCGCTGTCGCTCGCGGTGGGGCTGGCGCAGTCGAAGCGGGTGCTCGCCGAGCTCGAGCGCGAGGAGCGCTGGCGCACCGCCGGCCGCATCGCGGCGGGCGTGACCCACGACCTCGGGCACCGGGTCGCCATCCTGCAGCAGCTCGCCCGCCTCGCGGAGGAGGGGCGCGCCGAGGCGCTGCCGCGGCTGCGGGACGGGCTGCGCGCCGAGGTGGCGGCGCTCCGCGCCTTCGTGGCCGACTTCTCCGATCTCTCGCGCGACGTGCGCGCGGCGGAGCGCATCCCGCTGGAGCTCGGCGCGTTCGCGGCGAGCCTGGTCCGCACCGCCGGCCCCCACGCCGGCCGCGAGGGCGTGACGCTCGGGCTCGAGGCCGGCGCGCAGGCCTGGATCCGGGCCGATCGCCACCTGCTCGAGCGCGCCGCGCTCAACCTCGTCTGGAACGCCTGCGAGGCCTCCCCGGCCGGCGCCGAGGTGCGGCTCCGGGCGGCGGTCGAGGGCGGGCGCGGGCTCCTGTCGGTGACGGATCGCGGCGCCGGCATGCCCCCGGAGCGGCTCGCCTCGCTGTTCGACCTCGGCTCGACCAAGCGCGGCGCCGGCCACCTCGGGCTCGGGCTCGCCAACGTGAGGCGGATCGTGGAGGGGCTGGGCGGGGCGGTGGAGGTGGCGAGCGCCGAGGGCGCGGGGACCACCTTCACGCTCTCGTTCCCGGCGATCGCGCCGCCGCCGCCGCTGGAGGAGGAGGCCTAGGCGCCGCCCTTGCCGCCGCCCGGCGCGGCAGGCGCGGCCGGGGCCGCGGCGGGCTCCGCCTTGGCCGGGCAGCGGGGGCCGCGCCGGCGCCGGCGGGTGCCTGGCCGGCGGGCGC
>NZ_BAZG01000249.1:2500-5200 GCF_000964525.1 Anaeromyxobacter sp. PSR-1
TGAGCCGTCTGGAAAGGCGGACCACAGAGGGTGACAGTCCCGTAACCGAAACCGACGTGTATCTCCTGATTGCGTACCCAAGTAAGGCGGGACACGTGTAATCCTGCCTGAATCTGCGAGGACCATCTCGTAAGGCTAAATACTACCTAGAGACCGATAGTGAACAAGTACCGCGAGGGAAAGGTGAAAAGAACCCCTGTTAGGGGAGTCAAAAGAACCTGAAACCGCATGCCTACAAGCAGTCCGAGGGCTATGCCGCGCAAGCGGAACGCCTGAGGGCGTACCTTTTGCATCATGAATCGGCGACTTAATGGTTGTGGCGAGCTTAAGGCGATAGCCGGAGGCGCAGCGAAAGCGAGTCCGAAACGGGCGCCAGTCGCAATCATTATAACCCGAAGCCAGGTGATCTACTCATGGCCAGGTTGAAGCGCGGGTAAAACCGCGTGGAGGACCGAACTCATGGAGGTTGAAAACTTCTGGGATGAGCTGTGAGTAGGGGTGAAAGGCCAATCAAACTTGGTGATAGCTGGTTCTCCCCGAAAGATATTTAGGTATCGGCTCGGGAAATTCAGTTCAGGAGGTAGAGCACTGGAACGGCTAGGGGTCCTACCAGATTACCAACCCGTACCAAACTCCGAATGCCTGAAACTGTTATCCCGGGACGCAGTCGGTGGGTGATAACATTCATCGGCGAGAGGGGAATAACCCAGATCGTCGGCTAAGGTCCCAAAGTCCATGCTAAGTGATCACAAAAAGGATGTGGTAGCGCTTTGACAATCAGGAGGTTGGCTTAGAAGCAGCCATCCTTTAAAGATAGCGTAATAGCTCACTGATCAAGCGAGACTGCGCCGAAAATGTATCGGGTCTCAAGCATGGCACCGAAGCCACGGGATCAGCGCAAGCTGATCGGTAGGGGAGCATAGAACGGACGGTGAAGCCAGACCGCAAGGACTGGTGGAGTGCGTTCTAGAGCTGATGCCGATATGAGTAGCGACAAAACGAGTGAGAAACTCGTTCGCCGTAAGCCCAAGGTTTCCTGGGGAAGGTTAATCCGCCCAGGGTTAGTCGGGCCCTAAGCCGAGGCCGAAAGGCGTAGGTGATGGACAACAGGTTAATATTCCTGTACCGCCCCGTTGGCGTTGAAGCGAGGGGGGACGGAGAAGGGTAGCGCAGCCGTCTGACGGACGTGACGGTTCAAGCCCGTAGGCGGGCCTCATACGATGAAAAGGTGAGGCCGTTAACGCCGAGAGGTGATGACGTGGCCGCAAGGCCAGAAGTGCGTGATCCCATGCTTCCTAGAAAATCCCCGCGTGGAGCCAGCGAGGCGCCCGTACCGCAAACCGACTCAGGTGGGCGAGGAGAAAATCCTAAGGCGCTTGAGAGAACTCTGGTCAAGGAACTCTGCAATTTTCCACCGTAACTTCGGAAGAAGGTGGGCCCGGGATTGTGTAGGGACTTGCTCCCGAAGCAATGCTGGGTCGCAGCGAAATGGCGGTAGCGACTGTTTAACAAAAACACAGGACTCTGCAAACACGTCAAGTGGATGTATAGGGTCTGACGCCTGCCCGGTGCCGGAAGGTTAAGGAGATTCGTCAGGCCGCAAGGCCAAAGCGATGAACCGAAGCCCCGGTAAACGGCGGCCGTAACTATAACGGTCCTAAGGTAGCGAAATTCCTTGTCGGGTAAGTTCCGACCTGCACGAAAGGCGTAACGACTTCCGCGCTGTCTCGACCAGGGACTCAGCGAAATTGAAATAGCTGTGCCGATGCAGTTTACCCGCGGCAAGACGGAAAGACCCCATGAACCTTTACTACAACTTGCCACTGACACTAGGAATTGATTGTGTAGGATAGGTGGGAGCCTATGAACCCTGGGCGCTAGCTCGGGGGGAGGCAACGGTGAAATACCACCCTGTCGATTTCTGGTGTCTAACCTGGACCCCTCATCGGGGTTGGGGACAATGGCTGGTGGGTAGTTTGACTGGGGCGGTCGCCTCCCAAAAGGTAACGGAGGCGCGCTATGGTTCCCTCAGCCTGATTGGAAACCAGGCGTCGAGTGCAATGGCATAAGGGAGCTTGACTGCGAGACCGACAGGTCGAGCAGGTGCGAAAGCAGGTCATAGTGATCCGGTGGTTCTGTATGGAAGGGCCATCGCTCAACGGATAAAAGGTACTCTGGGGATAACAGGCTTATCGCGTCCAAGAGTTCACATCGACGACGCGGTTTGGCACCTCGATGTCGGCTCATCGCATCCTGGGGCTGGAGCAGGTCCCAAGGGTTTGGCTGTTCGCCAATTAAAGCGGTACGCGAGCTGGGTTCAAAACGTCGTGAGACAGTTTGGTCCCTATCTGCCGTGGGCGTAGGAGAAGTGAGAGGATCTGTCCTTAGTACGAGAGGACCGGGATGGACGCACCGCTGGTGTACCAGTTGTCTCGCCAGAGGCATCGCTGGGTAGCTATGTGCGGAACGGATAACCGCTGAAAGCATCTAAGCGGGAAGCCAACCTCAAGACGACTTCTCCCGGGCGCAAGCCCCTGAAGCCCCCTCGAAGACGACGAGGTCGATAGGCCGGAGGTGTACGCGCTGTGAGGCGCTCAGCTGACCGGTACTAATAGGGCGTGCGGCTTGGTCTCCCTCTTCTCAGGTCGTAGGCGACCTGCTCGAGGTCGAGATCGAATTCCTTCGCAGGAGCAGTGGAAG